>NZ_PDEL01000003.1:0-205371 GCF_002556465.1 Klebsiella sp. MBT K-1 | reverse complement strand
CGTAGAATCATCGGCAAGCCGGGTTCGCCCGGTGAGGCGCAATGTTGCGGGGGCTTGAACCCCGGCGGCATAGAGAGATGGTTGCTGGAAAGAGAAAAACCCCCGCACGTTGTTCGGTATCAACCTGGCAACGTTTCGGGGGCTACTCTCGAACCTCAACAATTCGAGGATAGCCGCGAACGGTTGCCATTGCAACAAGGCGGCTGTATGACGCTCGCTCAGTTGGGCATGGTGCTGTGGGACGATCTGGCGGCTCCGGTAATTGCCGGCATTCTTGTCAGCATGATCGTGAGCTGGATGGATAACCGCAAGTAGCCAGCCGGTGGGTATCTGCCTGCCTTAGTGGCAGCATGCGCCCGAACGGGGCCGCAGGGGTAAAATCCTGCGGCCTTTTTCGTTGTATTGCTGAAACAAAAACGATCCTGGAATGCGCTTCGCACGCTGCGTAATGGGGGAGTGCGGGTACCGGGGCGGAGCAGTAGAATCATCGGCAAGCCGGGTTCGCCCGGTGAGGCGCAATGTTGCGGGGGCTTGAACCCCGGCGGCATAGAGAGATGGGTTGCTGGAAAGAGAAAACCCCCGCACGTTGTTTGGTATCAACCTGGCAACGTATCGGGGGCTAACCTCGCATCTAGACCATTCGAGGATAGCCGCGAACGGTTGCCATTGCAACAAGGCGGCTGTATGACGCTCGCTCAGTTGGGCATGGTGCTGTGGGACGATCTGGCGGCTCCGGTGATTGCTGGCATTCTGGTCAGCATGATCGTGAGCTGGATGGATAACCGCAAGTAGCCAGCCGGTGGGTATCTGCCTGCCTTAGTGGCAGCATGCGCCCGAACGGGGCCGTAGGGGTAAAATCCTGCGGCCTTTTTCGTTTACTGCGGATAAGGCACCCAGCTGCCGCCGTTCAGCTGAACATACGGTTTCCCCTGGTACTGAATGACGATGGCGTTGGAGTTTTCCGACACCGCCGCGCTCTGCGGCAGGTTGGCAATATACTGCTGCCAGTTGATGTCGTTTTCGTCAAACATCTTGCCGTCGAGGGCGCGAACCACCAGCTCCGAAATCGCCAGGTAGCTGCTTGGCTGGTTGATGATTATCGGCGCATCGGGATGTTGCGCTTTAATGCCGAAGAATTTCACCGCCGCCGGAACGTTGGTGATGGAAGGACTGGGAATATCGCGCAGGCCGGAAACCTGCATTTTGTCGCCTTTCAACGCCGCGCCGTGTTCCGGTACAACGATGACCAGCACCTTACGTCCCGATTTCTCCAGCTCGGTGAAGAAACTGTCCAGCTCATCGAAGAACTTCTGCGCACGGGCTTTATAGTCCGCGGTTTTGCTCTGGCCCGGATAGTGGTTGCCGTCATGCAGCGGCAGCGTGTTGTAGAAGGTCGCCGTACGCGGCGTATTCAGCTTATCCAGCGTCTGCAGCCAGCGGTTCAGCGTTGCCTGGTCATCATAGACCGGGGAGCCGTCAAAGCCCTGCAGAATCACCGGCAGGCCGGATTGATCCATCAGCGGGCTCTGGATACCACCCAGCGAGCGCAGCTCTTTCAGGAAGTCGCCGAAGATACCGTTGTGACCGAGCATCAGCTGCTGGGTAAAGCCCAGCTTCGCGAGGTTTTCAAACAGATAGCATTCGCTGCCTGACGGCTGGTAGAGGTTGGCGTGCGAGAGCTGGCCGCAGCTGGCGCGCAGCAGACGCGCCGCCGCCGGGCCGCTGTAAGAGGTCGCCGAGTTAAAGTTTTTGAACAGCAGGTCGAAATGCTTCCACAGCGGATGGTCCGTCAGCCCAGCCGATTCAATATCTGACCATGAGAGCGAGCAGATATTGATAATCAGGACATCGAACGGCTGAGCATCGGCCGGAAGCGCGTCCGGGAAAGTGGTTTTACGTTTCTGCTCGGAAGCATAAAAGGCGTTCAGCCAGTTGGTCAGATTGGCTGACGTCGGCGGCTCGGTTTGCGGCGGAATATCGTTATTCGCCGGCGCGGTATTGGTCGCGATGGCCGTACCGCCGGTCGTATTCGCGGCGGTGTTCGCCGCCGCTGCCGTTGGCTGACCTGCCGGCCAAAGGGTGAAAGAGGGCAGCAGCGGGCTGACGACCAGCCAGACCATGATTGCGGAGACGAAAACCGTCACCCGCAGCCACTGGCTGATAAACAGCCACAAAACCAGCAGCACGAAGAACGCGCCGACCATATTCCAGTTAATAAAGCGGGTCACCAAATCCCAGATATAGTCGGCGCTAAAGCCGGCAATCTGCGAGCCCTGGCTGGCAATACTTTCCGGTCCGGGCAGCCAGGTGTCGTGCCAGAACAGCATAAAGCCCAGCGGGATCGCTATCCAGTGGCGGATGCGGTGCAGCTTATACTGTGGAATCGGCACCAGCAGGAAGGCCAGAAACACCAGGTTTAACATGGGATGAAAATTGAGGTATCCCGCCCATAGCAAAGCGAACTTCACCAGAAAGTAGAAGTTCCAGCCAGATAAGCCTCGCCAGTACCGCCAGAGCGGAAGCGACGCGGTGGGTGTTTTGGGTTTGGTCATTTCGTTGATTTGCCTTGCCTGGATGCCGCTTCCCGGCGCAGCACGCCAGCCGGTTTGACATAACGGGGTTTAAAGAACATCAGTCTTAAGGTGGTGCGAATACGCCGCTGGTAGTGGCGCGTCAGGTATCCCAGCGGGAAGAACAGCAGGGCGCACAGGACGACCAACTGAATAATATCGGCGATTGACATCATAAGGTTGGCTCCCCATCAATGGACAGACGGTGCGGCTCGGGATTTCGCCGCCAGCTTCGCCCGTCATGGGTCGCGTTGATGGTTTCATTTTTGCCAAGCGAGACAGGCAGCGGCGTATTCCAGTTCTCCGGCAGAATTCCGCGCATCTGCATGATTTCAGCCGTTATCTGTTTATCTTCGAACCAAATCATACGGTTAGAAAAAATATCGCCGGTTGGTAAAGGGAAAATATGGTTTAACGCGGTGTCCAGGTCGTTCACCCGGCAAAATGACAGGAACAGCACCAGGCGATTGTTACCGATGGTCATAATGTCGCCCATGCGGTTGGGCTTACACAGGGTCAGCGCCTGCTCTACGCGCAGGCCGGGCGCCGGGCGCAGGGCCACCATCACGCCTTTGCCATCGGCGGGCAGCATGGTGTTGGCCATAATATTGTGCACCGCTTCGCAGAAGGCCTCCCATTTCTGGTAGCCGCGCAGTTTTAGCGGCTGGCTCCAGGTCAGCAGAGTATTAAAATCTTCCGGGATATGGCGGGTAAATTGCTGTTTCTGAACGCTTTCTATAAGCGTAAGGCAGCGGGATAGCGGCGCGCCGCTGGGAATAACCATATTGGCGCCGCTGCTCAGCAGCAGGCGTTCATCGGTGGCGCGCAGGCTTGGCGTTTGTTCGCGGACGACAATTTTTAGCGCGCTGCCGCGCTGGCGGCGCAGGGTATGGATATAGCGTCCCAGCTGTTCAATCTGCTCATTCTGGGTAATGGAGAAGATCAGCGTTGCCGCCTGCGCCATCCTCCCGGCGTTGAAAACGGCGTCGTTGGTATCGAACAGCGTCCAGTATTCAGAAAGCGCGGGCGCCCCCTCCAGTACGCGCAGATTGCTGAGAATGACTTTCTCATCGCTGCGCGGCTGCACCACCGTTTCTTCATCCTGCGCCAGCCGCCAGCCGTTCTCATCCTGGAGAATAATGAGCTGCTGCCGGGCGCTGATGCCTTTTTCACTCCCCCACCAGGCGATATCGAACAGGTGGTTATCCCCCTGGAAACGAATACTTGCCAGGCCGGAAAGCGAGCGGTACTCGCGTAGTAAAGGGGAGAGTTGCTTATCGATATCGTGCCCGGAATTAAGTACTAATAATGAACAACGATGATAATTAGTCCAGCGATATGATTTTTCAACCCAATTGCATAGATCTTCGCTTTTTATATTCTGCCAGGCATTTTCAGCGCATAGCAGAATAAACAAATAATTGCCAGGTTCGAGGGAGCAAACTAAATCACGGTGCATTTCTGCCAGCCCCTCAAAGCGGTTCGGCATGCTAAATAATGCGATCTTTTCTGGGCCGCGATCTTTCCCAGGTGCAATGATTTTATTGGGGTTCTCGCCCATGACTATCGCTGCAACCTGGCTCTGTTTATCCTGGGCAGCCAGCGTATGGTTGAGCAGGCTTACCGCGTCGGCATGGCGGTCGACATTCAGCCACCATACTCCACCCACGGGCATATGGCATACTTCGTCCCATAATGATGAAATACCCAAAGAATATACGATATCCACGGCGTCCCTCGTGAGACTTGATTTACACTTGATTAGTTTACTAGCGAAAGCGTCAGAGTAAACCTAACATTGAAATTAAAGGACATCAGTTTTAGCATGTAAACATATTTTAAGGATGAACTTACGCCTCTCGGTTTAATTTATTGTATTTTCCAACGGACAGAGAAATGCCAGCAAAAGAGCCTGCTGTACCCACCGATGCGACTTTGGGCTACACCTTTCAAAATGATTTCCTGGCGTTAAGCCGGGCATTTTCCCTGCCTGATATTAACTACCACGATATTTCCCGACGCGAGCAGTTAACCGCGGCGCTAAAACGTTGGCCATTACTGGCTGAATTAGCAGAGAAAAAGTAAGGAAGCCATCGATGGCGATTCTGGGATTACAGGGCGTGCGCGGCGGTACTGGCACCACGTCGATTACCGCTGCGCTGGCCTGGGCGCTGCAGTTACTTGGTGAAACCGTACTGGTGGTGGACGCCAGCCCGGACAACATGCTGCGCTTCTTTTTCAACGTCGATTTCAGCCACAAAGCGGGCTGGGCGCGCGCCACGATCGACGGCACCGACTGGCGCGACGCCGGGCTGCGCTATACTTCGCATATCGATCTGTTGCCTTTTGGTCAGCTGACGCCGGGCGAGCGCGAAAATATTGAGCGGCTCCAGCCGACGCTGGCGCCGATGGCCGGGATCGTGCAGAAGCTCCACCAGCAGGGCGATCACCGCTGGCTGCTGATTGACCTGCCGGACGGTTATTCCCCGCTGACCCGCTCCTTGATCAACGTCTGCGACCGCACGCTGGTCGTGGTCCACCCGGACGGCAATAGCCATATTCGTCTCCATCAGCAGGCGCTGCCGGTCAATAGCGATATTTTGATTAACGATCTGCGCGTCGGCAGCCAGCTGCAGGAGGATTTGTATCAGCTGTGGCTGGAGAGCCAGCGGCGCATTTTGCCGGTGACTATCCATCGTGATGAGGCGATGGCGGAGTGTCTGGCGGCCAAGCAGCCCCTCGGCGAATACCGCCAGGACTCGCTGGCGGCGGAGGAGATACTGACGCTTGCCAACTGGTGTCTGCTGCACTACGCCGGGAAGGGGGCGGAATGATTCGCCTGAGCGCGCTGCTGCTGGCGCCGCCGGTCGGGAAACGGCTGAGCGAGCGCTATCTTGATTACCGCCAGCACGGCGCCTCGTGGCTGTCGGCCGCGCTGGGCTGCCTGTGGGCGTCATTGGCATGGGCGTTTATGCCGCTGGAAACGCCGCGCTGGCAGGCTATCCGCGAACGTCACGGCGAGTTTTTCCCGCATATTAATCCGCATCGGCCGCGCCCGCTGGACCCGATTCGCTACCTGCTGCAAGCCGTGTGGCTGCTGGCGACGCGGGTACCGGAGCCGGATAAAAAGATTAACTGGCGTTCCCTGGCGGCGCTGGAAGGCGTCCAGGGGCGCTACGCCCAGTGGCTGGAAAAGCTGCCGGAAAAGGTCAACGCCCGTACCGGCCATCTGGATAAGCATAAAGAGCTGGGGCACCTGAATCCGAAGATACGGCGGCTTATTCTGGGCGCAATAACCTTTTTCTCGCTGATCCTCGCGCTGCTCTGCATTACCCAGCCGTTTAATCCGCTCTCGCAGTTTATTTTCCTGTTGCTCCTGTGGGGCGTAGCGCTGCTGGTGCGGCGCATTCCTGGGCGCTTTTCGGCCCTGATGCTGATCGTGCTGTCGCTGACTGTCTCCTGCCGCTACATCTGGTGGCGCTACACCTCGACGCTCAACTGGGATGACCCCGTGAGCCTGGTGTGCGGGATAATTCTGCTGTTTGCTGAAACCTACGCCTGGGTGGTGCTGGTGCTGGGCTATTTCCAGGTCGTGTGGCCGCTGAACCGTCAGCCGGTCCCGCTGCCGGAGGATATGGCGCAGTGGCCGACGGTCGATATTTTCGTGCCGACCTATAACGAAGACCTCAACGTGGTGAAAAACACCATTTACGCTTCGCAGGGGATCGACTGGCCGAAGGACAAGCTTAATATCTGGATCCTCGACGACGGCGGGCGCGAAGAGTTCCGCCAGTTCGCCAAAGACGTCGGGGTGCACTACATTGCGCGCACCACCCATGAGCACGCGAAAGCCGGCAATATCAACAACGCGCTGAAGTACGCCAAGGGCGAGT
This sequence comes from Klebsiella sp. MBT K-1, assembly GCF_002556465.1. Taxonomy (NCBI): domain Bacteria; kingdom Pseudomonadati; phylum Pseudomonadota; class Gammaproteobacteria; order Enterobacterales; family Enterobacteriaceae; genus Klebsiella; species Klebsiella sp. MBT K-1. The sequence goes on along the minus strand of NZ_PDEL01000003.1, from coordinate 198,908 downwards.
TCGTGTCGATTTTCGACTGCGACCACGTGCCGACCCGTTCGTTTCTGCAGATGACCATGGGCTGGTTCCTGAAAGAGAAGAAGCTGGCGATGATGCAGACGCCGCACCACTTCTTCTCCCCGGACCCGTTTGAGCGCAACCTGGGGCGATTTCGCAAAACGCCGAACGAAGGCACGCTGTTTTATGGACTGGTGCAGGACGGGAACGACATGTGGGATGCGACCTTCTTCTGCGGCTCCTGCGCGGTGATCCGCCGCGGCCCGCTGGATGAAATTGGCGGCATTGCCGTGGAAACGGTGACGGAAGACGCCCACACTTCTCTACGCCTGCACCGCCGCGGGCACACTTCAGCCTACATGCGTATCCCGCAGGCGGCTGGTCTGGCGACGGAGAGCCTGTCGGCGCATATTGGCCAGCGCATCCGCTGGGCCCGCGGGATGGTACAAATTTTCCGCCTTGATAACCCCTTGTTTGGCAAAGGGCTGAAGCTGGCGCAGCGCGTCTGCTACGTCAACGCGATGCTGCACTTTCTATCCGGTATTCCGCGGCTGATCTTCCTGACCGCGCCGCTGGCGTTTCTGCTGCTGCACGCCTATATCATCTATGCGCCTGCCCTGATGATCGCCCTGTTCGTGCTGCCGCATATGATTCACGCCAGTCTGACCAACTCGAAGATTCAGGGCAAATACCGCCACTCTTTCTGGAGTGAAATTTATGAAACGGTGCTGGCGTGGTATATCGCGCCGCCGACCTTTGTCGCGTTGATTAACCCGCATAAGGGTAAATTCAACGTGACGGCGAAAGGCGGACTGGTGGAGGACGAGTACGTCGACTGGGTGATTTCGCGTCCCTATATCTACCTCGTGCTGCTGAACCTGGTCGGCGTCGGGGTAGGGATCTGGCGCTTTATGTACGGCCCGGAAAACGAAATCCTGACCGTCTGGGTGAGCATTATCTGGGTGTTCTATAACCTGATTATCCTCGGCGGCGCGGTGGCGGTCTCGGTTGAAAGCAAGCAGGTGCGGCGATCGCACCGCGTGGAGATGTCGATGCCGGCGGCGATTGCCCGCGAAGATGGGCACCTGTTCTCCTGTACCGTCCATGATTACTCCGACGGCGGCCTCGGCGTCAAAATTCACGGCGAGGCGCAGGTGCTGGAAAGCCAGCACGTCAAGCTGCTGCTGAAGCGCGGGCAGCAGGAGTACGCCTTCCTGGTGCGGGTTGCGCGGGTCAACGGCAGCGAGGTTGGGCTACAGCTGCTGCCGTTAAGCAATCAACAACATATCGATTTTGTACAGTGTACGTTTGCCCGCGCAGATACGTGGGCGCTTTGGCAGGATAGCTTCCCGGAAGATAAGCCGATGGAAAGCCTGCTGGATATCCTGAAGCTGGGGTTCCGTGGATATCGTCACCTGGCGGAGTTCTCCCCGCCGTCGGTGAAGGGTATTTTCCGCTCGCTCACCATGCTGGTGGCCTGGTTTGTTTCGTTTATTCCGCGCCGTCCGGAACGCGCTGCGGCGACACTCTCGGCAGAACCGGCGATGGCTCAACAATGATGATAATGCGATGAACAGAAAACTCTCTTTGATTTGTGCAGTAGCGGTGGGCATTGGCGGCTGGTCCTCCTTCGCATCGTATGCGGAACCGACGGCGCAGGCCGTGCAGACGACGACGGTACCCGGTATCGCCGGTACGGTGGCGGACAGCCAGCCCACGGCGACGCTTGCCGACCCGGCGGCGCCGGTGGTGGTGCTGGATAACGCCCCGACCCGCGACGTGAAGCTGACCTTCGCTAAAATCGCCCCACCTCCGGGCAGCATGGTGCTGCGCGGCGCGCGCCCTGAGGGTTCGGTCGAGTTCGGCATGCGCAGCGATGAAGTGGTGGCGAAAGCGCTGCTGAATCTCGACTACACGCCCTCTCCGTCGCTGCTGCCAGTGCAGTCGCAGCTGAAGGTCTATCTTAACGATGAGCTGATGGGCGTGCTGCCGGTCACCAAAGAGCAGTTGGGCAAAAAAGTCAGCGCGCAGATCCCTATCGATCCGCTCTATATCACCGACTTTAACCGCGTGCGTCTTGAGTTTGTCGGCCACTATCGCGATGTGTGTGAAAACCCAGCCAGCAGCACCTTGTGGCTGGACGTCGGTCGCGAAAGCTATCTGGATTTAACCTACCAGTCGCTTAACGTGCGCAACGATCTTTCGCATTTCCCGGTGCCGTTCTACGATTCGCGCGATAACCGCCAGCTGACGCTGCCGATGGTTTTCGCCTCCGCGCCGGATGTCCTGCAGCAGCAGGCGGCAGCCATTATCGCCTCCTGGTTCGGCAGCAAGGCGGGCTGGCGCGGCCAGCAGTTCCCGGTCCAGTTCAACCAACTGCCGGACCGTAACGCCATTGTTTTCGCGACCAACGATAAGCGCCCGGACTTCCTGCGCGAGCATCCGCCGGTCAAGGCGCCGACGATTGAAATGATCGACCACCCGGATAACCCGTACATCAAGCTGCTGGTGGTCTTCGGACGGGATGACAAAGACCTGCTGCAGGCGGCGAAGGGGATAGCCCAGGGCAATATTCTGTTCCGCGGCAGCAGCGTGACGATTGACGATGTCAAACAGCTGCAGGCGCGTAAACCGTACGATGCGCCAAACTGGGTGCGTACCGATCGGGCGGTGACCTTTGCTGAGCTGAAAACCTACGAACAGCAGCTGCAATCCAGCGGCCTGGTGCCGGATTCCATCAACGTGGCGCTGAACCTGCCGCCGGACCTCTACCTGCTGCGCGCCAACGGCATCGATATGAACCTGAACTATCGCTACACCATGCCGCCAATTAAGGACAGCTCGCGCATGGATATCAGCCTTAACGATCAGTTCTTACAGTCCTTCAGCCTCAACAGCTCGCAGGATGTGAATAAGCTGATACTACGCCTGCCGGTGCTGCAGGGGCTGCTGGACGGCAAAACGGAAGTGACGATCCCGGCATTGCGCCTCGGCGCCATGAATCAGCTGCGCTTCGACTTCCAGTATATGAACCCGATGCCGGGCGGCTCCATCGATAACTGTATTACCTTCCAGCCGGTGCAGAACCACGTAGTGATTGGCGATGATTCGACCATCGACTTCTCGAAGTACTATCACTTTATGGCGATGCCGGATCTGCGCGTTTTTGCTAACGCGGGCTTCCCGTACAGCCGGATGGCCGATCTCGCCGATACCCTGGTCGTGGTGCCCAAATCGCCGACCGAGGGCCAGGTTGCCACGCTGCTGGAGACGGCCGGCGGCATTGGCGCGCAAACCGGCCTGGCGGCCATTAACCTGCGCATGACCGACGACGGCGGCCAGATTAAGGACAAAGACGCCGACCTGCTGCTGATTGGCTCCATTCCGCAGGCGCTGAAGGACGACACGAAAATCAACCTGCTGGTTGAAGCGACCAAAAGCTGGGTGAAAATGCCGATGCGCCACTACGATCTGGCCAGCATCTATCCCGATACCGAGGCCAGAACGCCGAATACCCGCACCGACGTCACGTCGACCGGGCCGATGGCGGCGATTATTGGCTTCCAGTCGCCGTACAACGATCAGCGCAGCGTCGTGGCGCTGCTGGCCGACAGCCCGCGCGGCAACGAACTGCTGACCCAGGCGCTTAACGACAGCGGTAAACGCGCGGCGATGTTTGGTTCCGTTGCGGTCATTCGTGAGTCGGGCGTTAACAGCCTGAGGGTGGGCGATATTTACTATATCGGCCACCTGCCGTGGTTCGAACGCATCTGGTTTGCACTCTCCAGCCATCCGGTGCTGCTGGCGATTCTGGCGGCGGTCAGCATCGTCCTGCTGGCATGGGTACTGTGGCGCATGCTGCGTATTATCAGCCGTCGCCGCCTCGATCTTGATGATGAGTAATTGATGATGAACGCGGTACGTAGTGTGGTGTTATCGGTATTGATGCTGGCGGCGGCGCAGGTGAGCGCCGCCTGCCAGTGGCCGGCCTGGGAGCAGTTTAAAAAAGAGTACGTCAGCGCCGAAGGTCGGGTTATCGATCCCAGCGATGCGCGAAAAATCACCACCTCGGAAGGGCAAAGCTACGGGCTGTTCTTTGCTCTGGCGGCTAACGATCGCGACGGTTTCCGCAAGCTGTTCGAGTGGACGCAAAACAACCTTGCCGAGGGCGACCTGCGCGCGCACCTGCCGGGCTGGCTGTGGGGGAAAAAGAGCGATGATCAGTGGACGGTGCTGGACAGCAACTCCGCCTCGGACTCCGACCTGTGGATAGCCTGGGCGCTGCTGGAAGCCGGACGTCTGTGGCAAACGCCTCACTATACGGAAGTCGGCAAAGCGCTGCTGGCGCGCATTGCCGCCGAAGAAGTGGCCACGGTGCCGGGGCTGGGGCCGCTGGTGCTGCCGGGAAAAGTCGGCTTTGTCGATGACGGCGGCTGGCGTTTTAATCCCAGCTACCTACCGCCGCAGCTGGCAACCTATTTTGCCGCGTTTGGCGCGCCCTGGCCGAAAATACGCGACAACAATCTGCGCCTGCTGCTGGAGACCGCGCCAAAAGGCTTCTCGCCTGACTGGGTGCGCTACCAGAAAGGGAAAGGCTGGCAGCTGAAAGCGGATAAACCGATTATCGGCAGCTATGACGCCATCCGCGTCTATCTGTGGACCGGTATGCTCGATGACGGCGATAAGCAAAAAGCCCCCCTGCTGGCGCGCTTTAAACCGATGGCGGCTCAGACGGTTTCACAGGGCGTGCCGCCGGAAAAAACCAACATCGCGACCGGTAAAACCACCGGCAATGGCCCGGTCGGCTTCTCCGCGGCGTTACTGCCGTTCTTGCAGAAGGAAGATGCCCGCGCCATACAGCGCCAGCGCGTCGCCGATGACTATCCCGGGGCGGATGCATACTACAGCGCGGTCCTGACCCTTTTCGGCCAGGGATGGGATCAACACCGTTTTCGTTTCACCGCCGGCGGTGAATTACGGCCTGACTGGAACCAGGAATGCACAAGTTCTCACTAAGCTTATTCACTCTCTCCCTGGGCGTCGCGCTGATGCCGCTGGCGCATGCCGCGACTACCCCTGTTCAGGAGCATCTACTGGAGCAGGTCCGCCTCGGCGAGGCCAGCAAACGTGAGGATTTGGTGCGCCAGTCGCTCTACCGCCTGGAATTGATCGACCCCAATAACCCGGACGTTGTCGCCGCGCGGATGCGTTATCTTCTCCGCCAGGGCGATACCGCCGGCGCGAAGCAGCAGCTGGAGCGTCTGGCGAAGCTGGCGCCGGAATCGCCTGAGCTGAAAGCCTCGCGCGACGAGATGAAAAGCAGCACCGGCGATGGTCGCCAGGAGCTGCAGCAGGCGCGCCTGCTGGGCGTGGCCGGGAAGGTTGATGAGGCCATCGCCGCTTACGAGAAGCTGTTTAACGGCGTTCCTGATGATGATGATGCGGCGATTGAGTACTGGACGCTGGTGGCGCGGCTGCCCGCCCGTCATAACGAAGGCATCAATCAGCTGAAAAAACTTAATGCCCGCTTGCCGGGCAACGTCTCGCTGCAAACGGCGCTGGCGAAACAGATGTTTGGCGATAATAAGCCGGAAGAGGGATTTGCTTATCTGGAGCAGATGTCGCGCTCGGCGGCGGGCCGCGGTATCGCGGCGGATATCTGGTTTAACGAAGTGAAAAGCATGCCGGTCAGCCGGGCCAGCGTGCAGGCGCTGCAGCGCTTTCTCATGCAGTTTCCCACCGGTTCCACCTCGGCGAATGCCCGCGTCCTGCTCGCTCAGCAGCAGACGCAGCTAAAAGACCCGACGTTCCGCGATCGCGCGGAGGGGCTGGCGGCGGTGAAGGCCGGGAAAGGTTCGGTGGCCGTGGCCGATTTGCAGCAGGCCGTACGGGCGGATGCCAAAGACAGCGACGCGGTTGGCGCATTGGGGCAGGCGTATTCTCAGCGCGGCGATCGGGCGCGGGCGGTCGCCCAGTTGAGTAAAGCCATCAAAATGGACCCGGATAGCCCGAGCCGCGATAAGTGGGACAGCCTGCTCAAGACTAACCGCTACTGGCTGCTGATTAAGCAGGGCGATAGCGCCCTGAAAAGCGGCCAGCTGGCGCAGGCGCAAAATCATTACGCCCAGGCGCAGCGTATAGACAATACCGATAGCTATGCGGTGCTGGGGCTGGGCGACGTGGCGGCGGCGCGTAAAGAAAATGCGGCGGCGGAGCGTTACTACCAGCGCGCGCTGCGAATGGATCGCGGCAACAGCCTGGCGGTGCGCGGTCTGGCGAATCTGTATCGCGGCGAATCGCCGGAAAAAGCCAGCGCGTATATCGCCAGCCTGTCGCCGGGCCAGCGGCGCAGCATTGATGATATTGAACGCAGCCTGATCAACGATCGCCTGGAGAAACAGGCCGAAGCGCTGGAGAGCCAGGGCAACTGGGCGCAGGCGGCGGAAGTGCAGCGCAGACGGCTGGCGCTGGACCCGGATAGCGTGTGGATCGCCTACCGCCTGTCGCGGGATCTGGTCAGCGCGGGCAGCCGCAGCGAAGCCGATGCGATCATGCGCGCGATGGTCAACCGCCAGCCCGGCGATGCCGACCGGGTTTACGCCTACGGCCTCTATCTATCCGGGAATAATCAGGATGAGATGGCGCTGGCGCAGATTAACGCCCTGCCGCGCGGGCAGTGGACGGACAATATCCGCGAGCTGGAGGCGCGCCTGCAAAGCGATAACGTGTTGCGTCAGGCAAACCAGCTGCGCGACGACGGCCAGGAAGACCGGGCCATCGCGCTGATTCAACAGCAGCCGGCGTCGGTGCGCTACGCGCTGACGCTGGCGGACTGGGCGCAGCAGCGCGGCGACAGCCAGACGGCGATTGCTCAATATCAGCGGGTGCTGGGCCAGCAGCTGGACAACGGCGATGCGCGTCTGGGCCTGGCGGAAGTGTATCTTGCCGATGGCGATAAAAACGCCGCCCGCGTCCAGGTGGCGCAGCTCAAGGGCGAAGACATCGATTCTATCAATATGCAGCGGCGTCTCGCCCTGGCGCAGGCCGGGTTGGGCGATCGCGCTCAGGCGCAGCAAACCTTCGCCCGCATCGTGCCGCAGGCGAAAGCGCAGCCGCCGTCAATGGAAAGCGCGCTGGTGCTGCGCGACGCCGCGCGTTTTCAGGCGCAGAACGACGAGCCGCAGCAGGCGCTGGAAGGCTATAAAGATGCAATGGTGGCCTCCGGCGTTGCCCGCGAGCGCCCGCAGGATAACGACACCTTTACGCGGCTGACGCGTAACGATAGCAGCGATGACTGGCTGAAACGCGGGATCCGCAGCGACGCCGCCGATCTTTATCGTCAGCAGGATCTTAATGTCACCCTCGAACATGATTACTGGGGCTCCAGCGGTACTGGCGGCTATTCCGACCTGAAAGCGCATACCACCATGCTGCACGTGGACGCGCCGCTGGCCGACGGGCGCATGTTCTTCCGTACCGATCTGGTGAATATGAATGCCGGGAGCTTTTCGACGAAGAGCGACGGCAGCTATTCGCCGAGCTGGGGTACCTGCGGCGAAATCGCCTGTACCGGCGGCAGCAAACACCAGAGCGATAGCGGCGCCAGCGTCGCGGTGGGCTGGAAGAACGAGACCTGGAGCGGCGATATCGGCACTACGCCGATGGGCTTTAACGTCGTTGATGTGGTGGGCGGCCTGAGCTACAGCAGCGACGTTGGCCCGCTGGGCTACACCGTTAACCTCCACCGACGCCCCATCTCCAGCTCGCTGCTGGCCTTTGGCGGGCAGAAAGATAACCCTAACGACGGCCATACCGGCAAGAGCTGGGGCGGAGTGCGCGCCGACGGCGGCGGTGTGAGTCTGAGCTACGATAAAGGCGAGGCCAACGGCGTCTGGTCTTCGCTGGGCGTCGACCAGTTGACCGGGAAAAACGTCGCCGACAACTGGCGCGTGCGCTGGATGACCGGCTACTACTATAAAGTGGTTAATGAAGATAACCGCCGGGTCACCGTCGGGCTGAACAATATGCTCTGGCACTATGATAAAGACCTGAGCGGCTATACCCTGGGTCAGGGCGGTTACTACAGTCCGCAGGAATATGTCTCCTTCTCGGTGCCGGTCACCTGGCGTCAGCGGACGGAGAACTGGTCATGGGAGCTGGGAGGCTCGGTGTCGTGGTCCCATTCGCGCACCAAAACCGAGGCGCGCTATCCGCTGCTCAATTTGCTTCCCTCGCAGTATCGCCATGATGCCAGCCAGCTTACGGAAGAGGGCAGCAGCAGTTCCGGCGTCGGCTATACCGCGCGGGCGCTGATTGAGCGACGGGTCACCAGCAACTGGTTTGTCGGGGCGGCGGTGGATATTCAGCAGGCGAAGGATTACACCCCGAGCCACGCGCTGCTGTACGTCCGCTATTCAGCTTCCGGCTGGCAGGGCGATATGGATATGCCACCGCAGCCGTTGGTGCCTTACGCCGACTGGTAGCAGATTAGACTGAATTATGCGACAGGGCGCCACTCCACGGCGCTCTTCGCGTATACTCGTTGCCTTCGGTCAGGCACGCAGATTTCCCTTCCGGTGGCGCTGAAGCTGCACTGCGCGCTGCATCCCGGAGGCGTCGCGAGGGGCGCCTGTCCAGGCTACCGGCCCGATGGCGGTGGTGAACTTGTCGCCCGGACGGTTTTGTAGCCCGGGTAAGGCGTCAGCCGCCACCCGGGAATGCCCCCGGTTACGGGTCCGTGCGGTTTTGGGTTTTGTAGCCCGCACAGGCGCACCGCGCCGCCTCCGGGAAAACGTCCCGAAGGCATGGCTTTGCGCCCTGCGGGCGCGGGCGAATAATTTGAGTATATAATCAGCCTGAAAATGACCGGCGTGGATGGATTTTCGTCGGATATACGTTCAGTTTCAGTGGAGAACCCCCGTTGCGCGTCAGCCGTTCACTTACAATTAAACAGATGGCGATGGTCGCGAGCGTGTCCATGGCGTTTGTACTGGTCTTCTGTTCTATTCTGCTGTTCCACTTCGTTCAGCAGAGTCGCTTTACCACGGCCACGCAGTTAGAAAGCATCGCGCGTTCCGTTCGCGAACCGCTGTCAGCGGCTATCCTGAAAGCCGATATCCCTGAGGCGGAAGCCATTCTGAGCCGTATTCAGCCCGCGGGCATCGTCAGCCGGGCGGATGTCGTGTTGCCCAACCAGTTCCAGGCGCTGCGGATGCGTTTTATTCCCGAACGCCCGGTGCCGGTGACGATCACCCGCATGTTCGAACTGCCGGTGCAGATTTCACTGCCAATTTACTCCCTTGAACGTCCGGCGAACCCGCAGCCGCTGGCCTATCTGGTGCTGCAGGCCGATTCCTACCGCATGTATAAATTCGTCATGAGCGCGCTGGCAACGTTAGTGACTGCTTACTTACTCTTGGTGCTGATTCTGACGGTGGCGATCACCTGGTGTATCAACCGCCTGATCGTCCGCCCGCTGCGTAAAATCGCCCGTGAGCTGAACGATGTCCCGCAGCATGAGCGTTTGGGCCATCAGCTCACGCTGCCGCGTTTACATCATGATGATGAAATCGGCATGCTGGTGCGTAGCTACAACCGCAACCAGCAGACGCTGCTGCGCATGCACGACGAGCTCTCTTTGCAGTCGACCCGTTTCCCGGTATCCGAGCTGCCGAACAAAGCCTTTCTGATGGCCATGCTTGAGCAAACCGTCGCCCGTCCGCAGCCGTCTGCACTGCTGATCGTCGCCTGCGAAACGCTGCAGGATACCGCTGGCGTACTTAAAGAGACGCAGCGCGAAATGCTACTGTTGACGCTCGTCGAAAAGCTGCGGGCGGTTATCCCGACGCAGATGGTGCTGGCCCAGGTGAGCGGCTACGATTTTGCGATTCTGGCCCACGGAATTACCGAACCCTGGCAGGCGGTGACGTTAAGTAAGCAAGTACTTACTGTCTTAAGCGAACGTTTACCGCTGCACGGCATCCAGCTGCGCCCCTGCGCCAGCGTCGGCATTGCGATGTTTCACGGTGAAATTAACGGCGAACAGCTCTATCGCCGGGCGTTTTCCGCCGCCGTCACCGCGCGGCGTAAAGGTAAAAATCAGATTGAGTTCTTCGATCCAGAACAGATGGAAAAAGCGCAGCGCCGCCTGATGGAAGAGCACGATATTTTAACGGCGCTTGATAATCAGCAGTTTGCCATCTGGCTGCAGCCGCAGGTGGATACCGCCAGCGGCGAGGTCTGCGGTGCAGAGGCGCTGCTGCGTCAGCGTCAGGCTGACGGGAGCTGGTCGCTGCCGGGCGATCTGATTGAGCGTATCGAAGCCTGCGGCCTGATCGTCCCGGTCGGCTACTGGGTGATGGAAGAGGCCTGCCGACAGCTTGCCGCCTGGCAAAACCAGGGGATCATGTTGCCGCTATCGGTCAACGTGTCGCAGCTACAGCTGCTGCATCACGATCGCGGCGCGGAAATGCTGGCGCTGCTCGCGCGCTATCGTATCGCGCCAGGGACGCTGATACTCGAAGTCACCGAAAGTCGTCGAATAGACGACCCGCAGGCCATGATTTCCCTGCTGCGTCCGCTACGTGAAGCGGGCGTGCGGATCGCGTTGGATGACTTTGGTATGGGCTATGCCGGCCTGCGTCAACTGCAGCATATTAAATCGCTGCCGGTGGATATTCTGAAAATCGATAAAGTCTTTATCGATATGCTACCTGATGACATCAGCATGGTGCCCGCGATTATCCAGCTGGCGCGGGGGCTGAATCTGCACATCGTCGCGGAGGGCGTCGAAACCGATGAGCAGTATCGCTGGCTGCAGGAGGCGGGCGTCGAGACGGTGCAAGGGTATCTTTTTGGCTGCGCCATGCCGCCTGAGGCTTTTATCGCTCGCTTTTTACCCGCCGCCGTAGAGGATGCAAGTTTGTAAACGTATTGTTAGCTTACGCGAGTCAGTTCAAATAAATTAACAATTACATTGCAATTTCATCACTCGTTATTTCTGAAATGTTTCATGGGTGTTATTTTTAAGCCACGGACGCAATACCCCCTCACGGTCTGTGGTTATATCCAAAGGACACCCTATGAAAATCTCTTTCTTTAAAAGCCTCTATGTCCAGGTTCTCTCGGCCATAGCGATCGGTATTCTGCTGGGCCATTTTTACCCGGAACTGGGTGCGCAGATGAAACCCCTCGGCGATGCCTTCGTTAAGCTGATTAAAATGATTATTGCCCCGGTTATCTTCTGTACCGTCGTGACGGGGATTGCCGGGATGGAGAGCATGAAGGCCGTCGGCCGCACCGGCGCGGTGGCGCTGCTCTACTTTGAAATCGTGAGTACCATTGCGCTGATCATCGGCCTGATTATCGTTAACGTGGTGCAACCCGGCGCCGGAATGAACGTTGACCCGGCGACCCTCGACGCGAAGGCTGTGGCGGTTTACGCCGAACAGGCGAAGGACCAGGGGATCGTGGCATTCTTGCTCGATATTATCCCCGGCAGCGTGATTGGCGCTTTCGCCAGCGGCAACATTCTGCAGGTGCTGATGTTTGCGGTGCTGTTTGGTTTCGCGCTGCACCGCCTCGGCAGCAAAGGCCAGCTGATTTTTAACGTTATCGAAAGCTTCTCACAGGTGATCTTCGGCATCATCAATATGATTATGCGCCTGGCGCCGATTGGCGCTTTCGGAGCCATGGCCTTTACCATCGGGAAATACGGCGTCGGTACGCTGGTGCAGCTCGGCCAGCTGATCGTCTGCTTCTACATCACCTGCATCCTGTTTGTGGTGGTGGTGCTGGGGTCAATCGCCAAAGCCACCGGCTTCAGCATCTTTAAATTTATCCGCTATATCCGCGAAGAGCTGCTGATCGTGCTGGGCACCTCTTCATCCGAGTCGGCGCTGCCGCGTATGCTCGATAAGATGGAAAAGCTGGGCTGCCGTAAGTCGGTGGTGGGGCTGGTGATCCCGACGGGGTACTCCTTTAACCTCGATGGAACCTCAATCTACCTGACGATGGCGGCGGTGTTTATCGCTCAGGCCACGAACAGCCATATGGATATTTTCCATCAAATAACCCTGCTGGTGGTGCTGTTGCTCTCCTCGAAGGGCGCGGCGGGGGTAACGGGCAGCGGCTTTATCGTCCTGGCGGCGACGATTTCCGCCGTCGGCCATTTGCCGGTCGCCGGTCTGGCGCTCATCCTCGGCATCGACCGTTTTATGTCCGAGGCGCGCGCGCTGACCAACCTGGTAGGTAACGGCGTAGCGACTATTGTGGTCGCGAAATGGGTTAAAGAGCTGGACTCACAGCAGCTCGATGATGTGCTGAATAACCGTACGCCGGTAAACAAATCGCACGAATTATCCTCATAAATCCATCTGTTAGGCCCATAGTTCCTTGCTGGACTATGGGCTCCTGCGCATAATTAGGGGTCGCTGCCGCATGCGCGGCGGTGACCCTTATGATTATTTCACGTCAACATGCGACATTTTCATCTCCGTGTGGTCTAACCGACGTACTTAACTCACCATATTTTTTCGGCGGCCCTCCCGTGGGCCGCTGTTGTAACCAGGAATGTTCATCAGGGGTTCACATGCAGGGCACAAAAATTCGACTCTTAACCGGTGGTTTGCTGATGTTGGCGACGGTCGGTTATGTGCAGGCAGAAGCGCTCCAGCCGGACCCGGCCTGGCAACAGGGGACACTGGCGAATGGGTTTCAGTGGCAGGTTCTGGCCACCCCGCAGCGTCCCAGCGATCGTATCGAAGTTCGCCTGTCCGTGAATATTGGCTCGCTGAGCGAAAGCACTCAGCAGAGCGGCTTTAGCCACTTTATCCCGCGTCTCGCGCTGACGCAAAACGGCGGCCTCCCGACCATGCAGGCCCGCTCGCTATGGCAGCAGAGTATTGACCCGAAGCGTCCTCTGCCGCCCGCCATCGTCTCTTATGACTACAGTTTGTTTAACCTGAGCCTACCGAATAACCGTAACGATCTGCTGAAAGAAGCGCTGAGCTGGCTGGCCAGCGCCAGCGGTAAAATGTCGATCACCCCGGAAGCGGTCAACCACGCGCTGCAGGGCGAAGATATGGTGGCGACCTGGCCTGCGGATACCAAAGAAGGCTGGTGGCGCTATCGGCTGAAAGGGTCCACCATGCTGGGGCACGATCCGGCGGCGCCGCTGAAGCAGCCGGTGGATATTGCCCAGCTAAAAGACTATTACCACAAGTGGTACACGCCGGATGCCATGACCCTGATTGTGGTCGGCAACGTGGACAGCCGCAGCGTCGCGGAGCAAATCAACAAAACGTTCGGCGGCCTGAAGGGCAAGCGCGAAACGCCGGTGGCGGTTCCTACGCTGTCGCCGTTGCCGACGACGCCGGTCAGCATCATGACCGATGCGGTGCGCCAGGATAAGCTGTCGCTGATGTGGGATGCGCCGTGGCAGCCGATCCGCGACTCGGTAGCGCTACAGCGCTACTGGCGTGACGATCTGGCCCGGGAAGCGCTGTTCTGGCACGTACAGCAGAATCTGAGCAAAAGTAATATTAAGGATATCGGCCTGGGCTTTGACTGCCGCGTCCTCTATCAGCGCGCCCAGTGCGCGATCAATATCGAATCGCCGGGCGAGCGCCTGAACGCCAACTTAACCACCGTAGCGCGCGAGCTGGCGAAAGTACGCGATAACGGCCTGCCGCAGGAGGAGTTTGATGCCCTGATCGCGCAGAAAAACCTCGAGCTACAGAAGCTGTTCGCCACCTATGCGCGCACCGATACCTGGATCCTGATTAGCCAGCGGATGCGTTCGTTGCAAAATCAGGTGGTGGATATCGCGCCCGAGCAGTATCAGAAGCTGCGCCAGGAGTTTCTCAATTCACTGACGGTCGACATGCTGAACCAGTATCTGCGGCAGCAGCTGTCGCAGGATATGGCGCTGGTATTGCAGCAGCCGCAGGGCGAGCCGGAATACAACATGAAGGATCTGCAGGCGACGTGGGAAAAGCTGATGGCGCCAGCGCCGGTGGCCGCAGCGACGTCCAGCAGCACCAGTGACGTTGCGCAAGGGCGTAACGAAGCGACGGATATTCCGCCCGTACAGTAAAGCAAAACCGGATAGCGTGGCTATCCGGTGATTTAATGGCAAATCTGTTTTACGTATTGCTCGGGGTTGGCCCAGTGATTTTCCCGGCGGCGCTGGCGCGCTTTGTCCGGGTTGATGCCAGCGCCAGACAGTAGCCTGGCTAAGCGCAGCGCGAGCCGGGAAGCAGCAGCGCCGATTCTTCTGCTACCGTGACTGCGGCATCGCTTCACGCGGGATAATCGCGCCGCGATACTGGATCACCGTGCTGGCGGTCAGGTGCCCGCGTTTGGCCGCCGACTCAGCATCGCCGCCGGTCAGGCGCACGGCCAGGTAGCCAGCGCTGAAGGAATCGCCCGCCGCGGTGGTATCAACCACTTTCTCTTTCGGCAGCTTAACGGCCGGGACGTCCAGCTGCGGCTGTCCGGCAATCGCCACCAGGCAGGAGTCGGCGCCGCGCTTAACCACCACTTCTTCCACGCCGGCGGCGTGGGTGCGGGCAATCACTTCCGCCACAGGCTTCTCGCCCCACAGCGCGTCTTCGTCATCGAGGGTCAGGAAGGCGATATCGGTGCAGCTCAGCATCTGCTGATAAACCTGCTGCGTCTCCTCTTTGCTGCTCCACAGGCGCGGGCGATAGTTGTTATCAAAGATAACTTTGCCGCCGTTCGCCCGGCACTCGCGCAGCAGGGTCAGCAGCTTCTCGCGGCTGGTTGGGTTAAGGATCGCCAGGCTGATGCCGCTGAGATACAGATAATCAAAGGTCGCCAGCTCTTCACAGATGGCCGCGGACTGCTCGCTCTCCAGCCAGAACTTCGCCGCGGCTTCATTACGCCAGTAGTAAAAGGTGCGCTCGCCGGTATCGTCGGTTTCGATGTAGTAGAGGCCCGGTAGCCGGTCGGCCATGCGCTGAATCAGGTCAGTCTGGACATTCTCGCTCTGCCAGGATTCAAGCATTTGCTGGCTGAAGGTGTCCGTTCCCAGGGCGGTTACGTAGTGCACGCCCAGCGCGCTGGCGTCGGTCTGACGCGCAATGTAGACGGAAGTGTTTAAGGTATCGCCGCCAAAGCCGCGATTTACCGCCGCGCCTTTCTCTGACAGCTCAATCATGCATTCGCCGATGACGGCAATTTTCTTAGACATAGTGATGACCTGAAATTAAATCAATATTAACCCTAGTGTGCGCTGGGCCGCTTTTATGGTCAATGATATTAAAACAACGTTCCATTATTTTTTTGACCTGGCGCGGATTATGTGACGAAAACCTCATTCGGCGGAGCAACTGGCGTTTCTCAACTATATTCAGGACTGGCGATACGCAAAAGGAGTGCAGAAGGGATGAGCAGAACCCGAAAAACCGTTGCTATTATTCTTGGAACGATAGTCATACTGATCGTTTTGTTTTTTATCGTGCTGGCGACCTTTGACTGGAACCGCCTGAAGCCGACGATTAATCAGAAAGTGTCGGCCGAGCTGAACCGCCCGTTCGCGATTCGCGGCGATCTGGGCGTCGTCTGGGAACGCCAGCCCGGCGAAAGCGGCTGGCGAAGCTGGATCCCCTGGCCGCACGTTCACGCCGAAGATATCGTCCTCGGCAACCCGCCTGATATCCCACAGGTCACGATGGTGCACCTGCCGCGCGTTGAGGCGACGCTCGCCCCGCTGGCGCTGCTCAGCAAAACGGTCTACCTGCCGTGGATAAAGCTTGAACAGCCCGACGCGCGACTGATTCGACTGTCGGAGAAGACCAACAACTGGACCTTCGACCTGGCCTCGGCGGGGGCGTCTGAGAAAGATGCGCCGCCTTCCAGCTGGTCTTTCCGTCTCGACAATATTCTTTTTGACCGCGGCAAGATTGCTATCGACGACAAGGTGTCGCGCGCAGACCTGACGATTGTGGTTGACCCGCTCGGTAAGCCGCTGGCGTTTAGTGAAGTGACCGGTGAAAAGGGGAAAGGGCAGTCGCAGAAAGTCGGCGATTACGTCTTCGGCCTGCAGGCGAAAGGCAGCTACAACGGACAGCCGCTCGCCGGTAACGGAAAAATCGGCGGTATGCTGGCGCTGCGCAGCGAAGGTACGCCGTTCCCGCTGCAGGGGGATTTTCGTTCCGGCACTACCCGGGTGGCCTTCACCGGCACGGTCAGCGACCCGCTTAACCTCGGCGGCGTCGATCTACGGTTGAAGTTTTCCGGCGATTCGCTGGGCGATCTCTACGACCTGACCGGCGTGCTGCTGCCGGATACGCCGGCGTTTTCGACCGACGGGCATCTACGGGCCACCTTCAAGGATAAGGCCGGTTCACGCTTCGCCTATCAGGATTTTAATGGCCGTATCGGCGAGAGCGATATCCACGGTTCGCTGACCTACACCACCGGCAAACCCCGGCCTAAGCTGGAGGGCGATCTCGAGTCCAGGCAGCTAAGGCTGGCGGATCTGGGGCCGCTAATCGGCGTCGACTCCGGCGGCAAAGGGAGCAAAACCGAACAGCGTAAAGGCGAGTCTTCTCCGCAGCCAGCCGGAAAAGTGTTGCCGTATGACCGCTTTGAAACCGACAAGTGGCAAGTGATGGATGCCGATGTGCGCTTTAAAGGGCGGCGCATTGAGCACGGCGGCACGCTGCCCATCAGCGACCTCTCCACCCACGTGATCCTCGAACGGGGCGACCTGCGCCTGCAGCCGCTGCGTCTGGGGCTGGCCAACGGCACCATTGCCGGCAGCATTCATCTGGAGGGGGATAAAAAACCGCTGCAGGGGACGGCGAACCTGCAGGCGCGCCGCCTGAAACTGAAAGCGCTGATGCCAAACGTGGAGATGATGCAGAAAACCCTCGGCGAAATGAACGGCGATGTGCAGCTTCGCGGTACCGGCAACTCCGTCGCCGCGCTGCTGGGCAACAGTAACGGTAACCTGAAGCTGCTGATGAACGACGGGCTAATCAGCCGCAACCTGATGGAAATCCTCGGTCTGAACGTCGGTAACTATATCATCGGGCAGATCTTTGGCGACGATGAGGTGCGGGTAAACTGCGCGGCGGCCAATATCGACGTGGTCAACGGCGTCGCCCGGCCGCAGGTGTTCGCGTTTGATACCGAAAACGCGCTGATCAACGTCACCGGGACCGCCAGCTTTGCATCGGAGCAGCTGGACCTCACTATCGATCCGGAGAGTAAGGGCTTTCGTATTATCACCCTGCGTTCCCCGCTGTACGTTCGCGGCAGCTTTAAGTCGCCGAACGCGGGCGTGAAGGCGGGTCCGCTGATTGCGCGCGGCGCGGTGGCGGCAGCGCTGGCGACGCTGGTGACGCCAGCCGCCGCGCTGCTGGCGCTGATCTCACCCGCCGAAGGCGAGGCGAATCAGTGCCGGACCATACTGTCGCAGATGAAAAAATAGTCGGAAAGGAGACTCCCCTGGCCGGATGGTCAGGGGAGCGAGCGGAGAATTACAGCGACTGGTGGCGCGTTTCGTGAGTCAGCAACAGCGCGATCATCGTCAGCGCCGCCATGGCGGCCAGATAGAGTCCGACCGCAGGCAGACCGTAGTTGCCCTGCAGCCAGGCGGCGATATACGGCGCCACGGACGCCCCGAGGATCGACGAGACGTTGTAGGAGAACGATGCGCCGGTATAGCGAACTTCCGTCGGGAACAGCTCCGGCAGCAGCGCGCCCATTGGGCCAAACGTCAGCCCCATCAGGCTCAGGCCAATCAGCAGGAAGGCAAAGACCAGCAGCGGGTTGCCGGAACCAAGCAGCGGTTTAAAGGCAAACAGCGCGAAGAGGATGATCAGGGTAGTGATCACCACCATGCTCTTACGACGACCAAACGCATCCGCCAGCAGGCCGGCAACCGGCACCATCACGCCAAAACCGATAACCGCCATCATCAGCATCCACAGCACTTCGTTACGCGGCAAACCGAGGCCAATCGGCGCGGCGGCGGTACTGAAGGTCATGGAGTAGACGGTCATGATGTAAAACAGCGTGTAGGTCGCCAGCATGATAAAGGTGCCGAGCACCGTCACGCGGACGTGTTTGGTCAGCAGCGTGCCCAGCGGAATTTTGACCTGTTTCTTCGCGGCGGCAACCTTAGCGAATACCGGCGATTCGTGCAGCGAAACGCGGACGTACAGGCCGATAATCACCAGCACGGCGGAGAAGATAAACGGCATACGCCAGCCCCACTCCATAAACTGCTGGTCGGTCAGCAGCCAGGAGAGCAGCAGGAAGGTGCCGTTAGCGAAGAAGAAGCCAATCGGCGCGCCCAGCTGCGGGAAAGAGCCGTACAGCGCGCGCTTGCGCGGCGGAGCGTTTTCCGTCGCCAGCAGCGCCGCGCCGCCCCATTCGCCGCCAAGGCCGAGCCCCTGGCCAAAGCGCGCCAGCGCCAGCAGCACCGGTGCCATAATGCCAATGGTTTCATAGCCGGGCAGCAGGCCGATAACCACGGTAGAGATCCCCATCGTCAGCAGCGAGGCCACCAGAGTCGTTTTACGGCCTACGCGGTCGCCGAAGTGGCCAAATACCGCGGAGCCGATAGGGCGGGCGATAAAGGCGATAGCGAAGGTGGCCAGCGATTGTAGCGTCGCGGCGGCGGGATCGCCCTGCGGGAAGAATATATGTGGAAATACAATAACTGCCGCGGTGGCGTAGATATAGAAGTCGAAGAACTCGATGGCGGTGCCAATGAGTGAGGCGACGACGACTTTATTGCGTGAGTTAACCGGAACGGTGTCCTGCGCGTTGTCGAGTGTGGTGGCTGTGGCTTGCATAGATCTTTCTTATTTTTTGCGAACGAAAGGCCATATAGCCACAGCCTTGGGGACATTTCAATCTGTAACAAGGGGCGGGGGAGGTTAAAAAATAGGCAAAAAGTGAATAATTTCTGTGCCAGAAAAATAACTTCTATGAAATGCTTCACATAATTCAAATAATGGTCAATAAAACCAGGTTTAGGTTAAATAAAAGTTACATGTTGGATTTATATGCTGAAATGCCAGGTTGGGCTGAATTTTGCGTCTTTTATTCAGCCCAATAATGATTTAGTCGTGGGCTTTACCCGGCATCCGGCGGTCGTCTTTATATTCGGCGGTGGCAATCCATGCGGCGCAGAACAGCGTCAGGCGGGCAAAGAAATAGAAGAAGGCCATTATCCCCAACACCGAGCCGAACGCCGCCCCGGAGGGGGATTTCACCAGCGCCGGCAGCGTCCAGGTCATGATGATTTTGATTATCTCAAAGCCGACGGCCGCAATCAGAGTGCCGCGAATCAGCGCCTTGCGGCGAGGGCGGTGGCGCGGGAGCCGCCAGAAAATCCAGAAAAACAGCAGATAGTTAGCGAAGATGGAAATCGCCAGGCCAATCAGCCGCCACGCCGGTTTCAGCCACTCAATGTAATCAAGGTAAAGCGCCGAGATAATCATCTGCTGGGCCGAGCCGGCGATGGAGGTGATCGACAAGGTAATGACCAGCGCCACCAGCAGGCCGATCAGCGAGATAAAGTCGCGGAAATATTTGACCCAGATTTTCTCCTGATCCTGCGGCGTGCGCTCCCAGACGTCGCGCGACTGGGCGCGGATGGCCTCACGCAGGTTGCCCATCCAGTTAATGCCGGAGTAGAGCGCCACCAGCAGGCCGACGATACCGACGGCGGTACGCTGCTGTACGGCGGTATTGATGGTATTTTTCAGCGTTGCCGCCAGCGTCGGGTCGCTAACGTTCAGCAGGATTTTATCGAAGATGTCCTGTAGCAGCGTGGGATGCGAGGCGAGAACAAAACCGGCGGCCGCAAAAGAGACCATCAGAATTGGGATCATCGATAAAAACGAGAAGTAGGTGATTGCCGCGCCAAACTGATTACCCAGCCTGTCGTTAAAGCGCTCCGCGGCGCGGATGATATGGGCGACCATATGGTTACGCTGAACTTTTTCCGCCGTTCCGGTGACGCTTTTCAGCGCCTGGTTGGCTTTTTTCGCCACGGTAGAGTCGTTTATCGCAGCCATCGCGCTTTTGTTTTTATCCGGCTGCTGGCCCGGATCCTCGGTTGGGCGTTGAGCGTCGTTTTCCGGCGTCATAAATTATTTCTTCCTTTTTTACAGCGGTATTCATCAAAATTATATACGTAAAATCGCGGATAAGGCGTACCGGGGCCATCGGGTCTATGAATCCGAGAGCGGTTGAAGCGCGCTCTTCTGCCATTGTCCAGGCCTGCGGGAAGTTGATAATGCAATGATATAGTTGATTTTTTATTCTTATTCAGGCCTCACCCGCCATCCGGCAGAAAATATCGGCACCCTCTCAAATACGGATTTTTCATCATGCGGACTAATCAACATAGTTTTTCATCATCCCGCCGAGCCACTCCATAAACAGATGTACCCGCCGCGAGAGATTACGCCGGTGCGGGTAAATGAGCGACACCGGCAGCGGTTCGGCGCGGTAGTGGGGAAGAATTTCGATCAGTTCGCCGGTGCGCAGCATTTCGCGAACGCCTATCCGTGGAACCTGAATAATCCCCAGTCCGGCCAGACACGACGCCTGATAGGTCTCGGTACTATTGACCGTAAGCACGCCGCCCGCTTTAACCCAGCGAACCGCGCCATCGCTGACCACTTCAAATCCGAGCGGACGAACGCCCAGATTGCTGGCGTAGTGGATCAGCGCATGATCCGCGAGATCGTCCAGCGACTGCGGATAGCCAAAGCGCGTCAGGTACTGCGGACTGGCGCAGTTAATTTGCGTGAGCTTGCCTAGCGGCCGCGCGATCAGCCCGGAATCTTTCAGCGTACCGACGCGCACCACGCAGTCAAAGCCCTCGCGGACCACGTCGACTAACCGATCGCTGCTGCTGAGCTCCAGTTCGATGCCCGGATACTGCTGCAAAAACGCCGGCAGCTGCGGAATGACCAGCTTTTTCGCCACTGCGACGGGCATATCAACCCGCAGACGCCCGCTGATGCTGGAGGGGTCGAGCTGAAACATACCGTCGAGCTCTTCAAGATTGCTCAGCAGGTCTCTGGCTCGTTCGTAGTAGACCATGCCGTCCTGGGTCAGCTGCACCCGGCGGGTCGTGCGGTGCAGCAGGCGAGCGCCAAGGTGGCTCTCGAGCGCCTGAATCTGGCGCGATACGCTCCCTTTCGGCAGGCCAAGGGTGTCGGCGGCGCGGGAAAAACTTTCCAGCTCCGCTACCCTAATGAACAGCTGCATTGCGTGAATTTTATCCATCCCGGCGGCCTATTGTTGTTCTTCGGGAAACAGTAAAACGTAATTTGCCATATTTATTGTTTTTATAGCAGCTAATAAGCTCTTTAACTCTGCAAATGCAACCGAGAAGGGGTTTTCTGATGATACAACGTATCGCTTTAGTCACCGGCGGCAGCCGTGGATTGGGAAAAAACGCCGCATTGAAGCTGGCTGCGAAGGGAACTGATATTATTCTGACCTGGCGCAGCAACCAGCAGGCTGCGCTGGACGTGGTGGCTGAAATTGAGCGAACGGGCGTGAAAGCCGCGGCATTACCGTTAAACGTCGGTGATGTCGGCAGTTTCGACGCTTTTGCTCAGCAGGTGGCGGAGGTGCTGCAGGAGCGCTGGAAACGGGATACCTTCGACTATTTATTGAACAATGCCGGAATCGGTCTGAATATTCCTTTTGCTGAAACCAGCGAAGCGCAGTTTGATGAATTAATGAACATCCAGTTTAAGGGGCCGTTCTTCCTCACCCAACGCCTGCTGCCGTTATTGCAGGACGGGGGGCGGATCCTCAATGTTTCCAGCGGGCTGGCGCGTTTTGCTCTGCCGGGCTACGCGGCCTATGCCTCAATGAAAGGCGCGATGGAGGTGCTGACGCGCTATCAGGCGAAGGAGCTAGGGGCACGCGGAATTTCGGTCAATATCATCGCGCCTGGCGCGATTGAAACCGATTTTGGCGGCGGCGTCGTAAGGGATAACGCTCAGGTGAATCAGCATATTGCCGCGCAAACGGCGCTGGGAAGAGTAGGGCTTCCGGATGATATTGGCGATGCCATCGCCGCGCTACTGAGCGATGACCTGCGCTGGATGAACGCCCAGCGCGTAGAAGTGTCAGGCGGGATGTTTTTGTGATCGAGCGCCCCGCCATCGATGATGGCGGGGCAACGCGCATTTCATGCGTTTTCTTACTCCGTAACATACATTCCTGATTTTGCCATCGCCTGCGTTTCCGGGTTCGTTTAAAATAGAAAAATTAATATTGTGTTTATTCTTTTCTTGCCCGGTAATTAAGGATTTCCTTAATTTAAGTGTAATAATTATTGTGAATGAGTAATGGTATCAACAAGGCCTGTAACTATTCATTGTTATGATATTTAGTTAATTCTCTCTATCGGTAAAATGCCCCGGGCCAAACAGCGAGCGCTTATTTTACTTGCTGATATTCCCCTCCCCCTGATTAAATCGGGCATTTCTTTGATGGAGATAAATCCATGCAGGTAATCATGTTTGACAGGCAGTCGATATTTATTCATGGCATGAAAATTGGCCTTCAGCAATACATTCCCGAAATTGATCTTTTTGGCACCTGTCAGCCTGAACAGCTCTGGCAGATGCTGACGGCGCACCCTGACGCGCTGCTCATTCTGGATGGTGATATGCACAGCGAGTTTTGTTGTTGGTTGTTGCAGGAAAAACAGCTTCGCTTCCCGCAATCTCAGGTACTGCTGACTGTTTCTGACAATAATAAGAGCTGGCTACAGCGCGCGCTGCCTTACAATGTGCGGGGCATCGTGCAACGCGAGGAAGGTTTGCAAACTTTCGCTCAGGCGATCAACAGCGTCCTGCTGGGACTGCTCCGTCTACCGAGCGATTGGCTAATGACGGCGGAAGCGCGGGATAATAAATGGGTTCATTTAAGCCAGCGCCAGCGTGAGGTTTTACAGCTGCTGGCCGCCGGTGATTCAAATAAAGAGATTAGCCGTACGTTAAATATTAGCGTCGGCACGGTAAAGGCCCATCTTGAGTCGCTCTATCGCCGGCTTAACGTGAAGAATCGTACCCAGGCGGCGATGATTTTTAATAGCATTAGCGAAACTTAATCGGTGCAGGCTTTGAATCGTGCGCACTCTTCGCGCCGCTGTTCGCGGCCGCTGCGAATATTTCCCCATGCGTTCAACGCTTCAGCGAACCGCTGATGGTTAAGATGGGTCAAAACAATATTAAGCGCCGGAGACGCCGCCCCGCAGCTAAAGGCTAAAGAGACCAGCGCATCATATTGCGCTTGATTAAGCGTAACCCGCAGGCTGCGCTTAAGCTCGCGCTGGCATTGCAGTAGATCCACAGTAAGTAAGGTCTCCGCGACCTCGCGCGTGAAGTGGCTGAACGTTTCATAGTCGTTGAGAACATGGCCGTAGCCAATCACGCGCAGGCCGCTTTCGTCCCGATAGGGGACGAGCGCTAATCCCTGGGCGCGCTTAATAAACTCAAGGCCCTGCAGGCTTAGCGGCGGTATCGTTGGGGACATTTATTGCCTTCCTCTGTTGTCGGCCTGTAGTGTAGAGGAAAAGCCCGTCGCCCCCTATTCGCCAGATGGCCCAGGCTAGTTGTAATCGCGGCGCAGCAGGCCAAAAAGCCAATCGTTGTGCCAGCGACCGTTGAGCCAGTAGCATTCGCGTAGCTCGCCTTCCTGGTGAAAACCCACCTTCTGGAGCAGATTTTTGGATGCCAGGTTGCCCGCGGTGACGGTTGCCGTAAGCCGCCGGATGCCGCCCGTGGAGAAGGCGTAATCGCATAGCGCGCGCAGAGATTCATAGCCGTAACCCTTGCCCTGTGCATGGGGAGCGAACAGAAAACCCGCTTCAGCGCTGTCGGGGGCATGGTGATGATAACCGGTGAGGCCAAGGGGGGCGTGGGTATAGCGGTCGCGTACCACCAGGCACAGCCAGTGGGTCGCCCCCGGCGACCACGCGGGAAGCCGCGAATCAAAAGCGTCGCGAATTTCCGCTACCGGGCGAGGATCCGCGACGTAGAGCATGACCTGGGGGTCTTGCTGTAGGCTGAGAAAAAAGGGCCAGTCGTCAAGCTGCAGCGGCGAGCAGCGCAGGCGTGGGGTAACCAGTTCAGGCATGGCAAGAGTTCCGGCGAAAGTCGATGCCATGAACATAGCAGGACATCGACCCCGGGAATAGCGCGCTTTTACAACGGCTCGCCGTACAGGCCGATAAGCCGGCGCACCACGCCGTTGGTCCAGCCGAAGCCGTCCTGGAGGGGATATTCACCCCCTCCGCCTTCGTGGGGCGTGGCGCTGGCGATATGGTACTTTTCAATCAGCTTGTAGTGCTGTTTATAGTAATGATTCACCGTTTGCAGCCAGCTCTGCGCTATCTCATCGCCGAGCGGATCCTGGCCGTACATTTTAAAACCCTGTACCGCCATCCACTGCAGCGGCGCCCAGCCGTTGGGTTTATCCCACTGTTCGCCGCTTTCATATTCGGTCGCCATAATACCGCCCGGAGTGAGCAGACGGGCGCGTACCGCGTCGGCGAGCCTGTCGGCCTGTTCATGGGTCGCCATGCCGACGTAGAGCGCGACGATGCTGGCGGCGGAAAACAGCGCCAGCTGCTCGCGGCGCCAGTCGTAATCGCGAAAACAGCCGCTCTCGTCATCCCACAGATAGCGGGTCACCGCCGCCCGGCGGTCGCTGGCCTTCTGGCGAAACGCGGCCTCTGTTTCCCGATCGCCCTTGAGGCCGGAGAGGTTGGCGATGGTGTTCTCCAGCTTGAACAGGAAGGCGTTCAAATCAATGGGGATAAACTGGGTGGTACGGATGCTCGCCAGCCGGGTGATATCGCGCAGCCAGCGGCTGGAGTAGTCCCAGCCGGATTCCGCTCCGGCGCGCAGGTCGCGATAGACCTCGTTCGGCGGGCGGCCGGAGTGTTTTGCCGTTTCGACATCTTCCCGCCATGACTCATCGCGCGGCGTATCGCGATCGTCCCAGTAGCGGTTTAGCAGCGAGCCGTCCGGCATACGCACCACGTGGCGGTAGGCCTGATTGGGGATCAGCGATTCCGCGCCGTCCATCCAGAAGCTGTACTCCATCTGCAGATGGTCAAGGTACCGTTTAGCGCCGCGGACGCCATCTTCTTCAAACAGTTCAACCATCAATGCAAAGACCGGGGGCTGCGAGCGGCTGAGATAATAAGTGCGGTTGCCGTTGGGAATATGGCCGTAGATTTCAATCATCCACGCGAAGTTGTCGGCCATGCACTTCAGCAGATCTTCGCGGCCGCTTTCCGCCAGCCCCAGCATGGTGAAGTAGGAATCCCAGTAGTAGGTTTCGCTAAAACGGCCGCCGGGAACGATATATGACTGCGGCAGCGCCAGCAGCGACGACCAGGGAATATGATCCTGCGGCTCGCGGGTCAGCACGGGCCACAGGTTATCAATATGCTCTTTTAACGATCGATTAGGATCGGAGACGTAATCCTCGGCGCGGCTATCCGGCAGCCAAAAGTGATCTTCAACGAACTGGCGGAGATCGAATCCGGGAGTGCGCCTTACGCGACGGTAGTGAATCAAAATATCCAGCGGGTCCTGCTTCGGCGCGCAGTCAGGGAAGGTTTTGCTATCGGCGAAAATGCGTGACTTCTGGACGTGAGCGAACAGTTCCAGATAGCGATCGGCAGGGGTCAGGGCATCCGAGGCGGGCAGCCCTTCAATGATCTCCGGTTCGGGTTCGGCGTCGAACATTTCATCCAGCTTTAACTCATACGGATCGGCTTCGTAGCACGGATCGTTTTCGATCCTGAGCTCATCGTCATCAACGTTGCGTAATTTCTGGCTGAACATAGTGGTACGGACCTCCGGATTGCGTCAGTAGAGGATGCCGGGCGCGCCCGACCTGTCTATTAAGCTTAGACATTCGCAGCGGGAAACGAAAAGAGAAGTGTGCGGTAGATCACGCTTTGTTCTAAGCCTTCAGCTCGAGGTTTCTGCTTTAACTATTTGACCTGGCGCATTAAAACCATTTTAACCGCTTCGTATTGCGCCAAAAAATTCGGAGATTTCGTTTTGCAACAAAATCTAAATTTCCGGGCGCTTTAGCAATAAAGCCATTACTCCCACGCGGCTTCCAGCATCTCCAGCAGCTGCTCGCTGGTCAGCATGACCGGGTTAGCCTTCATCGATGATGAACTGCTGGCGGCGAGGGCCGCGGGTTCCAGCGCTTCGCGGGGGACGCCGAGCTCGCGCAGGTTGCCCAGCCCGGCGCGCTGGCTCCACTCGCGCAGGCTCTCCCAGGCGTTGTTCGGGTCGACGTCCAGCCCCGCCGCCAGCCACTGGCGTACGTCGGCAAAGCGCTGGCGGATTTTTTCGTCGCTAACCTGGGTTTCATTGAGCGCCAGGCCGAAGGGAAGCAGGCTGCCGCAAAGCGCGCCGTGGGCGGCGTTGCTCAGACCGCCTAAGGGGCCTGCCAGACCGTGAATCACGCCGAGGCCGGCGTTGGCTAACGCCAGTCCGCCGCACAGGCTGACCCATGCCATCTCATCGCGGCTATCCGGGCACTCTTTTATCATCAGCGTTCTGAGCGCTTTGATGCCGCGCGGGATCGCCTCCCGGCAGAGCGCGTCGGTAAACGGATTGGCGCGGGCGCACAGCCACGGCTCAATCACCTGGGTGATGGCGTCAAGACCGGAGGCTAAGGTCACCGCGCGCGGCGCGTTGTCGGTGAGCGACGGGTCGATAATCGCCAGATCCGGCAGCATGCGGTCATCGCGCAGGCTGACTTTACGCTGCTGTTCAGGGACGTTGATCACCGCGTTCTTTGTGACTTCCGCCCCGGTACCGGCCGTGGTGGGAATGGCGACGAACGGCAGCGGATTGGCCTCTAACAGGCGCCCGGAGCCCACCACTTCCAGATATTCAATCGCGGGTCCCTGAGCGGGCACCAGCGCCGCAATGGCTTTGCCCGCATCAATGACCGCGCCGCCGCCGAGGCTGACCACCGCCCCGACGCCTTTTTCCCGCGCCAGACGAACGCCCCGTTCAATGTCCTGCAGGCTGGGTTCATGGGCGATAGAGAGCGTAGTGACGTGCAGCTGGCGCGCGTGGAGTTCGCTTAACAAAAACTCTGCGCGCGTCAGGCTGGCGCCGTGAACCAGCAGTATCTGTGCGCAACGTCCGGCGAGCCAGGGCGCAGCGCTACAAGCAAGGCCGCGCCCAAAGCGGATATTGCCCGGCGTTAAAACGTTAAAAGAGGTCAGCATGTCGGATAACCTGTTCTGGAGAAAAATCCTGCAATCCACTATACACATTATCCGGGTGTACATGCGTCGCCGATGCAGTATTGTGAAACAACCATCTCTTTTGATTGAGGAATTGCTGACAATGCTAAAAATACTGGGCAAACGCTCATCAATTAACGTGCGTAAAGCGCTGTGGACCTGCGAGGAAGCGGGACTTGAGTATCAGCAGGAGGATTACGGCAGCGGGTTTCAGTCCATCGAGACGCCTGAGTTTCGCGCCCTTAACCCGAACAGTCTGGTACCCGTGCTGCTGGATGACGACTTTGTGCTGTGGGAGTCGAACAGCATCTGCCGCTACCTGGCGCGCAAAGCCGGGCGGGAAGACCTGCTCCCCACGGCGCCGCGGGCTGCCGCCGAGGTTGAGCACTGGATGGACTGGCAGGCAACGGAATTTAACACGGCCTGGCGCTACGCCTTTATGGGGCTGGTGCGCAAGGACCCGCGCTTCCAGGACCCGGCGGCTATCAAAGAGAGTATCGCCGCCTGGACCCGCTGCGTGCAGATCGTCAATACGCAGCTGCAGCAAACCGGGGCATGGGTCGCCGGTAGCGAGTTTACGCTGGCGGATATTGTCCTTGGCCTGTCTGTGCATCGCTGGAAAATGACGCCGTTCGCCCATCCTGAAATGGCGGAAGTGGAGCGCTGGTATATGGCGCTGAATCAGCGGCCGGCGTTTAAGCGCCACGGCAATAATGGCGTGGCGTAGAGATAAAAAAAGAAGCTCCTGAGAGCTTCTTTTTCATGCGTGGTGCGCGTCTTAGCGCATGGTCACAAACTCTTCCGCCGCGGTTGGGTGGATTGCCACGGTATTGTCGAAGTCTTTCTTGGTTGCGCCCATTTTCAGCGCCACCGCGAAGCCCTGCAGCATCTCATCCATCCCGAAGCCGATACCGTGAATACCGACAATCTTCTCTTCCGGGCCGACGCAGACCAGCTTCATGCGGCACGGCTGGCGGTGTGAGGTCACGGCGGTATACATGGCGGTGAAAGAGGATTTATACACCTTCACCGCTTCATCGCCGTACTGCTCGCGCGCCTGCGGCTCGGTTAAGCCGACGGTGCCGATAGGCGGATGGCTGAACACCACGGTCGGGATGTTGCTATAGTCCAGATGTTCGTCCGGCTTGTTGTTAAACAGACGCTCGGAGAGACGACGGCCTGCGGCGACGGCGACCGGGGTCAGCTCGACGGCGCCGGTATTATCGCCGACGGCGTAAATACCCGGAACGTTGGTGTTCTGGAATTTATCGACCACGATATAGCCTTTATCGTTGGTTTTTACCCCGGTAGCAGCGAGGTTGAAGTTATCAGTCGCCGGTTCGCGACCGATCGCCCAAATCAGGCAGTCCACGGTCTGGCTGCGGCCGTCTTCCAGTTCCAGGGTCAGGCTGCCGTCGGCATTTTTAACCACCGCTTGCGGAATGGCGTTGGTGTGCAACTGCGGGCCTTCGGCGTTCATCACCTCAACCAGCGTTTCCACAATCAGCGGATCGAAGCTACGCAGCGGCGCGTGTTTACGCACGAACAGGTGCGTCTCCGCGCCCAGGCCGTTAATCACGCCCGCCAGCTCAACGGCGATATAGCCCGCGCCGACAACCGCAACGCGTTTCGGCAGCGCCGGCAGTTCGAAGAAACCATCGGAATCAATCCCGTATTCGACGCCGGGGATATTCGGATGGCTCGGGCGTCCGCCGGTGGCGATCAGAATATGATCGGCGGTTATCGTCTCGCCGTTCACTTCGATGGTTTTCGCATCGACAAAACGGGCGAAGCCTTTAATCACGTCGACCTTATTTTTGCCCAGCACGTTATCGTAGGAGGTGTGGATACGATCGATATAGGCGCTACGGCTGGCGACCAGTTTATCCCAGTCGAAGTGATTGATCGTGGTATCAAAACCGTAATCCGGGCCATACAGATGGATAGCTTCGCGAATCTGCGCCGCATGCCACATCACTTTCTTCGGTACGCAGCCGACGTTTACGCAGGTACCGCCCAGGTCTTTCGCTTCAATCAGCGCGCACTTCTGGCCGTACATAGCGGCACGGTTAATGGAGGCGATACCGCCGCTGCCGCCGCCAATGGCGATATAGTCATAATGCTTGCTCATGAGTCTTATCCTTAATGTCTGATTGGCGCGATTGTATACCTGAAATCAATAGTTTCCACCGATGACTGCGATTACTCAGGCACGATCCAACTGACGGTGGCATGGCCGATACCGGTCGGCACCAGCTTTTTATGCAGCCACGGCAGAACGTTGTTCATCTGCTGCTCCAGCTTCCACGGCGGGTTGATGACGATCATCCCGGAGGCGGTCATCCCGCGCTGGTCGCTGTCCGGGCGCACCGCCAGCTCGATTTGCAGAATTTTGCGAATGCCGGTGGCCTCTAACTCTTTGATCATGCGCTTAATCTGCGCCCGCAGCACCACCGGATACCACAGCGCGTAGGTGCCGGTGGCAAAGCGTTTGTAGCCTTCATGAATACCGGTCACGACCGCCTGGTAGTCGCTTTTGATTTCGTAAGGCGGGTCGATCAGCACCAGCCCACGGCGAGAAACCGGCGGCAGCTTAGACTTCAGCTGCTGATAGCCGTCGGTTTTTTCAACCCGGGCGCGGTCGTCTTTCTGAAACTCGGCGCGCAGCAGCGGAAAATCGCTCGGGTGCAGTTCGGTCATCTGCAGGCTGTCCTGCTCGCGCAGCAGCTGGCGGGCAATCAGCGGCGAGCCGGGGTAGTAGCGCAGCTGGCCGCTACGGTTGAAGTGCTGAACGACGGAGATATACGGCTCCAGCTCGGCGGGCAGGTCATCCTGCTGCCAGATGCGGGCGATGCCTTCGAGATATTCACCGGTACGTTCGGCGTGTTCGCTGCTCAGCTGATAGCGGCCAGCCCCGGCGTGGGTGTCCAGATAGAGAAACGGTTTTTCTTTCTCTTTGAGCGATTCAATGATCAGGCTCTGAACGGTGTGTTTAAGAACGTCGGCGTGGTTGCCTGCGTGAAAGCTATGACGATAACTGAGCATGGATACGGTGATTCCGGGATTTAGACAAGATTACCGATAGTTTACCGCAGATCGGCCTGGATTACCGCCGCGCTGTTTCCATTCCGCTTAAAGCGTTGCAAAACATAACCGTGTCATAAAAGCGTCAAACAGAGAGGCTAGCGTCACGTAAAGGCAAGGTAATTGTTTGAATAAAAGGAAAAATAATGAAAATGCAAATCACGCTTCTCGCAACGGTGCTCGTGCTGGCGCTGCCGGTACTGGCGAAAGAGGTCCCTTTGAACCAGGCGGCAACAATGGCCAACGCCGTGACGCCAGCCGCCGCCAGCCCGGCGTTTGACGCGCTGGAGAGCCAAAGCCTGTCGCAGCTGCGCAACGCGCTGAAGGGCGATGCGGCGACCCTGACTCGCGACCAGCTTGAACACGCCAGACAGAATAAAACCCAGGCGGATACCGCGTGGCTGAAGGCCAGCGGGTACGACTTTCAGACCAAAGCCAACCAGCAGGCGGGAATCGAGCTGCTCTCGGCGTTCACTGCGTTGCCGCAGGCGGTGATTGAGCAAAATCTGGCGACGGTCACCGCCATTAACCGCGATGCCGTACAGACCTCCCGCCATCAGGCGCTGGCGGATGCCGAGGGCATCAGCTATCTCTACTTCCTCAGCGATGCGCTGGGGCCGCGCCTCGGCAAAGCATTCCTCACCGCCTACGACAAAGGCGAGCTCGGTAAGGCGGCGGCGCTGATCAAAGCCTCTGAAGTGAGTACCGGGGCGGCGAAAAAGCACTTTAACAACCCGCGTCCGTTCCTGATTCAGGGCAATACCATCCATCTGGTGCCGGACGATGTGGTCGTTAAGGACAATAAGCCCTATACCGCAGACGGCGGCTCGTTTCCAAGCGGGCACACCAATACAGGCTATACCGACGCTCTGCTAATGGCGGAGATGATCCCGGAGCGCTTCGATGCGCTGGTTACCCGCGGCGCTCGCTATGGCTATTCGCGCATCGTGCTGGGCGTACACTATCCGCTGGACGTGATGGGCTCGCGGATGGTGGCGCAGCGCAACGTCGCCCACTATTTGAATGACGCGAAGTATCGCGGGCTGTTTAATGAGGCCCGCGACCAGCTGCGCGCCGCGCTGGAGAAGGAGTGCGGCACGACGCTGGCGGAATGCGCGAAGATGCCTGCGAAAGACGATCCGTATCGCGATCCGGCGATGAAGGCGTTTTATCGTTTCACCATGACCTACGATTTGCCGCAGCAGAAGGGTGAAAAACAGAGCCTGAAGGTGCCGCAAGGGGCTGAAGTGCTGCTGGAGGCTGCGCTGCCGAATCTGTCCGCCGCGCAGCGTCGGGCGCTGATGGTCAAAACGGCGCTGCCCGCAGGGTATCCGCTCTCCGGTGAGAATGACGCTCAGCAGTTCTGGCAGCGGCTGAATCTGCCGGCGGCGTATCAGATGGCGAATAAAGCGCATTAAACCTGAAGCAGTCCGGCAACGTCCCGGAGGCGGCGCTTGACGCGCCTTGTCCGGGCTACTGGTCCGCAGACGGTGGTGAGCTCGTAGCCCCGGTAAGGCGCGAGCCGCCGCCGGGCGGTTTTATGCGGGCGTACCGGATGAGGTTGGTTTAAGGCCGATCTAGCTCTCTTTGGTGGATTTTACCGCAGGCAGAGCGCGATTCATCGGCACCGGCAGCCAGGCGCGAATTAATAATCCGCCGCGTTCGCTGGAACCAAGTTCCAGCTTGCCGTTATGGTTATCGATGATGCGCTGAACGATAGCCAGGCCGAGGCCGGTTCCGCTAATCGTACGGGCGCTATCGCCGCGCACGAACGGCTGAAACAGATGCTCGCGCTGCTCTGGTTTAATCCCCGGACCGTCATCTTCCACCTGGAACCAGGCCCGGTTTCCCTCGCTGCCGCTGCTGACTTTAATCCAGCCGTTGCCGTAGCGGGCGGCGTTAACCACCATATTCGCCAGCGCGCGCTTGATGGAGAGCGGATGCACGCGCAGCGGGATCTCGCCCGGCTGCAGATCGGTGGCGATTTCTCGCTCGTAGCCGCTCTCCGCCGCAATCACTTCCCCCAGCACCGCGTTAAGGTCCGTCAGCTCCATCGGCATCTCCTGACCGGTGCGCAGGTAGTCGATAAACTGCTCAATAATGGCGTTACACTCTTCGATATCTTTATTAATCGATTCGGCGAGATAGCCGTCCTCTTCGCCCATCATCTCCGTCGCCAGACGAATACGCGTGAGAGGGGTGCGTAAATCATGGCTGACTCCGGCCATCAGCAGCGTACGGTCGTCCGCCAATTGCTTCACGCCAGCCGCCATATGGTTAAAAGCGCGGGTCACCGACCGCACTTCCGATGCGCCGTATTCGCGCAGCGGCGGGGGAATAATGCCTCGCCCGACCTGCAGCGCCGCGTGCTCCAGGTCGACCAGCGGTCGGTTCTGAATACGAATAAAGAGCCAGGCGCCGCCAATCGCCAGCAGCATGATGGCCAGGGTGTAGCGGAACAGCGGCGAGAAGTCGCCCTGGTGGATTTCGGTCAGCGGTACGCGCACCCAGATATTGGGGGAGAGCCAGGTTTTCAGCCACACCACGGGCGAGCTTTTATTCACTTCCACCCGCACTTCGGTCGGCCCGCCGAGCTGGTGCGCCATCTGCTGACTTAAGAATTCATAATGCTGCGCCCAGCGCAGGCCTGCGTCTTCCGCCGCTTCGTTGGAATAGAGCGAAATGCCCAGCTCGCGATAAATCTCGCGGCGAAACGCCGGGGGCACCACCAGTTGGGTGCCGTCTTCCAGCTGCAGTTTATCGGTCATCAGCATACGCACTTCGTAGGCCAGAACCTTATTAAACTGCTGGAGACTGGGCAGGATCGCGAAATTCAGCACCACTAAATAGGTCGTCACCAGGCTGGCGAACAGCAGGGTGACGATCAGTAACAGGGTGCGGGCAAACGAGCTTCGCGGCGAAAAGCGCACGCGTTTCATGCCTTAGAACCGTCCGGGACGAAAACGTAGCCCAGGCCCCAAACGGTCTGGATATAGCGTGGATGCGCCGGGTCTTCTTCCACCATGCGGCGCAGACGGGAGATTTGTACGTCGATGGAACGTTCCATGGCCGAATATTCACGGCCGCGGGCGAGGTTCATCAGCTTATCGCGGGATAATGGTTCGCGCGGATGGCTCACCAGCGCTTTCAGTACCGCGAATTCACCGCTGGTCAGCGGCATGGGTTCATCTTCACGGAACATCTCGCGGGTGCCGAGGTTCAGCTTGAACTTACCAAAGGCGATCACCGCCTCTTCCTGCGAAGGCGCGCCCGGCAGTTCATTAGCCTGGCGGCGCAGCACGGCGCGGATACGGGCCAGCAGCTCGCGCGGGTTGAACGGTTTTGGGATGTAGTCGTCGGCGCCGATTTCCAGGCCCACGATACGGTCAACTTCTTCCCCTTTCGCCGTGACCATGATGATCGGCATCGGGTTGCTCTGGCTGCGCAGGCGGCGGCAAATGGACAGGCCATCTTCGCCCGGCAGCATGAGATCCAGCACCATCAGGTGGAAGGATTCACGAGTCAGCAGGCGATCCATCTGTTCAGCGTTCGCCACGCTACGAACCTGGAAGCCCTGCTCGGTCAGATAACGTTCGAGTAGCGCGCGCAGGCGCATGTCGTCATCGACAACCAGAATCTTATAATTCTCTTGCATTGTTTATACTCCCAAAGGTTCACTGCAATTGTCAGTACGTATTCTCAAAAAAGCCCGGGTCGCCCACCAGCGAAATCTGGTATATATTCCAGGCTAAATTGTTACAAAGCATATTTAACAGCAGCTTAAGTATACATTTAAGCATAAGACACATTATTTATCCTGTTGCTATGATGACGTGCGACGAATTGTGCGCAGCATTGCACAAAGATTTGTAATCAGGAGCCGGAACCTTCGATGAAAACGCCGCTGATCACCCGTGAAGGGTATGAAAAACTGAAGAAAGAGATGGACACCCTGTGGCGCGAAGAACGTCCGGAAGTTACCAAAAAAGTGACCTGGGCGGCGAGCCTTGGCGACCGCAGCGAAAACGCCGACTATCAGTACAATAAAAAGCGCCTGCGTGAAATCGACCGCCGGGTGCGCTATCTGACCAAATGCCTCGAACAGCTGAAAATCGTCGATTATTCGCCGCAGCAGGAGGGGAAGGTTTTTTTCGGCGCGTGGGTGGAAATTGAAAACGATGCGGGCGAGACGAAGCGCTTTCGGATTGTCGGCTACGATGAAATCTTTGGCCGCAATGACTACATCTCCATTGATTCGCCAATGGCGCGCGCGCTGCTGAAAAAAGAGGTCGGCGATTTAGCTATCGTTAACACGCCCGCGGGCGAGGCGGCCTGGTATGTTAATGAAATTGAATACGTCAAATAAGCCCGGAACATTCCGAGAGGCTTGGGTCGTGGCTGGCATTTTACCGTGTCAGTCCGTATAACTATCCCCCTGATTTTTGATCCTAAAGATGAATTAAACCGATGATGAATGATTCGCTCTGCCGCATTATTGCGGGTGAACTTCAGGCCAGGGCTGAACAGGTAGAAGCTGCCGTTCGCCTGCTTGATGAAGGGAACACCGTGCCGTTTATCGCACGCTATCGTAAAGAAGTCACCGGCGGTCTGGATGACACGCAGCTGCGTAATCTGGAAACCCGCCTGGGTTATCTGCGTGAACTCGAAGATCGCCGTCAGGCAATCCTGAAGTCCATCGGTGAACAGGGCAAACTGACCGAGGCGCTGGAAAAAGCCATCAACGGGACCTTGAGTAAGACCGAACTCGAAGACCTCTACCTGCCGTACAAACCGAAGCGCCGCACCCGCGGGCAGATCGCCATTGAGGCCGGACTGGAGCCGCTGGCCGAGCTGCTGTGGAACGAACCGTCCCACGACCCGGAAACCGAAGCCGCCAAATATATCGACGCGGATAAAGGCGTCGCGGACAGCAAGGCCGCCCTCGACGGCGCGCGCTATATCCTGATGGAGCGCTTTGCGGAAGACGCCGCCCTGCTGGCGAAAGTGCGCGACTATCTGTGGAAAAACGCCCACCTGGTGGCGACCGTCGTCAGCGGTAAGGAAGAGGAAGGGGCGAAATTTCGCGACTACTTCGATCATCACGAACCGATCGCCACCGTGCCGTCGCACCGCGCGCTGGCGATGTTCCGCGGCCGCAATGAAGGCGTGCTGCAGCTCTCTTTAAACGCCGACCCGCAGTTCGACGAGCCGCCGAAAGAGAGTCACGGCGAGCAAATCATTATCGACCATCTCGGCCTGCGCCTGAACAACGCCCCGGCGGACAGCTGGCGTAAGGGCGTGGTGAGCTGGACGTGGCGCATCAAGGTGCTGATGCACCTCGAAACCGAACTGATGGGCACCGTACGCGAACGTGCGGAAGACGAAGCGATTAACGTCTTTGCCCGCAATCTGCACGACCTGCTGATGGCCGCTCCGGCCGGGCTGCGCGCCACCATGGGCCTCGATCCGGGTCTGCGCACCGGCGTGAAAGTCGCCGTCGTTGACGGCACCGGCAAGCTGGTGGCTACCGATACCATCTACCCGCATACCGGGCAGGCCGCTAAAGCGGCGGTGGCGGTTGCCGCGCTGTGTGAAAAGTACAACGTTGAGCTGGTGGCGATCGGCAACGGTACCGCTTCGCGTGAAACCGAGCGTTTCTTCCTCGACGTGCAGAAGCAGTTCCCGAAAGTGACCGCGCAAAAGGTTATCGTCAGCGAAGCGGGCGCGTCCGTGTATTCCGCCTCCGAACTGGCGGCGCTGGAGTTCCCGGATCTCGATGTTTCCCTGCGCGGCGCGGTCTCTATCGCCCGTCGTCTGCAGGACCCGCTGGCCGAGCTGGTGAAGATCGATCCGAAATCCATCGGCGTCGGCCAGTATCAGCACGATGTCAGCCAGACCCAGTTGGCGCGTAAGCTGGACGCGGTGGTGGAAGACTGCGTGAACGCCGTCGGCGTCGACCTGAATACCGCTTCCGTCCCGCTGCTTACCCGCGTCGCCGGTCTGACCCGCATGATGGCGCAGAATATCGTCTCCTGGCGCGATGAGAACGGTCAGTTCCAGAACCGCCAGCAGCTGCTGAAGGTGAGCCGTCTGGGGCCGAAAGCGTTTGAGCAGTGCGCGGGCTTCCTGCGCATCAACCACGGCGACAACCCGCTGGACGCCTCAACCGTGCACCCGGAAGCGTATCCGGTGGTGGAGCGCATTCTGGCGGCGACTCAGCAGGCGCTGAAAGATTTGATGGGCAACAGCAGCGAGCTGCGTAATCTGAAAGCCGTTGATTTCACTGATGATAAATTCGGCGTGCCGACGGTAACCGACATTATCAAAGAGCTGGAAAAACCGGGCCGCGACCCGCGTCCGGAGTTTAAAACCGCCCAGTTCGCCGATGGCGTAGAGACCATGAACGACCTGCTGCCGGGAATGATCCTCGAAGGCGCGGTGACCAACGTCACCAACTTCGGCGCGTTTGTCGATATCGGCGTTCACCAGGACGGCCTGGTGCATATCTCTTCCCTGTCGAATAAGTTCGTTGAAGATCCGCACACGGTGGTCAAAGCGGGCGATATCGTGAAGGTCAAAGTGATGGAAGTTGACCTGCCGAGGAAGCGTATCGCGCTGACGATGCGTCTGGACGAACAGCCTGGCGACAGCAACGCGCGCCGCGGCGGCGGAAACGATCGTCCTCAGGGCAACCGCCCGGCGGCGAAGGCCGCTAAACCTCGCGGTCGCGAGGCGCAGCCAGCGGGCAACAGCGCGATGATGGACGCGCTGGCGGCGGCAATGGGTAAAAAACGCTAATCTCTTTCCGGCCCCTTTTCTGAGGGGCCGTTTCTTCTCTGCTCTTCGCCATATTGCGCAAACAAGCATCAGTATTTTCTTATAACCTCTTAATAAGCGCGAATTACGGATAATGAGATTATTATTTTCATTTCATTAACCAATGACACCTTTATTAAACATTCGCGAAGCAGAAATAATGATTCTCTCTACGGTCGTGACAAAATAGAGTTTGCTCAATATCAACAAATGCTCAATTTCCTGTTTAAAAAAAGAATCGAGCGCATTATATGTATTGATGATAAAAACTATTCTCATTATCATTATTTCCATTGAGTATTTTTTATTCTTCGTTGGCTATGGACCCTGGCACCGCGTCTGCGGCGCATAGGGGAAACTCTCTTTCGGTTGGCGATACACAAGTAGGTCCTATGCAATTCACACCTGATAGTGCGTGGAAAATCACCGGCTTCTCCCGCGATATTAGTCCGGCATATCGGCAGAAGCTGCTGTCCCTCGGGATGCTGCCGGGTTCGTCTTTTAACGTGGTTCGCGTGGCGCCGCTCGGCGACCCTATTCATATTGAAACCCGACGCGTTAGCCTGGTATTACGTAAAAAGGATCTTGCGTTAATTGAGCTGGAAGCGGTTGCACAATAATGCCTGACCGGCACTAAGAGTATGAATATGAAAAAATTAACCCTTGGTTTAATTGGTAATCCAAATTCCGGGAAAACAACGCTGTTTAACCAGCTCACCGGCGCGCGCCAGCGTGTCGGGAACTGGGCGGGGGTGACCGTTGAGCGCAAAGAGGGCGGCTTCAACACCACCGATCATCAGGTCACGCTGGTAGACCTTCCGGGCACCTATTCCCTGACCACCATCTCCTCGCAAACCTCGCTGGATGAGCAGATTGCCTGCCACTATATTCTCAGCGGCGACGCCGACATGCTGATAAACGTGGTCGATGCGTCCAATCTGGAGCGTAACCTCTATCTGACGCTGCAGCTGCTGGAGCTCGGCATCCCCTGCGTGGTCGCGCTGAATATGCTCGATATCGCGGAAAAACAGAACATCCGCATCGATGTCGACGCGCTGGCCGCCCGCCTTGGATGCCCGGTAATCCCGCTGGTTTCTACCCGCGGGCGCGGTATCGAAGCCTTGAAAATGGCTATCGACCGCCATCAGCAAAATCAGGATATTGAACTGGTGCACTATCCGCGGCCGCTGCTGCGGGAGGCGGACAAGCTGGCGGAGATGATGGCCACGGACATTCCGCCGCGCCAGCGCCGCTGGCTGGGTTTACAGATGCTTGAAGGCGATATTTACAGCCGCGCCTTCGCCGGAGACGCCGCCCACAAGCTGGACGTAGCCCTGGCGCACCTGAGCGAAGAGCTGGATGACCCGGCGCTGCACATCGCCGATGCCCGCTACCAAAGCATTGCCGCCATTTGCGATGCGGTCAGTAATACCCTCACCGCCGAACCCAGCCGCTTTACCGCGGCGATGGATAAAGTGATCCTCAACCGCTTCCTCGGCCTGCCGGTCTTCCTGTTCGTCATGTATCTGATGTTCTTACTGGCGATTAATATTGGCGGCGCGCTGCAGCCTATTTTTGATGCCGGTTCCGTGGCTATCTTTATTCACGGTATACAGTGGATTGGCTATACCCTGCATTTCCCGGACTGGCTGACGGTATTCCTCGCCCAGGGGATTGGCGGGGGGATCAATACCGTGCTGCCGCTGGTGCCGCAGATCGGCATGATGTACCTGTTCCTCTCTTTCCTTGAAGACTCTGGCTATATGGCGCGGGCGGCGTTTGTGATGGACCGCCTGATGCAGGCGCTGGGTCTGCCGGGGAAATCCTTCGTGCCGCTCATCGTAGGTTTTGGCTGTAACGTCCCGTCGGTGATGGGCGCGCGTACGCTTGATGCGCCGCGCGAGCGTCTGATGACCATTATGATGGCGCCGTTTATGTCCTGCGGCGCGCGGCTGGCGATTTTCGCCGTCTTCGCCGCCGCCTTTTTCGGCCAGAACGGCGCGCTGGCGGTCTTCTCCCTGTACGTGCTGGGGATCGTGATGGCGATTGCGACCGGACTGATGCTGAAGCATACCATTATGCGCGGCGAAGCTTCGCCGTTCGTGATGGAGCTGCCGGTGTATCACGTTCCGCACGTGAAGAGCCTGCTTATCCAGACCTGGCAGCGCCTGAAAGGCTTCGTCCTGCGGGCGGGTAAAGTGATCGTTATCGTCAGTATCTTCCTCAGCGCCCTGAACAGCTTCTCGCTGAACGGTAAGATCGTCGATAATATCAATGACTCGGCGCTGGCGTCGGTCAGCCGGGTGATTACCCCGGTGTTTAAGCCGATTGGCGTACATGAGGATAACTGGCAGGCGACCGTCGGCCTGTTTACCGGCGCGATGGCGAAAGAAGTGGTGGTGGGGACGCTGAACACCCTCTACACCGCCGAAGATATCCAGAACGAAGCGTTTAATCCGCAGGCGTTTAGCCTCGGCGATGAGCTACTGGCCGCGGTGGATGAGACCTGGCAGAGCCTGAAAGACACGTTTAGCCTGAGCGTGCTGGCGAACCCCATCGAAGCCAGCAAGGGCGACGGCGAAATGGCAACCGGCGCGATGGGCGTCATGGGCAGCAAATTCGGCAGCGCCGCCGCGGCGTACAGCTACCTGATTTTCGTTCTGCTCTATATTCCCTGCATCTCGGTGATGGGGGCGATTGCCCGCGAGTCGAGCCGCGGCTGGATGATGTTCTCGGTCCTGTGGGGGCTGAATATCGCCTATTCGCTCTCTACGCTGTACTACCAGACCGTCAGCTTTAGCCAGCATCCGCGCTATAGTCTGGTGTGCATTCTGGCGGTAGTGCTGTTCAATATCGTGGTCTTTGGCCTGCTGCGCAGAGCGCGTAGCCGGGTGGACGTCTCCCTGCTGGCGACGCGCAAAACGCCGTCGTCCTGCTGCCAGAGTCCGGCTGGCGATTGTCACTAAGGAGCGATAATGGCGTCGTTAATTGATGTGCGCGATATGCTGGCCCTGCAGGGGAGGATGGACGCAAAGCAGCTCAGCGCCCGCCTGCAAGCGCCGCAGCCGTTGATCGACGCGATGCTGGGTCGTCTGGAAGCGATGGGTAAAGCGGTCAAAGTAACCGAAGATGCCGATGGCTGCCTCTCCGGCAGCTGTAAAAGCTGCCCGGAAGGCAAAGCCTGCCTGCGGGAGTGGTGGTCGCTGCGCTGATGGGTATGTAAAGGCTGGTTTCCCCGGATTGCGGCTAACGCCTTATCCGGGCTACGAGAGACAGTCTGGTAGCCCGGGTAAGGCGTTTACGCCGCGACCCCGGAGATTCGACCACAGATTGGTACGGTTTGGGGTGGGTAGCCCGGACAGGCGCAACGCGCCGCCTCCGGGAACTTGCTGCGGCATATACCGCAAGCGGGTCCCGGGACCCGCTTTCTGGCTTACTTGTAGACGTCCGCGTTAGCGTGAACCGTTTTCTCGTTCTTCTCGCCTGCAATCACCACGAAATAGGTGCCGCCCAGCTCATCCGCTTTTTTCGACAGATCGCGCTTTGCATCCATCGGAGAGGTCGTTCTTGAGGTGGTAATCGAACCGATTTTGGTCAGGTTCATCTTAGCCACTTCGTCTTTTTGAATTTCCTTGGCGGCGAACGCGCCGAAGGACAGGGAGCCAATCACCAGAGATGCAACAATTCCTGTAACAAATTTCATAGCCTCTACTCTCCATTAGGTTGTTTTTTTAGGTCACGGGTCCGGCGTGAAATAGTCAACCCCCGCAACAACCTAAGTATTGCTGCACCCTGCGTTTTTACCACGTCCCGCTATAAAAATTTATCGAACTCACGCTTCAGCTCAATCAGAGGAGCGCAAAACGCCTGCGGATGTGAAATGAACGGCGCGTGGGCGGCCTTATCGAAAATCATCGACGTGCTTTTTGGCCACAGCGCATCGAGAATCGGGATGATTTTACGCGGCACCAGGCCATCCAGGCGACCGTACAGGCGCAAAAACGGCACGTCGAGGGTGGTCAACGCCTGACGTAAATCGGCGGTCTTAAGGATCTCCAGCCCGCCGTTTAAAACCTCCGGCGACGGCATCGGTAGCGACAGCACCGTGCTCTTCAGCGCTCTCGCGTCCTGGCGCGCGCTTTCGGTACCCATGGTTTGCAGCGCCAGAAAGCGCTCGACGGTGCGCTGAAAATCTTCGCTCAGCTGCTGTTGAAATCCGCTTAGCACCTCGGGCTTGATGCCGGGCCAGCTGTCGTGAGCGCTAAAGCAGGGGGAAGAGGCGACGGTGACCAGCGCCTGCACGCGCTCGGGATGCGTTATTGCCGCCTGGCTGGCTACCAGCCCGCCGAGGCTCCAGCCAAGCCAGATCGCGCGGTCCGGCGCTTGCTCCAGCACCCGTTGCGTCATCTCCTCCAGCGACATTGCGCCAAAGCCGCCGCTGCGGCCATAGCCCGGAAGGTCGACGAGGTGCAGCGTAAAATGCGAGGACAGCTGCGGCGCAATGCAATCCCACACCCCGGCATTCAGCCCCCATCCGTGCAGCAGCACAAGATGACAATTTCCTTCGCCCGTAGTCTGCCACGCCAACTCTTTCATCAGTTACTGTTCTCTTTCCACCACAATGAGGGGAAATATGCTAACAGCACACAGCTTATGCTGGCTATGCCAAATGCCGCTGGCCATTGCCCGCTGGGGGATCTGCTCGCGTTGCGCGTCTGCGCTGCTGGATTCTGAACCGCTTTGCCCGCAGTGCGGCCTGCCGGCTCGGTCAGACGCGCTGCCCTGCGGGCGCTGCCTGCAAAAACCGCCGCCGTGGCAGCGGCTGGTGGCGGTCAATGACTATCGTCCGCCGCTGAGCGGCCTGATTCACCAGTTGAAATTTACTCAGCGGCCCGAGCTGGCCCCGGCGCTGGCGCGTCTGCTGCTGCTGCGTATACGCCAGCGTCGGGATCTTCCCCGACCGGACCGGATCATTAGCGTACCGCTCTGGCAGCGGCGCCAGTGGAAGCGGGGGTTTAATCAGAGCGATCTGCTGTGTCGGCCGCTATCCCGCTGGCTGGGCTGCGCCTGGCGTAGCGATGCGCTGACCCGTCGGCGCCGTACCGCCACCCAGCATCAGCTCAGCGCCAGATTGCGTAAACAGAACCTGAAAAACGCCTTTCAGCTTGAATTGTCGCTACAGGGCCACCATATCGCCATTGTGGATGATGTCGTCACCACCGGAAGCACCGTCGCCGAGATATCCCGCCTGCTTTTGCGAAACGGCGCCGCGACGGTTCAGGTATGGTGTATATGCCGTACCTTGTAGACCCCTGCTGATGGGCGTATTATAACCCAGTAAAATAGTCAACTATTAGGCCAACGCTATGATCCGTATTTCCGATGCTGCACAAGCGCACTTTGCCAAACTGCTGGCAAATCAGGAAGAAGGGACACAAATTCGCGTATTTGTGATCAATCCCGGCACCCCTAACGCCGAGTGCGGCGTGTCCTACTGCCCACCGGATGCGGTGGAAGATTCCGATACTGCGCTGAAGTTTGAACAGCTCACCGCGTATGTCGATGAACTTAGCGCGCCGTATCTGGAAGACGCTGAAATCGATTTTGTTACCGACCAACTGGGCTCCCAGCTGACGCTGAAAGCGCCAAACGCCAAGATGCGCAAAGTGTCCGACGATGCCCCGCTGATGGAGCGCGTCGAGTACCTGCTGCAGTCGCAGATTAACCCGCAGCTGGCCGGGCACGGCGGGCGCGTCACGTTGATGGAAATTACCGAAGATGGCCTGGCGATCCTGCAGTTCGGCGGCGGCTGCAACGGCTGTTCGATGGTCGACGTGACGCTGAAAGAAGGGATCGAGAAGCAGATGCTGAACGAGTTCCCGGAACTGAAAGGCGTACGCGATCTGACTGAACACCAGCGCGGCGAGCACTCCTACTACTAATTATCCGCCCGGCTGCCTTTGCGCGGCCGGGCGGCTCCCCCTATGTTACCGCGCAACATTCCCCGCTAAGCGACCCGGCAAAAACCCGGGAAAGAGTATGACTTAAGTCTCATATTTGAAATTTTCACCGCCCAGGTGATTCTCAAACTTCATATGTTACCCGTATCATTCACTTCAGGCGCCACAGATAAAAAAATAGCCAGCTATCCTTTCTCTGGGTAAGGATAAAGCCAGCTTCTACGGCGTCAGACATTTTTTGTTCCGCTCGGAACGGATGAAGTCAATGTTGAAACTATGACGTTACCCATAACAAATTAAGGCCAGGTAAATCATGCCATTAGTCAT
This sequence comes from Klebsiella sp. MBT K-1, assembly GCF_002556465.1. Taxonomy (NCBI): domain Bacteria; kingdom Pseudomonadati; phylum Pseudomonadota; class Gammaproteobacteria; order Enterobacterales; family Enterobacteriaceae; genus Klebsiella; species Klebsiella sp. MBT K-1. The sequence goes on along the minus strand of NZ_PDEL01000003.1, from coordinate 155,411 downwards.
CGTTGCTATCGGGGTTGCCCTGTTATTGTTGCTGATGATCCGTTTCAAGCTGAACGGGTTTATCGCTCTGGTTCTGGTGGCACTTGCCGTCGGGCTCATGCAGGGCATGCCTCTGGATAAAGTGATCGTATCCATTAAAAACGGCGTTGGGGGAACCCTCGGCAGCCTCGCGCTGATCATGGGCTTCGGCGCGATGCTCGGTAAAATGCTGGCGGACTGCGGCGGTGCGCAGCGTATCGCCACCACGCTGATTGCCAAATTTGGTAAACAACATATTCAGTGGGCGGTTGTGCTCACCGGCTTTACCGTCGGCTTCGCCCTGTTCTATGAAGTGGGCTTCGTGCTGATGCTGCCGCTGGTCTTTACCATCGCGGCATCCGCCGGTATCCCGCTGCTCTATATCGGCGTCCCGATGGCGGCCGCGCTCTCCGTGACCCACGGCTTCCTGCCTCCGCACCCGGGCCCGACGGCGATTGCCACTATTTTCCATGCCGACATGGGCAAGACCCTGCTGTTCGGTACGATTCTGGCGATCCCGACGGTTATCCTCGCGGGCCCGGTTTATGCGCGCTTCCTGAAAGGTATCGATAAGCCGATTCCGGAAGGGCTGCATAACCCGAAAACCTTCACTGAAGAAGAGATGCCGGGCTTTGGCGTCAGCGTCTGGACCTCGCTGGTCCCGGTTATCCTGATGGCGATGCGCGCCGTGGCCGAGATGGTTCTGCCGAAAGGCCATGCCTTCCTGCCGATTGCTGAATTCTTCGGCGACCCGGTGATGGCGACGCTGATCGCGGTACTGATCGCGATGTTCACCTTCGGTCTCAACCGTGGTCGTTCAATGGAGCAGATTAACGATACGCTGACCTCCTCGATTAAAATCATCGCCATGATGCTGCTGATCATCGGCGGCGGCGGCGCCTTCAAGCAGGTGCTGGTCGATAGCGGCATGGATAAATACATTGCTTCTATCATGCATGAATCCAATATGTCCCCGCTGTTTATGGCGTGGTCGATTGCCGCGGTACTGCGTATCGCCCTGGGTTCCGCCACCGTTGCGGCTATCACCGCGGGCGGTATCGCCGCGCCGCTGATCGCCACCACCGGCGTGAGCCCGGAACTGATGGTTATCGCCGTGGGCTCCGGCAGCGTTATCTTCTCCCACGTTAACGATCCGGGCTTCTGGCTGTTTAAGGAATACTTCAACCTGACCATCGGCGAGACCATTAAGTCGTGGTCGGTACTGGAAACCATTATCTCCGTGTGCGGCCTGGTAGGCTGTCTGCTACTGGGGATGGTGGTATAAGCTGCTTGTCAGCCTAAAACGGGCCGGGTCGCCGCGATGCGAACCCGGCTTTTTTATGCGCGATGGCCACCACGGCCAGACTTATCGCAGTAATACCCGCCTGCGCGCGGCGCCTGACATTGAAATTCATCCAACTATCCCCCATTCTAGATCTCATGCTACAGCGCGGGACGCGCGCTTCATTCACCCTATTCAACAGGACTGCGCATATGACCAATCCATTACTGACGCCTTTTTCATTACCGCCATTTTCTGCAATCAAACCCGAGCACGTGGTCCCCGCGGTCACTAAAGCGCTGGATGACTGCCGGGCGGCGGTAGAGCGCGCGGTGGCGCAAGGGGCGCCGTATACCTGGGAAAATCTTTGCCAGCCGCTGGCGGAAGTGGACGATGTGCTGGGGCGTCTTTTTTCTCCGGTCAGCCACCTGAACTCGGTTAAAAACAGCCCGGAGCTGCGCGAAGCCTACGAACAAACCCTGCCGCTGCTCTCCGAGTACAGCACCTGGGTTGGGCAACATGAAGGTCTGTACAAAGCGTACCGCGACCTGCGCGACGGCGATCATTACGCCACCCTGAATACCGCGCAGAAAAAAGCGGTCGATAACGCGCTGCGTGATTTTGAACTCTCCGGTATTGGCCTGGCGAAAGAGCAGCAGAAACGCTACGGCGAAATCGCCGCCCGCCTGTCCGAACTGGGCAATCAGTACAGCAACAACGTGCTCGACGCGACCATGGGCTGGACCAAGCTGATCGCCGATGAATCCGAGCTCTCCGGGATGCCGGAAAGCGCGCTGGCCGCCGCGAAAGCCCAGGCTGAAGCTAAAGAGCTGCAGGGGTATCTGCTGACCCTCGATATTCCGAGCTATCTGCCGGTGATGACCTACTGCGACAATCAGGCGCTGCGTGAAGAGTTGTATCGCGCGTATTCCACCCGTGCCTCCGACCAGGGGCCAAACGCTGGAAAATGGGATAACGGCCCGGTGATGGCGGAAATCCTCGCCCTGCGCCACGAACTGGCGCAGCTGCTGGGCTTTGACAGCTATGCCGATAAGTCGCTGGCGACCAAAATGGCGGAAAATCCGCAGCAGGTGCTCGACTTCCTGACCGACCTGGCCAAACGCGCCCGTCCGCAGGGTGAGAAAGAGCTGGCCCAGCTGCGCGCTTTCGCCAAAGCCGAATGCGGCGTTGATGAGCTGCAGCCGTGGGATATCGCTTACTACAGCGAAAAACAGAAGCAGCATCTTTACAGCATCAGCGATGAACAGCTGCGCCCGTACTTCCCTGAAAACAAAGCCGTTAACGGCCTGTTCGAAGTGGTTAAGCGTATTTACGGCATTACCGCGAAAGAGCGTACCGATGTTGATGTCTGGCATCCGGAAGTGCGCTTCTTCGAACTTTATGATGATAAAAATGAGCTGCGCGGCAGCTTCTACCTCGACCTCTACGCCCGCGAACATAAACGCGGCGGGGCATGGATGGATGACTGCGTCGGCCAGATGCGCAAGCTTGACGGTACGCTGCAAAAGCCGGTCGCTTATCTGACCTGCAACTTTAACCGTCCCGTCAGCGGTAAGCCGGCGCTGTTCACCCACGATGAAGTGATCACCCTGTTCCACGAATTTGGCCACGGTCTGCACCATATGCTGACCCGTATCGATACCGCCGGCGTATCCGGCATCAGTGGGGTACCGTGGGATGCGGTCGAGCTGCCGAGCCAGTTTATGGAAAACTGGTGCTGGGAGCCGGAAGCGCTGGCGTTTATCTCCGGCCACTATGAAACCGGCGAGCCGCTGCCGCAGGAGCTGTTGGAGAAGATGCTGGCAGCGAAAAACTACCAGGCGGCGATGTTTATTCTGCGCCAGCTGGAGTTTGGTCTGTTCGACTTCCGCCTGCATGCGGAGTTCAGCCCGCAGCAGGGCGCGAAAATCCTCGAAACGCTGGCGGAAATTAAGCAGCAGGTCGCGTTGATTCCCGGGCCGTCGTGGGGCCGTTTCCCGCACGCCTTCAGCCATATCTTCGCCGGAGGTTATGCGGCGGGCTACTACAGCTATCTGTGGGCCGACGTGCTGGCGGCGGATGCCTTCTCACGCTTCGAAGAGGAGGGGATCTTCAATCGCGAAACCGGCCAGTCGTTCCTCGACAACATCCTTAGCCGCGGCGGGTCGGAAGAGCCAATGGTGCTGTTCAAACGCTTCCGCGGACGTGAGCCGCAGCTGGATGCGATGCTTGAGCATTACGGTATTAAGAGTTAATCCTGTTGTGAAAATTTGTTTAATTGATGAAACGGGCGCCGGAGACGGCGCCTTATCCGTTCTGGCCGCCCGCTGGGGGCTGGAGCAGGACGAAGACAACCTGATGGCGCTGGTGATGACGCCCGAGCATCTGGAGCTTCGCAAGCGCGATGAGCCGAAGCTTGGCGGCATCTTCGTCGATTTTGTCGGCGGGGCGATGGCCCACCGTCGCAGGTTCGGCGGCGGCCGCGGCGAGGCGGTGGCGAAAGCGGTGGGTATTAAAGGCGACTACCTGCCGGATGTGGTCGATGCGACCGCCGGCCTGGGAAGGGATGCCTTTGTTCTTGCTTCCGTGGGCTGTCGCGTGCGGATGCTGGAGCGTAACCCGGTGGTCGCCGCGCTGCTTGACGATGGCCTGGCGCGCGGCTACGCCGATGCGGAAATCGGCCCGTGGTTGCAGGAGCGGTTGCAGCTGATCCACGCTTCCAGCCTGACGGCGCTGACCGATATTACCCCGCGCCCGCAGGTGGTCTATCTCGACCCGATGTTTCCGCATAAGCAGAAAAGCGCGCTGGTGAAGAAAGAGATGCGGGTATTTCAGTCGCTGGTGGGGCCGGATTTAGACGCCGACGGTCTGCTGGAACCGGCGCGTCAGCTGGCGACCAAACGGGTAGTGGTTAAGCGCCCGGACTACGCGCCGCCGCTGGCGAATGTTGCGACGCCTAACGCGGTGGTGACCAAAGGCCACCGGTTTGATATCTACGCCGGAACGGTGATTGAGCCGCAATCCGGGCATGTTTCTGACTGAAATAGCGTGCGCGCTTTCCCCGGGGGCGGCGCTCGGCGCGCCTTGCCCGGGCTACGGGTTCGTGCGGTCTGGCGGTTTTGTAGCCCGGACAGGTGCGTAGCACCGCCTCCGGTGCCGACAATCTGACGCGTCTGAACGGCGGCGAGCTGATGCTGATGTCCGCCTGGGAAGAGCATCTGGCCGGGCTGCAAAAAACCGGGGCCATCACCTCCCGGCTGTTCCTTAACTGACCGATCCTCCTCGAAACGCAACAGGCGCTGAGTAAAGCCTCCGGCTCCACGCCGAGGAACAGGCAGGTCAGCCCGGACGTGAAGCGCCCCGACACCGATGTACAGTTTTACGGTAAGGTCTACAGCGCGCAGCTCAGGAAAGAGTTCGTGCGTGAAGTGATGATGCAGTGAAAAATTCCCCTGCCGTGCTGGCAGGGGATGTTTATTTATACAAACGGGGCAAGCGGGTCGGCAGTCTCGAACGCCACCGCTTTATCGGCTTGTGGCGGATAAATCAGCTCGCTGACGATCGACATCTTGAGTTTTTTCGCTTCGGCGCGCGTCAGTTTCACCTGCTGATCCCAGCCCTCGGTGTAAACCGCGCCCCATTCGCCCAGATCCAGACAGGTGACGTACATCTCCTGACGATACGGCAACGGTTCAACGTTCAGCAGGCTTGCAGCCGCGTTATTCCCGGCAAACTTGCCCAGCAGAATCGCGTGCTGGCAGGTCATTAACGCGTGATTACCCTTATCATCGGTGGCGGCATAAGCCACGTCGCCGGTGGCATAAATGTCTTCATGCCCCACAACCTGAAGATTAGCATTCACGTGCAGACGACCCTGACGGTCGCGCGGGGCGTCGATCTGTGCCGTTAAGCCGTTAGCCTGAACGCCAACGGTCCATATGACCGTCTGTGATGCAATCGTCCGACCCTCTTTCAGCGTCACACCAGAGCTATCAACGTTCTCCACTTCGGCATTGACCAGCCACTCGACGCCCAGCTCTTCTGAAGCCTGAATAATCACCTCGCGTAGCTCATCGCTGAAGCGTGAGCCTGGCTGCGGGCTTCGCTCAACTACGACAATTCTGGTCTTAGCATCGGCGCCGAGAATTGCCCGCAGACGACCCGGTAGCTCCAGCGCCATCTCAATACCGGTGAAGCCGCCGCCGCAGACCACCACGGTATTACGTGCCGTGCTCTCTGGCTGCCGGGCCAGATCTTGCAGATGCTGCTCCAGTACGGTAGCGCTTTCCAGTTGATCGAGGTCGAATGCGTACTCTGCGGCTCCGGCGACCGTACTGCGATTGACCTGGCTGCCGCTGGCCAGCACCAGGCGGTCGTAGCGATGCTGGCGCATTTCACCGTTGGCATCTTTCCAGCTTACCTCTTTGGAGGCCGGAAGGATTTTCTCAACCGTGCCGCGCAGGAAAGTCACCCCGGTGACGTCGAACAGCGGTTGCAGTGGCGCAACCAGCGTTTGAACGGCGCTTTCATAAAAACGCGGGCGCACACGCAGTTCAGGCTGTGGCGCAATCACCGTAATATCAATGTCCTGCTGATTTTTATCCGCCAGACGTGCGGCGCTCAGCGCTGCCCACATACCGGCAAAGCCAGCGCCCACGATCAGAATTTGTTTACGCATTGGAGTTTCTCACTGGTAACGATGAAATATTTACTCGGATTTTATTGGTCGTAGTTTAGAAATGCAATGTGATTTCAGCTGAACGGATTGCTTTGTGCGTTGTTTTATAATTATCTATTTGATATTTAATTAATTATATATCCAATAATCGTGGCTTGGCTCTGACTGTCTGGAATCTGTATTTTTAAAAAGCTACAATGAACTCAGATTAATTTTGGCTGAGATAAGAGTATGGCATTCTACAGTTCCGGGGTTGAATACGGCATCCATAGCCTGATGTGTATGGTGGACAGCAAGGGCGATGCCCGCGACATGAGCGTACGTGAGATTGCTGACTTGCAAAGTGTGCCCTACGATTACCTGGCCAAAATTTTCACCCGTCTGTCAAAGGCCGGTTTGGTACGCAGCATCGAGGGTAAGGGCGGCGGTTTTCAGCTGGCGAAAGCGGCTGAACACATTACGGTTCTCGACGTGGCGAACGCCATTGATGGTGATAAACGGATTTTTGAATGCCGTGAAATTCGCCAGCGTCTGGCGGTATTTGAGGAGCAGCCTCCGCAGTGGGCTTGTGAAGGCATTTGCGGCGTGCGCTCGGTGATGGATATGGCGCAGCAGCGGATGGAGGAGGCTTTAGGCCAGCACACCATCCTCGATCTGGCGCGTAAAATGTACCGCAAAGCGCCGGATACTTTTGTGGTTGAAGTGCAGGACTGGATTGCCGCGCGAAAAGCGTAGTCGCCGGAACCGCCCGATAGCGCAAGGCTCATCGGGCGCGCGCAAAGAAGGCCGGATAAGGCATTAGCCGCCATCCGGCAATGATAATTACTGTTTGGTATCCGGTGTATTAATCATCCGGTTTAGCCACGGCACCATGATCGCCATGACCACCGTTACGCCCAGGGTCACCAGACCGATTTTGCTGAAGACATCGGTATAAATCGGCAGCGTCTGTAGCGGGTCGGTAATAGTGTCCGGTATGGCGGTGAAGGTCGCGACGTAGCCGCCCAGCAGAAACGCGGCGGCCTGCGTCAGGAACCACATCCCAAGAATAAAGCCCATCAGATGCTGCGGTACCAGCGCGGCGACCATCGCCAGCCCCAGAGCGCTAATCAGCAGTTCCCCCAGGCTCTGGAACAGATAGACCAGCACGATAAACCACGGCGAGGTCAGCCCCTGGGCATCGGCAAACCACATTCCCGCCGCGGCGGCCGTCAGAAAACCCAGCGCGCACAGGAACATCCCGAGGGTGAACTTCATCGGCATGGTCAGATCTTTGCCCTTATTGCCCAAACGCGTATAGATAGCGGCGAGGATCGGGCTGGCCACCACCACCCAGAACGGGTTTAGCGCCTGGAAACTCACCGGATTAATCGCGAAGCCGAGAATTTCATGGTGGACGTTGTTGATCGCAAAGAAGTTGAGCGAGGTGGGCATCTGCGCGTACAGAATATAAAACAGCACCGCCTCCAGCATCAGGATAAAGGCGACGAACATTTTGTTGCGCCCGGTCTTATCAAGCTTGAAGGCCTCGCGGAAGAAGAAAATCGTCACCACCACCGAGAGGATAATCAGCACCAGGTTGGCAATTTTGACGTTATGCATCAGCCAGGCGCAGACAAAAATCATGACCACCGTTCCGGCTAGCACGTACAGCAGGTTGCGCAGGCTTAGCGGCCTGCGGTCCGGCTCAGAACCGATATCCTTCACCATCCCTCGACAGGCGAAGTAAACCAGCAGGGCGACGATCAGCCCAGCGCCGCACAGGTTGTAGGTCACCGCATAGCCGAACTTATCGGCAATTACCGGCGCCAGCGAGAGCGACAGCAGCGAACCGATATTGATCGACATATAAAACAGCGTGAAGGCGCCATCCAGGCGGGCATCTTTTGGCGGATAGCACTTGGAGAGCAGGCTCGCCGGGTTGGCTTTAAATAGCCCGTTTCCCACCGCAATGGTCCCCAGCGCGATGAAAATCAGATTGGGTTGGTGCAGCGACAGACCGGTCATAAAGTAGCCTGCGGCCAGCACAATCGCGCCAAGTACCAGCGTGCGTTTAGTGCCGAGCAGGTGATCGCCGACATAGCCGCCGATGGAGATAAGGCCGTAGACCAGCGCGGCAAACGCGCCAAAGGTAATAAACGCCTGCTCCTGAGAAAAGCCAAGCTGTTTAACAAAGAATACGGCCAGGATGCCCTGAACGCCGTAATAGCCAAATCGCTCCCATAGTTCCACAAAAAAGATCATGAAGAATGGGCGAGGTTGCTGCAGCAAGCCTGTCGGTGCGGTTGAATTCATCTTTCTTCGCCTTTAAGTCCTGTCCGGAAAAGTATGAACGCGTATGCCAAAACGCGCTGAAAAAGCTTTATTTTGCGTAATGATATGATGTTTATGGCTGTTAACAAATTATTATATGGGTAAATTGCCTGTGAAATGGTTGATCAATCTGGCATTGTGGCAATTATTTGGACGTATGTGCTTTTTATGCGGCGGGTGAGGCGAGAAACAAAAACGCCCGCGTTAGCGGGCGTTGGTCATCAGCGGATTAAATAACGTCCTGTTATTCCTCTTCTTCGTCGCGCAGTGGGACAATCAGCATATCAACGTGAACGGTGTTGATAAGCTGACGCGCTGAGGACATCAGCTTGCTCCAGAAGTCCTGATGGTGACCACAAACTACCAGGTCCATATCATATTTTTTAATCGCATCAACCAGAACCTGGCCGAGATCGCCGCTGCCGCTGAGGGTTTCAGTGATCGGGTAGCCCGCGTTCGTCGACAGCTCGCTTAACGCGTGGTGAGTTTCTTCAGAGATGCGTTTCTGCATGTCGCCCAGATTGACGTCAATAAGGCCGGTGTAGAGATCGGAGTAATTCACATCCACGTGGATCAGGGAAACTTTTGCATTGTAGGGACGGGCCATAGAAACGGCTTTTTCTACCAGTACTTTGCTTTCCGGGGACAGGTCTACTGCAATAAGAATATGTTTGTAAGCCATAGTGTTACTCCTTCCATAAGTTGTCGATGACCGTTGGACCTGACAGCCAGCGCTGCCGCTTCGCCCGCGTCCTGCGTGCTACATTCGCGGGGGCTAGTCCTTAAGGACCTAATTGTAGAAGATATTTCTACCTTATAGCGCCCCTCGCGATCCGTCAATCCACCTTGTTCAGCGAATAGTTAAACAAATATATCCGACTTATGCATTGATAATGATTAACGTTGTGGTAAAAAAATTAACTGATCTCCTACACTATTTAATGAGCCGGTCGGATAAATAAACGTGATCGGAATCGCACTCTTTTACTGTACAGTCGGTTTGCTATTGGGGAGCGGTAGTCCCGGAGGGAGCCTCCGAGGACGGGTCGCCGGGGAGGAGGTATGATCAGCACTATTGCGCTGTTTTGGGCCCTGTGTATCGTATGTGTAGTGAATATGGCACGCTACTTCTCGTCGCTGCGTGCATTGCTTGTTGTGCTACGTGGTTGTGACCCTTTGCTCTATCAATATGTCGACGGCGGCGGTTTTTTTACGTCGCACGGGCAGCCCAGCAAACAGATGCGCCTGGTGTGGTATATCTACGCTCAGCGCTACCGCGATCACCATGACGATGAGTTTATCCGCCGCTGCGAGCGGGTTCGTCGGCAGTTTATCCTCACCAGCGCGCTATGCGGCCTGGTGGTGGTCAGCATGATTGCCCTGGCTATCTGGCACTAGCTTTACGGCAGGCAAAAAAACGGGCCAGTTTCCTGACCCGTTTGTCTCTCTTCTGACTGATACCCGCTTAGATAAACTGCAGCGAGAGCCAGTACAGCGCACCGGACAGCAGAATCGCTGCGGGCAGGGTGAGCACCCAGGCCATCAGGATGCTGGTGACGGTTTTCTTCTGCAGGCCGCCGCCATCAACGAGCATCGTCCCCGCTACCGAGGAGGAGAGCACGTGGGTGGTGGAAACCGGCATCCCGGTATAGCTCGCCAGACCAATCGATACGGCTGCGGTCATCTGCGCTGACATACCCTGCGCATAGGTCATCCCTTTCTTACCGATTTTCTCGCCGATAGTGGTCGCCACGCGACGCCAGCCGATCATGGTGCCGATTCCCAGCGCCAGAGCAACCGCCATAATAATCCAGATTGGCGCATACTCGATGGTGCTCAGCATATCGGTTTTCAGCTTCTTCAGTAGACGCTTATCGTCAGCATTCACTTCCGGCAGTTTAGCCACTTTATCGGTGGTGTCGGAGATGCAGAGCATAATACGGCGCAGATGGCTACGCTGCTCAACGGAGAGCGTGTCGTAGCTTTCGGTACCGGCCAGCATCGTCTTCACGCGGTCAAGCGCGTTGATGGTGTTTGCCGGGTGGCAGTGAAACTCGCCGTTAGCGGCGGCCCCTGCGTCCGGAGACGGAATGAGCTGCTCGGCGCCGGTCGCTTTCTTCAACAGCTCAGGGCGCTGCTGGAAGAAGGTTTCCACGTTGTTGACCGCATCGCGGGTACGGGTGATTTCGTAGCCGGAAGCGTTCATATTGACCACGAAGCCCGCCGGGGCAACGCCGATAAGCACCAGCATCACCAGGCCAATGCCTTTCTGGCCATCGTTCGCGCCGTGGGAGAACGCGACGCCAATGGCGGACAGAATTAGCGCAATACGCGTCCAGAACGGCGGCTTTTTCTTGCCGTCTTTCTTTTCACGCTCGGCGGGGGTCAGGTGGATACGGGCGCGTTTTTTGGTTCCGCTCCAGTAGCGACGCAGAATGAAAATCAGGCCGCCCGCCACCACCAGACCTACGATTGGCGAGATGATCAGCGAGCCAAAAATACCCATGACTTTCGGGATATTCAGCGCATCCACCACCGACGTGCCGGTCATCAATGCATTGGTTAAACCAATACCGATGATCGCGCCGATCAGGGTGTGCGAGCTGGAAGCCGGAAGGCCGAAGTACCAGGTGCCGAGGTTCCAGATGATTGCCGCCAGCAGCATGGAAAAGACCATGGCGAGGCCATGCGCTGAACCCATGTTAAGCAGCAGGTCGGTCGGCAACATATGCACGATGGCATAGGCTACGCTGAGACCGCCCAACAGAACGCCGAAGAAGTTAAAAAGAGCCGCCATCGCCACAGCAAGCTGCGACCGCATTGCGCGTGTGTAGATCACCGTTGCAACAGCGTTTGCGGTATCATGAAAACCATTGATCGCTTCGTAAAAAAGCACGAAAGCCAGAGCAAGCAATAATAATAGCCCGGTATGTAAATCCAGACCGGCAAATAAATGTAGCATAGGACGTTACGCCATTTTGAGGACATGAACGCGGCGCATTATCAGTGACTTTCGCGGCGCGGGCAAAGTGAAATATAGACTTTTTTTGATTTTCTTCCTGTTTAAGTTTTACCTTGTTGGGAGTATTTCTATATCTTTCAATGAGGTACAGAAATCTGTTTTTTTCAGGCTGGTGCGACCAGAGTGAAAAATTTACAATTCCCGACAATCGGGATATGAGGAATGTTGTGTGGAAAGGTTTGATGCCATCGTAATCGGCGCCGGAGCGGCGGGAATGTTTTGTGCGGCGCAGGCGGGGCAGGCAGGTTGCCGGGTGCTGTTACTCGATAACGGCAAAAAGCCCGGGCGTAAAATCCTGATGTCTGGCGGTGGCCGTTGCAACTTTACTAACATGTATATCGAACCCGCGGCATATCTCAGTCAAAACCCGCATTTTTGCAAATCTGCGCTGGCGCGCTACACCCAGTGGGACTTTATCGATCTGGTTGGCAAATACGGTATTGCCTGGCATGAGAAAACCCTGGGCCAGCTTTTCTGCGATGATTCCGCCGAGCAAATCGTTAACCTGCTGCTGGCCGAGTGTGAAAAAGGCGGCGTGGAAATTCGCCTGCGCAGCGAAATTATCAGCGTTGAGCGGGATGATGAGGGCTACACGCTGCAGCTTAACGGCGAGACGGTGGCGGCGAAAAAGCTGGTGGTCGCCTCCGGCGGGTTATCCATGCCCGGTCTGGGCGCTTCGCCGTTCGGCTATAAGCTTGCCGAGCAGTTTGGCCTGAAGGTGCTGCCGACCCGAGCGGGCCTGGTGCCGTTTACCTTACATAAGCCGCTGCTTGAACAGCTGCAGGTGCTTTCCGGGGTGTCGGTACCGTCGACCATCACGGCGGAAAACGGTACCGTCTTCCGGGAAAATCTGCTCTTTACCCACCGTGGGCTGTCCGGACCGGCGGTATTGCAAATTTCCAGCTACTGGCAGCCGGGAGAATTCGTCAGCATCAATCTGCTGCCGGATTGCCATCTTGATGACTTCCTCGACGAGCAGCGCGCGGCGCATCCCAATCAAAGCCTGAAAAACACCCTCGCGATGCAGCTGCCGAAGCGGCTGGTTGAGTGCTTACAGCAGCTGGGCCAGCTTCCGGATGTCACCCTGAAACAGCTTAACGTTCGTGAGCAGCAGGCGCTGGTGGAGACGTTGACCGCATGGCGCGTCCAGCCGAATGGCACCGAAGGCTATCGCACGGCGGAGGTAACCCTCGGCGGCGTCGATACGAATGAGCTCTCTTCGCGCACCATGGAAGCCCGCGGGGTGCCCGGTCTGTACTTTATCGGCGAAGTGATGGACGTTACCGGCTGGCTGGGCGGCTATAACTTCCAGTGGGCGTGGGCATCAGCCTGGGCTTGCGCGCAGGCTTTAGCGGAACAGAAATAATTCCTGCTCTGTATCAGCAGACCCGGCTCCGCCTTATCCGCTGATATTGTGCTGCTTTAATTTGCGCCATAGGGTCGTGGGGCTGATGCCGAGCATCACCGAGGCTTTGGTCCTGTCCCCGTCGGTTTTTTCTATGACATGGGTAATCAGCCGTTTCTCTTGTTTCTTTAATAAATCGGTTTCATCTGATGTCACGCCCGTGGCCGGGAGGTGAGAGCCCTCATTGTCGTCATCCGGCGATATTTGACTGACCTGCAGCAAAATCTCTTTGCTCACTCGATCAATATCCACCAGGACGATGAGTCGGTAGATCACCGCCTGGAGTTCACGAATGTTGCCAGGCCAGCGATAACCATGCAAAAAATCCACCGCATCGGGGGTAAAGGTGATTTGCTTACCCTGTTGATGAAGCAGGTGCTGAATCAACGGCATGATATCGCCCGGTCGCTGGCATAAGGCCGGTAGACTCAACTCAAGAATATTGATTCGATAGTACAGATCCTGCCTGAACTCACCGCTGGCGACGAGCGGGCGTAGATCCTTATTGCTGGCGGTGATCAGGCGAAAATCGGCGGTAATAAGCGTATCGCCGCCGAGACGAGAAAACTGCTTCTCCTGCAATACGCGCAGCAGTTTGACCTGTACCGATAGCGGCGCTTCGCTGATTTCATCGATAAACACCGTGCCGTTCATCGCCATTTCAAACACCCCCGGTTTTCCGCCCTTACGCGCGCTGGTAAATGCGCCGTCGGCATAGCCAAAGAGTTCGCTTTCCAGAATACCCTCAGGGATGGCCGCGCAGTTAATCGCGATAAAAGGGCTATGGCTTCTGGCGCTATGGTTATGAATACTCTGGGCGAAAAGCTCTTTGCCCGTGCCGGTATCGCCCAAAATATGGATGGGAAGTTCATGGCGGGCGCACAGTTTGGCTTTTTTTATGACATCGAGTATTGCTGGAGACTGACCAATAATATCATCGAAAGACCAGGTGGTGGAAAAACCGCGGAGCTTACTTTTTTTGTTGACGCTGTTTTGCCAAAGCGTACTCTCCTGGCTTAACCCCGTAATAACGGCATAAGATATTTTTCGGTTAGAAAAGTGGCGCACGGAAATATGAATCGTTACGCCGTTGATGTCTATAGCCTGCTCTTTGATGTCTAATTCATTAATAATTCTGGCGTAGATCTCTTTAAAAGCTTCTTTTTTGAATATTTTATCTCCAGCTTGACATTGGAATAATGCCACGCCGGTGGCGTTGATATTGATAATTTCACCAAGCTGATCGATGCACATAATACCTTCACGCGCCTGATTCAATGCTGAGTGGCTCATGATCAGTTTGCTGTGTTCTCGATTAATGTATTTCAATAAACTGTGAGCTTCATTGATGGCCTGCTCAATGGAAATATTATCGGTATCACCCATAATAGCATTGAGGTGATATTTTTGCGCCATTTCAGCAACGGTCAGCCCGCCGATTACGGTATGATAATTATTCTCCGAAAGATTTTTTATAACATTTTCAATATCGTGATGGTTGTAAACCTGACAAATTTTAAACTCTTCATTAGTCATGTTTTGGTAATGGCGTAAGGCGCTACAAAACTGCGGGAAACCAACGGCGGCAATTTTTTGCGATTTGCTGTTGGCTTCCTGTAAGATGCGATAAACGCCATGGAAATCATGGGCGATTTCAATGACAGGGATAGTAATGTTGCTACGCAAAAGTGCGGCGGTACCGCCCCGGCTAATAATTATCTTAGTGCCGGATTGAATCATCTCATGGGCTTTATCGAGAACATCTGAATAACGAAATTCAAATACGGGGATATCGAGTTTCCTTTCAATAAGGACATTCATAATTCGTTGGGTTATTGTCCTGGAAACTGAAAAGATAACAATTTCATTATTATTCATGCATTATTCTCACAGACATCAGGGTAGGCAAGTCTTAGTATATGATGAGAGCGAGGAGAATCAATGAGGGAAGTCATATTATGCGTGATTCAGAATAAAAGCCTTACGCCGATGTAGACGTAAGGCTTAATAATTAGCGATTAGAAGCGCAGGCGGCGGTAGACAATTTGACCATTACACAGGGTAGCGCAGTTATCAATGTAACGGTCGCCTTCAATTTTAACGCCCTGAGTATCTTCAAAAACAATCTTCTCTTTTTGCAGTTTAACAATCGAAACGTCAGCAAAAGCGCCGGGCGCCAGGGTACCAATTTGCCCCTGCATCTTCATCAGGCGAGCGGGCGTAGCGGTTACCGCGCGAACAACATCGAAGAAGGACATTCCCATGTTGAGATATTTCGACATGACGTGGAGTAGGCTGTAAACCTTATCCGTCCGTAAGCTATTTCGCAAAGTGAGATCGGTACTGATGATATCCGGATAAAATCCTTGCTCCATGGCGGTTCTGGCAACGTGAAAATCAAAGTGGGCCACGCCGTTTGAACAGTCAAAGATAACGCCCCGGGACTGCGCCTCTTTTATCGCCGCATAGACCTCGCCCTGTTCATTAAGAATCGAGTGGCCGGTGCCGTGGAAGCAGTGCGCATAAATATCATCGGCATTAAAATAGCGGATCAGTTCATCGGCGCAGAGAAGAGAATCCGTGACGTGAACGCAAATCGTGGTATCGAGTTTACGCGCCAGGGAGACGGTAGAGAGAAGCGGGTCGCTGGCGTACTGTTTCCCTTTGGCGATATCCTGGCTGTAGCGTAGTTTCAAGCCGAGAATATTGTCTCTGTTGCCATTCAGCGTTTGCGCTATCTTCTCCTCGTTGTAATTTGCCGGATTGGTATTTTCCAGATAACCGGTCGGGCCGCCGCCGAGGGTAGAAAGCCCAACGTTGACCACGTTCAAATAGCTTTTGATTTTCACCATGGCAGGATGAATCACGCTATTGCGAAAAAGCTGATAATTTACCCAGCCGCTGCTGCCGGCATCGACCATACTGGTGACCCCATTAGGCAAGCATACGATATCAGGGTTAACGCTGATGGCGGTTCCGCCATGAAAAACATGGCCATGGAAGTCGATTAAGCCAGGCAGCACGATACAACCCGCGGCATCAATCACCGTTTCGGCCTGCAAATCATCAACGGCATTCAAGTCAACGATACGATCGCCGATGATGCCAATATTGCGATTAATATAATCGCGGCTATCAAGATCGGCGACCAGACCATTTTTAATCAGAATATCCAGTTTCATTTTATGCTCCTGTTAAATGCCAATAAACTTCCAGTAGGGTATGCCGATCAGGAAAAAGATTAATACGTTGACCACCACCATGATGGTGCCCAGCATCCAGAACGTTTTTTGTGGGACGTAGCCGCTGGAGAACGTAAATACGCCGGCGCCATTGCCATAATGCGTAAGCAATGCGCCATAGCCTGCGGAGAAGGCCAGAGATAGCGCCACGTACATAGGATGCGCCTGAGTCGTCATTCCCAGGGTAAAAAGTACCGGGTAGAATGAGACGACGAACGCGCTATTAGAGACAAAGAAATAGCGGACGGCAAGGCTGATAAAGACCAGCACGGCAATCGCGCTGATTTCATTCAGGTGTGACAGGTCGAGATAGTTTTTGATGACGTCGACCAGGAAGACATAGAACCCGCCTTTTGATAGCGCAACCGCGCACCCATAAAACGCGCCGTACCAGACGAAGGTCTGCCAGGCCGATTTTTCGCTCACCACGTCATTCCAGCTCAGTACGCCGAAAAGCAGCAGGCAGGCGAGGAAAGCCAGGCCGACGGGAATAAAGGCGATACCGGTGATGGAACCCGTCATCCAGCCGAGTACGCCCAGAATAAAGAATACGATCAGCAGCTTCTCTTCTCGTTTTACCGGACCGAGCTCACGCAGACCCTTCTCGGCAATTTCATTGACGTTATCGATAACTTTCAGTTCTGGCGCGTAGATTTTATACAGTATCCACGGCGCGAGCAGCAGCACCAGTCCGGCTGGCACTACGGCGGCTTTAAACCAGGTCATCCATTCGAGATTCACTTTCATGATCTCGTTGGCCAGCGAGACGGTAATTGAGTTGGTCGCCATCCCCGTCAGAAACAGGCTGGAGGTTCCCATTGAGACGACGTACATCAGGATGGTCAGATAGGCGCCGATTTTCCGGCTACCGTCGTCGGGCTTCGAGCCCAGCGCTTCGGCGATATTCCTGAAGATGGGATAGGTAATGCCTCCGGAACGGGACATATTTGAACCCGTTGCCGGGGCCAGTACGGTATCCGTCACCATCATCAGATAACCCAGGGTGAGGGTATTTTTACCGTAGCGTTTTAGCAACAGATAGGCGATACGTTTACCCAGACCGGTAATGACAAACGCTTTGCAAATAATAAAGGCGCTGATGATAAACCAGACCATCGGGCTACCAAAACCCGCAAACAGAGGAGCAGGGTCGAGAACCAGAGAGGCAAACCCGAGAATAATCAGCATAATGACCGCATCGGTAAACGGACGTAAAACCAGTCCGCACAGCATCGCCAGATAGATGCCAACCATGTGCCAGGTCGGTGCGGCGACGCCTTCCGGGTGCGGTATTATCCAAAATAAAACGGGAAAAAAGATAATGGGCAAGAGTTTTAAATAAAGCATTTTTATTACCTTTGCTTTAAAGCCACGGCCCGTCAGGGCACCGCGGCCTGATATTATTTAATCAAATTAACGATACATGTCGTCGATAAACTCAACGCCTGTCTCATCCAGTGATTTTTTGACCCAAAGGCGATTCGCGGTGCCGTTTTTCGCGGCCTCTACTTTGCTGGCATCGAATTTTGCATAATCTTTGGCTTTATTTAGTACGGCTTCTGCGTCACCGAGGGGGATAACAATCACGCCATCCGCATCGCCGACGATCAGGTCGCCCGGACAAACCGCGACGCCGCCAACGGCGATCGGCGTGTTCACCTCGCCCGGACCTTGTTTAAACGGGCCTGCGGGGTTGGAGCCGGTGGCGAACAGCGGAAAATCGAGAACCGACAGCGCATCGATGTCACGGATTGGCCCGTCCAGCACGATACCGGCGACTTTCTTCATGCAGTGGGCGTAGGCCACCATGATCTCGCCCATCAGCGCTCGCGAACGGTCGCCTTCGTTGGAGACCACAATCACATCGTTCTCACCCGCCATATCCAGCGCGGCGTGCAGCATCAGGTTATCGCCCGCGCGAACTTTTACGGTGATGGCGAAGCCCGCCATAATCGGTTTTTTCGGCGAAGAAATACGTTTAATCCCGTTACCCAGTACGGCAATACGATTCATGGTGTCAGCAATATTCGCCGCCGGGAGCTGTTCAAATTCTTTAAGAAGATCGACGCTGCAGGCCGGACGTTTTAAAAAAATACGGTTACCAATAGTCATGTTTTTCTCCTTAAAAACCCGGGACCGGCCAGGACGGTTTCTTACCGGATAAGACTTCATCAATGCCAATTGCGGAATGGAGCGAGGCTCTGTCGGTCGCTTCGATAGTGGCGGCGCCAATGTGCGGGGCAATCACGATATTGCTTAGCGAGAAAATCGGATCGTTGGCATCAAACGGCTCTTTCTTTAAGACGTCCACGCCCGCTCCGGCGATAGCGTGGGTGCTCAAGGCGTGATACAGCGCTTTTTCATCAACCAGCTTTCCGCGTGCGGTATTAATGAAGTAGGCGCTGGGCTTCATCATGGAAAACTGTTTCTCACCAACAAAATCGGTGGTTTCCGCGGTCGTCGGGCAGTGCAGAGAAACGAAGTCGCTCTCAGTGAAAATACGGTCAAAATCGTCGGTAAGCTCTACGCCTTCGGGGATCTGCTGCTGGGTTTTATACGGATCGTAGGCGATAACTTTCATATTAAAGCCATGCAGCGCTTTGATTGCCACGCGTGAACCGATATTTCCCACGCCAATCAGGCCCAGCGTTTTACCATCCAGTTCCACTTTTGGCGTGCGCAATTTTGCCCAGTAATAATCTTCAAGCATCTTTTCCTGTACCAGCTTGAAATTACGCGAGCAGTGCAGCATATAAAATATGGCCAGTTCGGCAACGGACATGCTATTAGCAATTGGCGCATTTAATACGACTACGCCGTGACGTTTCGCTGACTCCAGATCGACCGTATCGTAACCGGCACCGTGTCGTGCAACGACTTTCAGCTTTTTAGCCGCCTCAAATACGCGATCGGACATTTTTGAAAGGCGTACGATAATACCGTCGCAATCTCCGATGTCGCGAATGATATCTTCTTCTTCCATCCCTGAGCCGTTAATCAGTTGATAACCTCGGCTTTCCAGATATTCTCTTCCTTCCGCCATAATTTCCTGCGGGAGTAAAATTTTGTACGTCATTTAACTATCTCCAGTGTTGATTACGTGGAGGTAATTGCATGGCGTGTGCCATAAATTAATTCAGGCGGGATGTTTTTCATAATTACTTGATAAATATGTTTATTTTGTTTTTTGCTTCGCTGGCTTTTGGTGATGTCCTTCACATCCTCGGACACCGCCTCGAGGTCGTGTATTTAATAATGAAATGGCTGAAATGCATAATTAAATGCACGATCGGTCAGCTTCACACTTTATTTTATTTGTATGGCGGAGGGACCGTTTGTACCGATTGACATTGCGTGCCGGACAACTTAAAACGTAACCAAAGGTTTGATCAGGAGGAATTTTGGCAATGAATAAATCACAGGTGGAGATATTCATGCTGATGGTTCGGGAGGGGAGTATTCATATTGCATCGCAGCGGTTGGGTATTGTGCCTTCGTTGATAACAACCAGCGTATGTGCGCTTGAAAATGAACTGGGTTTTAACCTGATTACGCGCGGCAGGAATATCAGAAAAGTTACTCTAACGGAGAAAGGGCACGCTTTTTACCGGCTTGCTCCAGAATTACTGAGATTACTCAATGCGATTGCGGATATTCGCGCGGGAATAAAACGGCCCGGCGAGTCTTCACCGCCGGGCAAAATAATCAGTTCAGCCCGAGAAAATACTGGGCGATTTTAAAATAGATAATTAATCCGGTACCGTCGATGAGGGTGGCGATAAAAGGCGCTGAGACCACCGCCGGGTCGATGCCGAGGCGCTTAAGCGTCAGGGGGATCACCGACGACACCACCGCGCTCCACAGAGTGATGCATACCAGCGTCAGGCTGACAATCAGGGTGATCTCCATGCCGATACCCATCATCCAGGCGCGAAGGCAGCCCGCCAGGCCGAGCGTAATGGCGATCAGCAGCGAGGTTGAAACTTCTTTACGGATCACGCGTCCCATATCGCGCAGCCGCACTTCCCCGAGCGCCATCGAACGCACAAGCGTAGAGGTTATCTGCGTTCCGCTGTTGCCGCCGGTACCAATCAGCAGTGGAATGAAAAAGGCCAGCGCGATAGCCGATTCCAGCGCCTCTTCAAAATGCTGTAACACGCTGCTGGTGTAGGCTTCGGCGACAAAGAGCAGCAGCAGCCATACCGAACGTTTTTTCCATAGCGCCCACGGGCTGGTTTCCAGATAGGGCTTTTCCAGCGGCAGCGTCGCCCCCTGGCGCTGAGCATCCTCGGTTACGTCATCTTCCAGCAGATGCGCAATCTCTTTTTCCATCAGGCAGCCGACCAGCTCGCCCTTTTCGACTACCGGCACCAGATCGAGCCCGCGCTCGCCGAGTTCGGCGACTACCTGCGGGCGCGGATCGTCGGGCCTGACGCGAAACAGGCAGCTATCCATTAAATAACGAATGGATTGCGCGGTATCGCTCTCCTGCAGCAGCTTTTTTATCGATAAACTGCCGCGCAGTTTTTTTCCGGCGACGACAAAAACCTGGCCGGGGATCTCATCGCTGGCCAGCTGAGAAACGAACAGCTCACGGGCTTCATGCACGCTGAGATGTTCCGGCAGGGTGATGAAATCGGTACGCATGTACTGGGCGATCGCGTCGCCGTCGAAAGCTGAGGTGGCGTGGCGTGCGGCGCACAGTTGAATGGAAGACATGGTTTAATTCCCTATAAAAAATCACTCATAGGGGCGAACAAGACAGGATGAGCACAGGCAGATCCCTACGTCCTGGTTTTAGCACTGCACAACGTATCTGTCCGGCATGAACGCCGTCAGAAGTTACCTTGGCAACACCTTGATTCGATGGAAGCCTGTATTTCCCTGAGTGGTCTCTCTCGATACCAACAGGGCGGTAACTTATGTTTATGCAGGAGCCTCGCCATAACGAGATCGTTAAATGAGGCGTGATTATTAGCGAAGGGAGATAATTCACCAAGCGTATAATTCATATGGTTTATTAAAGGTTGAGAAAAACCGCTACGAGGCGCATGGGCCAACGAGCCAGCATGATCGCATTAGCCCCGCTCGCGAGTTAAAAAGCCGTTTATCGCCGCGCACAGTTTATGAGTGGGGGGATTCCTTCTCCGTCGGCAGGCATTGCAAATGGCCGTGGCGCACGCCGCGCTGGGCGATAACATCATCGGCAAAATGCTGAACGTCGCCCATGTCCCCCTTCAGCACGGCAATTTCCAGACAATCGTCATGATTAATATGCACATGCAGAGTGGCGACGGAGAGATCGTGATGGTGATGCTGGGTGGAGACTAAACGGCTGGCGAGATCGCGCTTTTCATGCTCGTAAACATAGGAGAGCACTGCGAAGCCCTGGATACCGTGCTCCTGAGTGGTTTCCTGGACCAGCGCGCCGCGCAGAATATCGCGGATCGCTTCGGAACGGTTGTTGTAGCCGCGGCGCTGGCTGAGGTTATCCAGCGTGTCGAGTAAATCGTCGTCGAGAGTAATGGTAATACGTTGCATCTGGCTTAAACCTTATTTCTGCGCACGGGAAAGGCGGGAAGTACCGCATTTTGTAACACGCGACCGGCGTCAGAGGAAAAAGTTAATGCGTCGCCCACGGCCTGTGTCTCAACGATTTGCCCCTCATCCATCACCATCACCCGCTGACAAAAGCGCTCTACCAGGCGTAAATCGTGGGTGATAAACAGGCAGGCGGTGCCGAATTGTTGCTGGAGATTTTTGAGCAGACGAATAACGCCCGCCTGGATCACCAGGTCGAGGTTAGAAACCGCCTCATCAAGGATCAGTAACTTCGGTTCTACCGCCAGCGCCCGCGCCAGGCAGACGCGCTGCAGCTGTCCGCCGCTCAGCTGCGGGGGGCGCTTATCCAGCACGCTATCGTCGAGATCCACCGCCTTGAGCATTGCGCTGGCACGGGCCAGCTGCTCCGCTTTGGTCAACGACAGCAGATGACGCATAGGTTCACGCAAAATCTCGCGTACGGTTTTACGCGGATTGACCGCGCTGATGGCGTCCTGAAACACCATCTGAATATCCCGCCGGAACGCCTTTTGCTTAGCGCGATTGAGCCGGCAGAGCGGTTCTCCCCGCCAGCAGACGCTGCCCTGAGTGGGCGATTCCAGGCCAACGAGCAGGCGCGCCAGGGTGCTTTTCCCGCAGCCGCTGCGTCCCAGCAGGGCCACGGTTTCGCCGCTTTTCAGCGCCAAAGAGACCTCTTTTAGTACCTTTAAATCGGTATATTGATGGCTAATCGCGGATACGCTCAGTAATGTCATCAGGCCAGCTCCAGACCATAGAGGGCGAGATGCGCCGCCACCAGACCGCGGGTGACGCTGTGCTGCGGGGCGCGAAACAGAGAGTCAACATCGCCCTGTTCTACAATGCAGCCGTTATCCATCACCGCCACATCGTCCGCCAGCCGCGCCACGACGCCCATATCATGCGTCACCAGCAGCATCCCGGGTCCGCGGTTTTGCATAATATTAACCAGCAGATCGAGAATGCGCGCCTGGGCCACCGCGTCGAGATCGGTGGTGGGTTCGTCGGCAACGATAAACGGCGCATCGCACAGCAGCGCCATGGCAATCATCATCCGCTGCAGCATGCCGCCGCTCATCTCAAATGGGTATAACTTCAGCACGCGCGGCGCGTTCTCCAGCCCGACGGCCTCCAGCGCCGCAATAAGCGTGGCGTCGTCTGCTGCTTTACCCAATGCCCGGCAGGTTTCCCGCGCGTGATCGGCCATTGTCCGCAGCGGATTAAAAGCGCTGCGCGGGTTCTGCATAATGGTGGCGATTTTGCTGCCGCGCAGCGCGCAGGGAGAAACCGGCTTGCCGTCGGCAAGAATGGTTCCCGCTGTTTGCCGCACGCCGGGAGGCAAAATGCCCAGCGCTGCGGCACAGGTCAGCGATTTGCCACTGCCGCTGCCGCCAACCAGCGCCAGCACGCGCCCACGTTTGATCGTCAATGAAACGCCGTGCACCAGCGCACGCTCAGCCTGTAAGACGATGTTTTGCAGTTCAATGTGTTGCGGCATCAGTGGGCGTGCTCCGCGATCAGGTGGGGATCCAGGCGATCGCGCAGCGCGTCGCCCACCATGTTGAAGGCCATGACGGTGATAAACAGCGCCAGCCCCGGCCAGAACATTTGCAGCGGCTGGGTCCAGATATACTGGCGGGCGTCATTAATCATCACTCCCCATTCGGCGGTGGGCGCGGTGACGCCGAGGCCGAGAAACGACATCCCGGCGACGTGCAGCATCATATGCCCGATATCCAGGGTCGCCAGCACCAGCAGCGAGGGGAGCACCGCACCGGCAAGATGGTCGATAAATACCCGAATATGGCCCGCGCCGGAAAGCCGCGCGGCGAGCACAAACTCGCGCTGGCGCAGGGAGATCGTCAGGCTGCGCACCATCCGCGCATACCACGCCCAGTGCGACAGGGCGATGGCGATAATCACGTTGGTCAGCCCGGTTCCCAGTACCCCTACCATAAAGAAAGAGAGGATTGAGGTCGGGAAGGTCATAAACATATCCGCGACGCGCATGGTGGCCTGATCGACGCGGCCGCCGATAAGCCCGGCGCTGCCGCCGACGATGAGCCCCAGCGCCAGCACCAGCAGTAGGCAGGCCATTACCGAGCCAAGCGATACGCGGGTCGCCGCCAGCAGGCGCGAGAAGATATCGCGCCCCAGATGATCGGTGCCGAGCCAATGCTGGCCGCCGGGCGGCAGCAGGCGCGAAGGCAGATCGATGGCCTGCGGATCGTACGGCAACCACCACTGACTGGTGAGGGCAACGATCGCCAGCAGGGCGATGATGAGCAAAGATATGCGGACTGACCCGCGTGAAGAGAAGAAAAAGTTCACGAGCGCGCTCCTTCATGGCGGCGAATGCGCGGGTCCAGCGCGGCGTTCAGTAGATCAACCATCAGGTTACAGACCACAAAAACGATCACCATCATCAGGGTAAAACACTGAATGACCGGGTAGTCGCGGTTAAAAATCGCCGAGACGGCGTAGCGACCCACGCCGGGCCAGGCAAAGATATTCTCGATAATCATCGTGCCGCCAATCAGCTCGCCGATATGCATTCCCACGGCGGTAATCATCGGCAGCGAGGCGTTGCGCAGAATATGGCGACGCTCGGTTTGCTTAGCGTTCAGGCCGCGCAGTCTGGCCCAGGTTACGTGACGCTGCCCGGCGACTTCCAGCATGCTGGCGCGCAGCAGACGGGCGTTGATCGCCAGCGACATAAAGGCAATCGACACCGCCGGCAGAATGATGTGCCGCCAGCCGCCATAGCCCATCGCCGGTAGCCATTGCAGGTAAACCGAAAAGAACATTACCAGCAGGAAAGCCAGCCAGAAGTTGGGCATCGACACGCCGAGAAAGGCGATGATCCGCACAATAAAATCCGGCAGGCGGTCGCGGTGGCGCGCCGCCCAGATGCCGAGCGGCACGGAGGTAAGGAGGATCAGCACCAGCGCGGCACCGGCTAGCTGCAGGGTGGCGGGCAGAAAGCTCAGCATGTCATCCAGCACCGGACGCTGGGTGGCGAACGAAACGCCAAAATCCAGTTGCAGCGCCCGCCACAGCCAGCTGCCGTACTGGATGATAAGCGGTTGATCCAGCCCCAGCATAGCGCGGGTCGAGGCTACCATCTCCGGCGTCGGCGGCAGGTTCGACAGGCGCAAATAGTCGAGCGCCGGGTCGCCGGTGCCCAGGCGGAGCATCAAAAAAATAATCACCGAAGCGGCGAAGATCATCGGTATCAGCAGCGCGACCCGCCGCAGCGCGTAGCGTAACATCAGGGTTTCACCGGCTTAATCTGTTCAAACGGAATTTCAGACGCGATCGGCGCATAGGGGATCGCGCCCAACTCCGGCCTGGCGACCACCATCATCGAGACGTAGCTGATGGGCAGGTAGACGGCATCGTTGTGCAGACGCGTCAGAATGTCGCGATACAGCGCCTGACGCTGCGTTTCATCGCGGGTTTCCAGTACCTCGCCAATCTCTTTATCAATAACCGGTTTGTCGGCTAAACCCTGCTGCGCCTGAAAATCGGCGTGCGATGGCACGCGCATTGAACTCATAAAGGCGTGCGGATCGTACGGCGCGCCCCAGGTGCGGTTGAAAATCATGCCGAAGCGACCATCGCGCTGACGGGCATAAATACTGCTTTCTTCCTCGCCGGCCAGCGCCACGTCGACGCCAACCTGGCGCATATCGGCCTGAATGATTTCGGCCATCGATTTGCTCAGCGCGTCGGTGCCGATAAACGACAGCTCAACGCGCAGCGGCTGGCCGTTTTTCTCGCGAATATCTTTCCCTGCAGGCAGTACCCAGCCCGCTTTTTCCAGCAACGTCTTCGCCTGCTGCGGATCGTAGCGACGCGGCTTCAGGCCAATATCGGCATAGGGCACGGTGGGGGCGAACAGCGTATCGGCAACCTGCTGGGTGCCGTACAGGGCGTTATCAATCAGCGATTTTTTATTCACCGTATGGTTCAGCGCTTCACGTACCGAGAGCTCGTTGGTGGGGGCTTTGGCGGAGTTCAGCGCCAGCATCACCGTTTCTATCGGCTGGGAAAGCTGGGTGCGGTAGGCCGGGTTGTGGCTGAAGCGGGCAAAGGTGTCGAGCGGCAGCAGCCCTTCGTTGCCGTAGAGCAGATCAATATCGCCGGTTTCAAACGCCACCGCGCGGGTGGTCGGGTCCGGGATCACCTTGACGGTAATCTTTTGAATGTGCGGCTTTTCACCCCAGTAGCGGTCGTTACGCACCAGCACGTCATACTGATTGAGTTTTGATTCCTTCAGTACCCACGGACCGGTGCCAATCGGCGCTTTAATGCCGCGCAGGGTCTCATTGTCTTTGAACTGCGACGGAGCGATAAAGCGGAAAGGACGCGGCAGCGACAGCTCCTGTAAGAACGGGTAATAGGCGCTTTTCAGGGTGATTTGCAGATGGCTTTTGTCGAGCGCTTTGACATCGACGATCTGATTGACCAGCTCCAGCCAGGCGTGGCGCTGGCGGTTATCGAGCACCACGCGAAAGTTCTCCGCCGCCGCAACGGCGTCAAACGCTTCGCCGTTGGAGAATGTTACGTCATCGCGCAGGGTGAAGGTCCAGACTTTGCCGTCCTCCGAGTGCCTCCAGCTTGTGGCCAGCCAGGGCTTCACCGAGCCATCCGCCTGATACTTCACCAGCGGTTCATACACCATGCTTTGGGCGTACATCTGATTGGGCGTGTAGAGGTGCGGGTTGAGCGGCCCCACGTTGACCGGCCATGCGGTGGTGATGTCATTCGGCGCGGCGCGGGCCAGCAAAGGAACGCAGGCGAGTAGCGCCAGCAGCGTGGTGCGGATAATAGACAAGGCTTTTTCTCAGCGACAGGAAAGTATGACGATTTTAATGATTCATCATACTTTCGGCGTAAGCTGGATCAATATAGCGCCTGAAAGTATAAGAAAACGATATCGCTCTTTTGGCTGTATGGGATGGCGAACCAGCCTGCAGCCCGGCTAAACGCAGCGCAAGCCGGGAAGCATCAGCTTCGGCACATTTCCCGGAGGCGATGCTGCGCATCTGTCCGGGCTACCGGCCCGCAGATGGCGGTGAACCTGTAGCCCGGGCAAGGCGCGTCAAGCGCCGCCCCCGGGAGCAGAGCGCAGAGAGGCAGAATGTCCCGCAGACGGCGGTGAACCTGTAGCCCGGGCAAGGCGCGCCAAGCGCCGCCCCGGGAGCAGAGCGCAGAGAGGCAGAATGTTCCGCAGACGGCTGGGACTCTGTAGCCCGGCTAAGCGCAGCGCGAGCCGGGTAAAACAGGCCCATCAGGGCGTTCTGAACAGATCCAACAGCGTGGCGACCTGCTCATCAATAGGCGTTAAATCACGCTTCACGATCAGGTGCAGCGGCGTTGCCCGCCGCGCGCCGTGTCCCAGCGGTAGCGCTTTCAGCACCCCTTGTTGAAGCTGTGGGCGAATACGCTCTTCCGGCAGCCAGCCAAACCCAACCTGATACAGCACCGCATCGATGGCGGCATCAATAGTGGAAAACGTCCACGCGTCGCGGGCGGACTGCGGGTCGTTGCCGCGATCGGCGATGCGCACCAGCGGCCAGGGAGCCAGCGCGTTATCATCCAGCGGCCCTTCGAGGGCGGATAGCGGGTGATCGCGATGGGCGACGGCGACAAAATCAATATTCATCAGCCATTCGCCGCGGCCGGTAATATCCTGACGACGGGTCAGCACCATCACATCCGCCTCGCTGCGGGCCGGAAGCTCTTCCTCAACGTTTTCCAGCACTTCGGTCAGCCTGACCTGAGTTTGCGGGTAGCGCTGCTGAAACTGGCGCAGAATGGCGAACAGCCGTTCGCGTGGGAAAATGCTGTCGACCACCAGATCCAGCCGGGTCCGGGCGCCGTCACGCAGGGTAGCGGCATGGGTTTCGACGTAAGCGAAGGCCTGCAGCAGCGGCTTAACCTGACCGAGCAGCAGCTCGCCTGCCGGGGTCAGCACCGCGCGGCGTCCCGATGGCGTGAGCAGCGTGACGCCGAGGCGCTCCTGCAATAGGGCGAGATTATAGCTCACCGACGACTGGCTGCGGTGGGTCTCGTCCGCCGCCTTCGCGAAGCTACCCAGTTCGACCACTTTCTCCAGCAGCGCCCATTGTTCCAGCGTAGTCTTGTGCATAATCTATCTAAAAAGTGAATGAGTTTAATCCAAACATAGCGTTATTCATCCATTTTTTAAAGCAGTATGCTTGTTCTCAACAAATAGAGGAGAACAGATTATGAGCACATTCGACAAACATGACCTGAGCGGTTTTATCGGCAAACATCTGGTTTATACCTACGATAATGGCTGGAACTACGAAATTTACGTTAAAAATGGCACCACCCTGGATTATCGCATTCACAGCGGTATCGTCGCGAATCGTTGGGTGAAAGATCAGCACGCTTACATCGTTCGCGTCGGCGAAAGCATCTACAAAATTTCCTGGACCGAACCGACCGGCACCGACGTGAGCCTGATCGTTAACCTCGGCGACAAACTGTTTCACGGCACCATCTTTTTCCCGCGTTGGGTAATGAATAATCCGGAGAAAACAGTCTGCTTCCAGAACGATCATATCCCGCTGATGGTCTCTTATCGTGAAGCTGGCCCGGCGTATCCGACAGAAGTGATTGATGAGTTCGCCACCATCACTTTTGTGCGCGATTGCGGCGCGGATAACGACGAAGTGATTAATTGCCCGGCTAACGAATTACCTGACAATTTTCCTGGCAACCTGTAATCATTTTGAAATAGTTTCGTGATTCGCCTGGATTTTTTATATTCCCTGAACGATGTTTAAAGATAGATTTATTAGAATCTGGTTGAGCATCCGTTTACTTTTCGCCAATGCGTTCCCGCTATTTCTCCGTCCGGCGGGAACGCTACAGCACCTTTTTTACGATAAATCCCACTCTATCTAAATGATTTTTAACAAAATCATTATGCATATCTAATTAATATTAATTTCTTAATATTATCCTAAGCAAAGCTGACTAAATTTAATAACATCTGAATACAAAATAATGAAATGCGCCATCGGGCTGATTTCGCGTTCATTTTCATTTTGTTTAGGTCAGCAGGTGCAGGATATTTCTTATCGACCCCGTTTTTCGGCGGGTCATTGACAGAACAGGAACATGATGAGCGATTTTTTGCCGTTTTCGCGCCCGTCGATGGGCGACGCAGAGCTGGCTGCGCTGCGTGAAGTTTTGCAATCGGGCTGGATCACTACCGGACCGAAAAATCAGGCGCTGGAAGAGGCGTTCTGCACGTTAACCGGCAACCGCCACGCCATCGCCGTCAGTTCGGCGACCGGCGGCATGCACGTTACGCTGATGGCGCTGGGTATCGGTGCGGGCGATGAAGTGATCACCCCTTCCCAGACCTGGGTCTCCACGCTGAACATGATCTGCCTGCTCGGCGCGACCCCGGTGATGATCGATGTCGATCCCGACAATCTGATGATTACCCCCGAAGCGGTTGAAGCGGCAATCACCCCGCGAACCAAAGCAATTATCCCTGTGCACTATGCGGGCGCGCCGGCGGATATCGACGCCATTCGCGCGATTGGCGAGCGTCACGCTATTCCGGTGATTGAAGATGCCGCCCACGCGGCGGGGACGTACTACAAAGGCCGCCACGTCGGCTGGCGCGGTACCGCCATTTTCTCATTCCATGCGATCAAAAATATGACCTGCGCCGAAGGCGGGCTGGTGGTGACCGACGATGACGAGCTGGCCGCGCGTATTCGCAGCCTGAAGTTCCACGGCCTCGGCGTCGATGCTTATGACCGCCAGACCCTGGGCCGCGCTCCGCAGGCGGAGGTGATTTCGCCGGGCTTTAAATACAATCTCGCAGATATCAACGCCGCGCTGGCGCTGGTGCAGCTGGACAAGCTCGCCCACGCCAATCAGCGTCGCGCCGCCATCGCGCAACGCTATCTGCGAGAGCTAGCGGATACGCCCTTCAGGCCGCTGGTGGCGCCGTCGTGGGAGCATCAGCACGCCTGGCACCTGTTTATTATCCGCGTTGACGAAGCCGCCTGCGGCATCAGCCGCGATGCCCTGATGGAAAAACTGAAGGCCATGGGCATTGGCACCGGCCTGCACTTCCGCGCGGCGCATACGCAAAAGTATTACCGCGAGCGTTTCCCTGAAGTTTCATTACCGCATACGGAATGGAACAGCGCGCGCATTTGTTCCATCCCGTTGTTCCCGGATATGACCGATGACGATGTCACTCGGGTCATTTCCGCACTGCACCAGCTGTCAGGACGTTGATATGTTTAGCTATCCTCCCGTGAAAAAGGTCTCGGTCGTCATTCCTGTCTATAACGAGCAGGAGAGCCTGCCGGAGCTTATCCGCCGTACCGATACCGCCTGCGCGACGCTCGGTCGGCAGTATGAAATTCTGCTGGTCGACGATGGCAGCAGCGATGACTCGGCGCGGATGCTCACCGAAGCCGCCGAGGCCGAAGGCAGCCACGTGGTGGCGGTACTGTTGAACCGCAACTACGGCCAGCACTCGGCGATTATGGCGGGCTTCAGCCACGTTACCGGCGACCTGATCATTACCCTTGACGCCGACCTGCAAAACCCGCCGGAAGAGATCCCGCGCCTGGTCGAGAAGGCCGACGAGGGCTACGACGTGGTCGGTACCGTGCGCCAGAACCGTCAGGACACCTTCTTCCGTAAAAGCGCCTCGAAGATGATCAACCGCCTGATCCAGCGCACCACCGGTAAAGCGATGGGCGACTATGGCTGCATGCTGCGCGCCTATCGCCGCCATATCATCGACGCGATGCTTAACTGCCATGAGCGCAGTACCTTTATCCCGATTCTGGCAAACACCTTTGCCCGCCGGGCGGTTGAGATCCCGGTGATGCACGCCGAGCGCGAATTCGGCGACTCCAAATACAGCTTTATGCGCCTGATTAACCTGATGTACGACCTGGTGACCTGCCTGACCACCACGCCGCTGCGCCTGCTGAGCCTGTTCGGCAGCGCTATCGCCCTGCTGGGCTTTGCCTTCGGCCTGATGCTGGTGGTGCTGCGTCTGGTGTTTGGTCCCCAGTGGGCGGCAGAAGGGGTGTTCATGCTGTTCGCGGTGCTGTTCATGTTTATCGGCGCCCAGTTCGTCGGGATGGGCCTGCTCGGGGAGTATATCGGCCGCATCTATAACGATGTCCGCGCCCGCCCCCGCTACTTTATTCAACGTGTTGTTCGCCAGCCGGAAACGGCATCTCAAGAGGAAGATCGTTCATGAAAGCCGTAGTCTTCGCTTATCACGATATGGGTTGTGCAGGTATTCAGTCTCTGCTGGACGCCGGTTATGACATCGCCGCTATTTTTACCCATCCGGATAACCCTGGCGAAAACCATTTCTTTGGCTCCGTGGCGCGTATCGCCGCTGAGCAAGGCATCCCGGTATGGGCGCCGGAAGATGTGAATCATCCGCTGTGGATCGAACGTATCCGCGAGATAAAACCGGACGTGCTGTTCTCGTTCTATTATCGCAACCTGCTGTGCGATGACATTTTGAATATTGCGCCGCAGGGGGCTTTTAACCTGCATGGTTCACTGCTGCCGAAATACCGCGGCCGCGCGCCGCTGAACTGGGTGCTGGTGAACGGCGAAAGCGAAACCGGCGTGACGCTGCACCGTATGGTTAACCGCGCCGATGCCGGCAATATCGTGGCGCAGAAAAGCGTAGCGATCGGCGCGGATGACGCGGCGCTGGCGCTGCACCGTAAACTCTGCGCCGCAGCGTCGGATCTGCTGGCTCAGGCGCTGCCCGCCATCCGCGACGGTAAAACCGAAGAGCGCGTCCAGGATGAAAGCCAGGCGACTTACGTCGGTCGCCGTACGCCGGAAGACGGTCGCCTCGACTGGGAACGTTCGGCCCAGACGCTGCACAACCTCGTCCGCGCGGTTTCCGATCCGTGGCCGGGCGCGTTCGGCTACGCCGGCGCAAACAAGTTTATCGTCTGGAAATCACGCGTGCGCCACGATCTGGCCGCCGCCAAAGCGGGGACGGTGCTCTCCGTTGCGCCGCTGGTCGTCGCCTGTCAGGAAGGGGCGTTAGAAATCGTTACCGGGCAGACCGAGCGCGGCGTTTATATGCAGGGTACCCAGCTGGCGCAGGCGCTGGGCCTGGTTGCCGGCGCGGTGCTGAGCAGCAAACCGGTGGTGGCGATTAAGCGCCGCACCCGCGTGCTGATCCTCGGGGTGAACGGCTTTATCGGTAACCACCTGACCGAGCGTCTGTTGCAGGACGACAACTACGAGATTTACGGCCTGGACATTGGCTCCGACGCCATCAGCCGCTTCCTCGACAACCCGCGCTTCCACTTTGTTGAAGGCGATATCAGCATCCACTCCGAGTGGATCGAGTACCACATTAAGAAGTGCGACGTGGTCCTGCCGCTGGTGGCGATTGCCACGCCAATCGAATATACCCGCAACCCGCTGCGCGTGTTTGAGCTGGATTTTGAAGAGAACCTGAAGATTATCCGCGACTGCGTGAAATACGATAAGCGCATCATCTTCCCGTCGACGTCGGAAGTGTACGGCATGTGTACCGACAACAACTTCGATGAAGACACCTCCAACCTGGTGGTCGGGCCGATTAACAAACAGCGCTGGATCTACTCGGTCTCCAAGCAGCTGCTGGACCGCGTGATCTGGGCCTACGGCGATAAGAACGGCCTGAAGTTTACCCTGTTCCGGCCGTTTAACTGGATGGGGCCGCGCCTCGATAACCTCAACGCCGCGCGCATCGGCAGCTCTCGCGCCATCACCCAGCTGATCCTCAACCTGGTCGAAGGTTCGCCGATCAAGCTGATTGAGGGCGGTAAGCAGAAGCGCTGCTTTACCGATATCAGCGACGGTATCGAAGCGCTGTTCCGCATCATTGAGAACAAGGACGGCCGCTGCGACGGGCAAATCATCAACATCGGCAACCCGGATAACGAAGCGAGTATCAAAGAGCTGGCGGAAATGCTGCTGGCCTGCTTTGAACGCCATCCGCTGCGCGACCGCTTCCCGCCTTTCGCCGGATTCCGCGAAGTGGAAAGTAGTGATTACTACGGTAAAGGCTACCAGGATGTTGAACACCGTAAGCCGAGCATTCGCAACGCGAAGCGCTGCCTGAACTGGGTGCCGACGGTGGAAATGGAAGAGACCGTGGAACATACCCTGGACTTCTTCCTGCGCACGGTTGAACTGACGGACAGCGGCAAATCATGAAACAGGTCGGCTTACGCATCGATGTCGATACCTTTCGCGGTACGCGGGACGGGGTCCCGCGACTGCTGGCTCTGCTAAGCCAGCACGGGATTCAGGCAAGCTTCTTTTTCAGCGTCGGGCCGGACAACATGGGGCGTCATATCTGGCGCCTGGTAAAGCCGAAGTTTCTGTGGAAGATGCTGCGCTCAAAGGCCGCGTCGCTGTACGGCTGGGATATCCTGCTGGCCGGCACCGCCTGGCCAGGGCGCAGGATCGGCGCGGGGAATGAAGAGGTTATCCGCGCCGCCGCGCAGGAGCATGAAGTTGGCCTGCACGCCTGGGATCACTATAGCTGGCAGGCGTGGAGCGGCGTCTGGCCGCAGGAAAGGCTGACGCTGGAGGTTGAACGCGGGCTGCTGGAGCTGGAGCGGATTATCGGTCGCCCGGTAACCTGTTCCGCCGTTGCCGGCTGGCGCGCCGATCAGCGGGTGATCAAAGCCAAAGAGGCTTTCGATTTCCTCTATAACAGCGACTGCCGGGGGACCGGGCCTTTTCTGCCGCAGCTGGGGAACGGCGCGCCGGGGACCGTGCAGATCCCGGTGACCTTACCGACCTGGGATGAAGCGGTGGGAAACGCGGTGGATATTGCGGGCTTCAACCGCTATCTGCTGGACTGCATCCACCGCGACGCGGGGACGCCGGTCTATACCATCCATGCTGAAGTGGAGGGCATTGCCTTCGCGGATCAGTTTGATGAACTGCTGACCATGGCCGCACAGGAAGAGATCCAGTTTTGCCCGCTAAGCCAGCTGCTGCCCGCCGATTTTAGCGCGCTGCCGCGAGGGAAGGTGGTTCGTGGTGAACTGGCCGGCCGGGAAGGCTGGCTTGGACGTGAACAATTACTCAATTCGGGTGTTTGATGAAAAGCATTCGCTACGGCGCCTCTCTGGTCGCCCTTTTTGTCCTCTATTATATACTGCCGCTCAACTTCCGCCTGCTCTGGCAGCCTGATGAAACCCGCTACGCGGAGATCAGCCGCGAAATGCTGGCGACCGGCGACTGGGTGGTGCCGCATTTCCTCGGGCTACGCTACTTTGAAAAACCGATTGCCGGCTACTGGATCAACAGCATCGGCCAGTGGCTATTCGGCCACAATAATTTCGCCGTCCGCTTTGGGGTGGTATTTTCGATTACCGTTACCGCGCTGCTGGTTGCCTGGCTAGCGTGGCGTCTTTTCCGCGATAAACGCGTCGCGATTCTGTCGCCGGTTATCTTCCTGACCGCGCTGCTGGTCTACGGTATCGGCACCTACGCGGTGCTCGACCCGATGATCACCATGTGGATGGCGCTGGCGATGTGCAGCTTCTGGGGCGCGACGCAGGCTCAAAGCCACGGCGGTAAAATTTTCGGCTATGTTTTACTCGGCGTGGCCTGCGGGATGGGAGTGATGACCAAAGGCTTCCTTGCGCTGGCGGTGCCGGTGGTCGGAGTGCTGCCGTGGGTGATTGCGCGTAAGCGCTGGCGCGAAGTGCTGACTTACGGCTGGCTGGCGGTGGGCGTCTGCGCGCTGGTGGTGCTGCCGTGGGGGCTCGCCATCGCCAAACGCGAGCCGGACTTCTGGCGCTACTTCTTCTGGGTGGAGCATATCCAGCGTTTCGCGGAAAAAGATGCCCAGCATAAAGCGCCGTTCTGGTACTACATTCCGTTCCTGATTGCCGGCAGCCTGCCGTGGCTGGCGCTGCTGCCGGGGGCGCTCAAGCGCGGCTGGACCGAGCGCGATGAGGCGCGCGGTGCGCTCTATTTGCTCGGATGGGTGGCGATGCCGTTGCTGTTCTTCAGCATTGCTAAGGGTAAGCTCCCGACCTACATCCTGCCCTGTTTTGCTCCTCTGTCGATTCTGATGGCGCGCTACGCGCTGGATGCGGCGAAGGCGGGGGCGAAAGCGCTGAAAATTAACGGCGCGATCAACCTGGCCTTTGGCCTGATTGGCCTGGTCGCCGTGCTGGTGGTTTCGCCGTGGGGCTTTATGCACAAGCCGGTATGGAGCCACATTGAGCTGTATAAGTGCCTGCTGGCGGCGCTGATATTTGGCTGGTGGGCGCTGATGGGCTGGCTGGCGATGAAGGATAACGGCCGCCGCTGGACCCTCGCCGCCTGCTGCCCGCTCGGGCTGGCGCTGCTGGTGGGCTTCGCTATCCCGGATCGGGTGATCGACAGCAAGCAGCCGCAGTTTCTGGTGGATATCGTCAGCGAATCGCTGACGCCGAGCCGCTACGTGTTGACCAATAACGTCGGTATCGCCGGCGGGCTGTCGTGGGAGCTCAAGCGCAGCGATATCATTCTGTTCGACAAGCAGGGCGAGCTGAAGTACGGTCTCTCCTGGCCGGACGCGCAGCACCAGTTTGTCGATCAGGCGCATTTTGCTGACTGGCTGGCGACGCACCGCCAGCAGGGACCCGTCTCGCTGGTTCTGCTGATGGACAAAGGAGAAAGTATGGCTGATTTAGCGCTACCGAAACCGGACAGCTTCTACGAGCTGGGGCGCGTGGTGTTTATCCAGTACCTGCCGCAATGAGCGTGTGGATCTGTCTGGTTTTCGCCAGCCTGCTGAGCTGCGCCGGACAGCTGTGCCAGAAACAGGCCACCCGCCCGTCCAAATCCGGGCGGCGCGGGCGCCATATCCTCGGCTGGCTGGGTTTAGCGCTGCTCGCTCTCGGCTGCAGTATGCTGCTGTGGCTTAGCGTGCTGCAGTCAATCCCGGTCAGTATCGCCTACCCTATGCTGAGCCTGAACTTTGTCTGGGTGACGCTGGCGGCGTGGGGGATCTGGCGCGAGCCGGTCGCGCGCCGCCACTGGCTTGGCGTGGGGCTGATCGTCGTCGGGATTGTTATTCTGGGGAGCCGTATCTGATGGGCTTAATCTGGGCGTTATTCAGCGTCGGCCTGGCGAGCGGCGCGCAGCTGCTGCTGCGCAGCGCGATGGTCGAACTCCCGCCGCTGACAGAGATATTCACCTTCCTCAACCATCTGCTGCATCTGCGGGCGGGCACGTTTGGCCTGACGTTCGGGCTTATGGGTTACCTGCTATCGATGGTCTGCTGGTACTTCGCCCTGCATCAACTGCCGCTGGCGAAAGCCTACGCGCTGCTGAGCCTGAGCTATATCCTGGTCTGGGCCGCCGCCATCTGGCTCCCCGGCTGGCATGAGCCTTTCCACTGGCAATCGCTGCTGGGCGTGCTGCTGATTGTCGCCGGGGTGCTGACGATCTTCTGGCCGGTGAAGCGGCAGGGCTAGCCCGGTAGCCTGCTTTTGGGGCGTCCGGGCCCGAGCAGGATGGCTAATTTACTGCCGCCCTTGGTGGTCTCCATCCATATTTTACATACGCTGGTTAACGGTACCGACAGCAGCATTCCCACTGGGCCAAGCAGCCATCCCCAGACCAGCAACGAGAGGAAAACCACCAGCGTAGACATGCCCAGCCGATGGCCCATCATGCGGGGTTCGAGAATATTGCCGATGATCATGTGCACGACTAAAAAGAGCGCGCCGACCATCAGACACTCATAATAACCGTTAAAAAGTAACGCCTGGACCATAGGCGGAACGGCGGAAATCACCGAGCCAATGTTAGGCACATAGTTCAGCAGAAAAGCCAGCACGCCCCACATCAGCGCAAACTGAACCCCCATCAGCATCAGCCCTAACCAGACAATCACCCCAGTCCACAGGCTAAGCAGCGTTTTCAGCGCCAGATAATGCGAAACGCCTTTTAAGGCCCGGTGCAGACCGGCGATGTGGATCTGCGGGTTGTTGAGGGCAAAGCGGAGTTTATAAGGCACATGACGGACTTCAAAAAGCATAAACACCACCGTCATCACCAGCAGAACGACGCTGGCCATAGCGCCAGAGAGCCCGGTCATCAGGGTGGTCGTGAACGTCATCAGCTTGTCAGAGTCTATGCGTTGCAGCATACGCTCCGGGGACATGTGAATATGCAAAAACGGCAGCGCCTCCTGCAGCCGCAGAACTTTTGCCGTCAGCTCTTTATTATATTTTGGCAGCATGGCGACAAATTCGTTAACCGATGCGGCCAGTACGCCAATTAACGCGGTGAGCACGATCAGCATCACCACCACCACGATAGTAATGGCTGCCGGGCGACGCACGCCGCGGCGAATAAACCAGGTGACCAGAGGGTTGAGGACAATGGCGAAGAACAGCGCCAGTAATAGCTGCACGATGATATCTGCCGCGGCGTGGATCCCGGCGAGGATCACCACCAGTGACGCCAGTTTAAGCAGAATATGCATACCCGTTTTATCGGGCTGAGGGGTTGTCATTCACGGTTCCTTTCTATGATTTTCATTAAGTGTAGCGGCTGGCTTGCTGCCAGGAATCCTAATCTGGCTGCTGATTTATAACGTGTGGCGTGGTAGAAATGAAACACAGTAGTAAAAATCTGGTGGAACCCGATGCCCGAAACCGTCGCCGAACCGGCGCTCAATGGATTGCGCCTCAATCTGCGGATTGTCTCTGTCGTGATGTTTAACTTTGCCAGCTATCTGACCATTGGCCTGCCGCTGGCGGTGTTGCCCGGCTATGTGCATGATGTGATGGGGTTTAGCGCCTTCTGGGCCGGACTGGTGATTAGCCTCCAGTACTTCGCTACGCTGCTCAGCCGCCCGCACGCCGGGCGTTACGCCGACCTGCTGGGGCCAAAAAAGATCGTCGTTTTCGGCCTGTGCGGCTGCTTTCTGAGCGGACTCGGCTATCTGCTGGCGGCGCTCTTCGGCGACTTGCCCGCTGTGAGCCTGGCGCTGCTATGCCTTGGGCGCATAATTCTCGGCATTGGGCAGAGCTTCGCGGGAACCGGCTCCACGCTGTGGGGCGTCGGGGTAGTCGGTTCGCTGCATATCGGGCGGGTTATCTCCTGGAACGGCATTGTCACCTACGGAGCGATGGCGATGGGCGCACCGCTCGGCGTGCTCTGTTACTCGCTGATTGGCCTGCACGGGCTGGCGTTGACCATTATGGCGGTGGCGCTGGTGGCGGTATTGTGCGCGTTGCCGCGGGCGGCGGTGAAAGCGGGCAGGGGTAAAGCGATGTCGTTTCGCGCGGTGCTGGGGCGCGTCTGGCTCTACGGTATGGCGCTGGCCCTGGCTTCGGCGGGGTTTGGCGTTATCGCCACCTTTATCACCCTGTTTTATGATGCCAAAGGCTGGGACGGCGCGGCCTTCGCCCTGACGCTGTTTAGCTGCGCCTTTGTCGGCACTCGTCTGCTGTTCCCCAACGGAATTAACCGCCTTGGCGGGCTGAACGTGGCGATGCTCTGTTTTGTCGTCGAAATTATTGGGCTGCTGTTAGTGGGCCTGGCGGAGACGCCGCTGATGGCGAAAATAGGCACTTTCTTTGCCGGAGCCGGTTTTTCGCTGGTGTTCCCGGCGCTTGGGGTGGTGGCGGTGAAGGCCGTGCCGCAGCAAAATCAGGGGTCGGCGCTGGCGACCTATACGGTATTTATGGATCTCTCGCTGGGGATCACCGGTCCGCTTGCCGGGCTGCTGATGGCGTGGGCGGGCATTTCATCGATCTATCTCGCGACGGCGGGGCTGGTCGCGGTGGCGCTGCTGCTGGGATGGCGGTTAAAAAAACGGCCCCCGGTCGGTGAACCGGAGGCCGCGGCGTCAGGCCAGTAGTTACTGGATGACGAGGGTGTTGATAATGTTTTCCGCTTCGGTCTGCGCCTGCTGCTGATTATCCGCTGGCAGCGTGATCTGCAGCGTCAGCAGTTTGTCATCAACCTTACCGAGCAGGACGGAAGACCAGGCGGTCTGGCCCTTGGCGGAGATGATGCTGTCCAGCTGTTGCAGGGTGTGGCCTTTGATCTCAATGGATTTATTGCTCACGACCTGCAGCTGCGGGTCGCGGCTGCGCTGCTGCTCTTCCAGACGCTGGCTCATGACGGCCAGATCTTCATTGGTGCTGTCGCCAACAATCACGATCACCGCTTTCTGGCCGGTGGCGTCAGAATAGACGTGCATATTGTTGGCCTGGGTGCCCAGCTTGCCGCTCTGGTCGGTCATACCGGCAGGCAGGGAGAAGCTCAGTTTGCCATCCAGCAGACTAATAGGTTGCCCGCTGGCGTTGCTTTCCGCAGCCGCCCCGGCAGTCGGCGTTTTTGTATCGCTGTTATCACAGGCCGCAAGACCCACAACCAGCAGGCCAATACCGACATATTTAACCAAATTGCGCATTGACATCTTCCTTTCGATAAACGGCCATTAACGGCTCATTCGCTTATCTTATCACATCGTTTCGTGAGTACTCTTAACCTGGCTGCAATGCGGATAAATCAGATTTATCTGCCAGCTTTTTCAGCAGCATATTCAACAACATGCCGTACATCGGCAGGAAGAATACGATGCTAATCAGCACCTTGAAGCAGTAGTCGACGATGGCGATTTCACCCCAGTGCGCCGCCATAAACGGATCCGGGCTGCGCCAGAAGGCGATAAAGAAGAAGGCCAGCGTATCGCTGACGTTACCGAAAAGGGTGGATGCCGTGGGCGCCAGCCACCAGCGGCGGTTCTGACGCAGGCGGTTGAAGACGTGGACGTCGAGGATCTGCCCCAGCGCGTAGGCCATAAAGCTGGCGGCGGCGATACGGGCGACAAACAGATTAAAGCTGGTTAATGCGGCAAAGCCCTGCCACTCGCCCATATAAAACAGCGCGGAAACCCCGTAGGAGATGAGCAGCGCCGGGATCATCACCGCGAGGATAATGCGTCGCGCCAGCGGAGCGCCAAAAATCCGCACCGTCAGATCGGTGGCGAGGAAAATAAACGGAAAGCTGAACGCGCCCCAGGTGGTATGAAAACCAAAGATGGCGATCGGCAACTGTACCAGGTAGTTACTGGAAGTGATGACCAGCAGATGGAATAGCGATAGCCAGATCAGCGCTTTTTTACGCTGTACGGTAGTAAACGGACTCATATTGTGACCTTTTTAGTGGTTGGGGTGAGGGAACCCAATAAAAACGGCTGCATGATACTGCGTTGCGAGCGTATTGCAATGGTTGTTTTTCGCGCAAACGTTAACCTGGCTTGCGTACTGGCGAACTGGGGGTAAACTAGGGCCGTTTTGTTAATGTGAGATGAAAATGAGCGAACTTTTCTCCAGCCCTGACCATATGCTTGATGCGCAGGGGCTTCGTTGCCCGGAACCGGTGATGATGGTGCGCAAGACCGTGCGTACGATGCCGGTGGGCGAGACGCTGCTAATCGTGGCCGACGATCCGGCGACGACCCGCGATATTCCCGGTTTCTGCCGCTTTATGGAGCATGAGCTGCTGGCGCAGCAAACCGAGGCGCTGCCGTACCGCTACCTGATCCGTAAAAGCCACTGAGTCTGGGTACGTCTTCCCGGAGGCGGTGCTGCGCACCTGTCCGGGCTACAAAAACCAGACTGCAGCAGCCTGTATACGGGCAAGGCGCGTCAGGCGCCGCCCCCGGGATTTCTCCTTATTTCTTACGCAACAGCCGCAGCGCGTTAGCGGTGACCAGCACCGTCGCCCCGGTATCCGCCAGCACCGCCAGCCACAGGCCGGTCAGGCCAAGCAGGGTGGTGACCAGAAAAATGCCCTTCAGACCCAGCGCGATGGCGATGTTCTGCCGGATATTGGCGTGGGTGGCGCGCGCCAGCGAAATCATCTGCGCCAGCCCGGTCAGACGGTTATGGGTCAATGCCGCATCGGCGGTCTCCAGAGCGACGTCGGTGCCGCTGCCCATGGCGATGCCAATCGTCGCCGCTTTCATCGCTGGCGCGTCGTTGATTCCGTCGCCGACCATCGCCAGCGGCGACTCGGCGTTGAGCGCCATCACCGCCTGCACTTTATCCGCGGGCAGCAGCCCGGCGCGGAACGCCAGCCCCAGCTCGCTGGCGATGGCCGCCGCCGCGCGCGGATTGTCGCCGGTCAGTATCACTCCCTGAACGCCTAACTGATGGAGTTCATCCACCGCCTGGCGGGCATCGTCGCGCAGCGTATCGCGCAGCGCCAGAATCCCCAGCAGCGTCTCATCGCGCATCACCAGCACCACGGTTTGCCCGGCGCTCTCCAACTGCTGAATACGTGCATCGTACTGCGGATCGTTATTTTTCCCGGCGGCGCAAATCAGCACCTGACGACCTTCGACCTGCGCCTCAATGCCGGAGCCAGCCAGCGCGCGCTGGCCGCTGGCCGGCGGAATCACCAGCTGACGCTGCTCCGCCTCACGTACGACGGCCTGGGCTAACGGGTGGCTGGAGCCTTGCTCTACGGCGGCTGCCAGCGCCAGCAGATCGTTTTCGCCGATGTCCGTGGTCGCCATCACCGCGGTGACGCGCGGCTGGCCGATGGTCAGGGTACCGGTTTTATCAAACGCCACCTGGCGCACGCGGCCCAGTTGCTCCAGCGCCGCGCCGCCTTTAATCAGCGCGCCGCGACGCGCCGCCACCGCCAGGCCGGAGGTAATCGCCGCCGGGGTGGAGATCACCAGCGCGCACGGACAGCCAATCAGCAGCAGCGTTAAACCTTTATAGATCCACGGCAGCCATGCGCCGGCAAACAGCAGCGGCGGAACAATGGCGACCAGCAGCGCGACGACCATAATCGCCGGGGTATAGATGCGGCTGAAGCGATCGATAAAGCGCTCAATCGGCGCGCGGCGCTCCTCCGCTTCTTCAATCAGCTTAAGAATGCGATCGATGGCGCTGTCGCCCGGTTCGGAGATCACCGTCAGCTGTACCAGACGATCGACGCTGGTGGCGCCGGCCGCCACGCGTTCCCCGGCGTTACGCTCCACCGGTACGGATTCACCGGTTAGCGCGCTCTCATCGAAGCTGGCGAAGGGCGAGAGCAGCTGGCCATCGGCGGGCAGACGGCCCCCGGCGGCCACTTCAATCACGTCGCCGGGGCGCAGGTCGCGCTGGGCTACGGTTTCGCGTACGCCGTCGCGCACGCGGATTGCGGTATCGGGTTTCAGCGCCATCAACGCGCTGACGCCTTGACGCGCGCGGCTGGCGGCCCAACCCTCAAGGCGTTCGCCGATTAAGAACAGCAGCAGCACCATCGCCGCTTCGGCGGTGGCGCCGATAAACAGCGCGCCGATGGCTGCGACGCTCATCAGAGTTTCGATGGCGAACCAGCTTCCGCTTTTGATCAGGCGTATTGCTTGCCGGGCGACCGGCCACAGGCCGACAAGGGTGGTTGCGATGAAGGCGATTTCGCCCAGAGGAGGGTTAAACTGCTCCAGCCCCCAGCTGAGCGCCATCATGGCGACGAGGGTGATGAGCGGCAGATTCTCGCGCAGCCACGAGGTGGCGTCCTCTGTCCGGGGGGCGTTTTCATCCCGCAGCTGGTAGCCCGCGGCGCGCACGGCGCTTTCGATCTGCGGACCAACGTCGCCCTCGGCGTTGACCAGCAGCTTTTCGGTGGCGAACAGCACCTGAACCTGGCTCACTCCCGGCACCTGGCGAACGGCGGTTTCGACCTTGCGGGCGCAGGCCGCGCAATCCATGCCTTCTACCAGCCAGCTAAAGCGTGCATGACTCAGCGCGTCGTTTTCAGCGGCGGTTTCGCTGCTGCAGGCGTGGTCCGCGCAGCAGCTTTCCGCAGGCTGCGCGGCAGGGGTAAATTTTAACGATGAGAAGTGTGGGACTTTTTTATCCTGCGATTCTGGAGCCGACATAGGACCCTCCGGGTAATGATAATTTTCTCATTACCCGCAGGATACACTCTGGAGTCGACTCCAGAGTCAAGCGCTTAATTACAAATAGAGCGCGCGGACGATCAGGAAGTGCCCGGCGAAGTAAAACGCCGAGGAGATCGCGTTGTCAGCGCGGAAGCGGCGGCGATAATGGCTGATGAGCCAGACTGCGTTGCCGAGCAGCAGGAACGCGGCGCCAACGAAGCCGGACAGCGCGGTGTCCGTCGGGCGAGCGAACCACAGCTCGCCGGCCAGCCAGACCATCACCAGCGTCATCGCGATAAAGGTAAACACCGGCATTCGCATCTCTTCCAGCCGCGTCCAGATGATGGC
Organism: Klebsiella sp. MBT K-1; assembly: GCF_002556465.1. Classification (NCBI taxonomy): domain Bacteria; kingdom Pseudomonadati; phylum Pseudomonadota; class Gammaproteobacteria; order Enterobacterales; family Enterobacteriaceae; genus Klebsiella; species Klebsiella sp. MBT K-1. The sequence continues at coordinate 112,552 of NZ_PDEL01000003.1, read as the reverse complement.
CAGCAGCAGCGCGCCGAGGATCAGCAGCACCAGCGGCAGCGGCCAGAAGAACGACAGCGTCAGCTGGCTGGCAAACCAGATGGTGTAGAGCAGGTGGGAGAGAAAGAACGCCCCCACGGCGTACATCACCCGCTGCCGGGGCAGTAGGGTCAAGGCGTCGCCGACCAGCGAGGCGCAAAGCCCGGCCAGCACCAGGTAGCTGATGGCGTTAAACATCGGCGCTTGCCAGGCCAGTAACAGAAGCAGGATCAGCGTGACGGGTTTAAACACCCAGCGACGCCAGGCAGGCCCACGATAGGACGCATCGACGTAAAGCCATGCGGAGAAACAGACAGCAATAAATGACCAAAGCATAGTAAGTCCCTGTATCTGTTATCATTAAGTAAGTGATTGTACTTACAGTACTGAATCTCAGTGTAGTGGTTTGCAGAGGAAGATGACAATGATAATCAAGCCACAGTATGCTTATTCCTGATAATTCCTGGGGGCAAGGTGAATGAGTAAAGTTCCGCTGTTTTTTATGGTTGCCGTTGCCATCATTGCGGTTGCCGCATCGTATCGTTATGCGCAGCAGCGCCGGGAAAAAATGGAGAACGACGCCGCGCCGCTGTTGCAAAAACGGGTGGTGGTGAGCAATAAGCGGGAGAAGGTGATTAACGATCGCCGTTCACGCCAGCAGACGGTGACGCCTGCCGGCAGCGAGATGCGTTACGAAGCCAGCTTCAGGCCGGTAAGCGGCGGGATGGAAATGGTTTTTCGTCTGCAGGCGCCGCAGTATCATGCGTTAAGCGTCGGCGATAAAGGCGTCCTGAGCTATAAAGGTTCGCGGTTTATGGGCTTTGCGCCAGATCCCTGAACCTTTTCCGGGCATTACTTCTTCTTCAGGGTCGCCTTGAGCTTTTTCTGCCAGGCGACCAGTTCGAACACGCCGAAGATGAAAATACGGACCTGCTCGAAGCGCCCCAGCGGCGGCATCTCTTTCGTCTGCGTCGCCTTGAGCAGCGTCAGCTGCAGGCCGTGCATCAGAATCATAAAGATTAGCGCCACGTTAACGAAGATATTCAGCGGCTTTGGGAACGGTTGAAACAGATTCAGCAATAGAAACGCCCACACGCACAGCATCAGCAAGCGGCCAAAATTAATCAGCATAGTTTTCTCCTTGGGCCTCACGTTGATAGAGACGGTAGGCGACCTGTCCGGCCACTTTTTCACGATAGACGTGCCAGTTCATCGGCACCGGCGGTAAACCGTTTTCGACTTCACTCTCGATGTAGATGAGCGCTTCATCGCTAAGCCAGCCGTTGTTTTCCAGCAGTTTCAGCGTTTCTTCAAGCAGCCCTTTACGAAACGGGGGATCGACAAACACGATATCGTGCGGCGCGCCCGCCTGAGCGAGAAACGCTAAAGTATTGGTGTTCACGACCTTAGCGTTGCTGGCTTTGAGGGTCGCAAGGTTTTTTTGCAGCTGCTGCGCGACGCCGCGTTCCATTTCCAGCAGCGTGGCGTTGGCCGCGTAGCGGGAGAGGGCTTCTAGGCCCAGCGCGCCGCTGCCGGCGAAGCAGTCGAGGCAGCTCGCGTCAACGATCGATGGCGCCAGCCAGTTAAATAGCGTTTCGCGTACCCGGTCGGTGGTCGGGCGCAGACCCGGGCTCTCCGGCACCGGTAATTTACGGCCCCGCCATTGCCCGCCGATAATACGGATCTGGCCGCTGCCTGCGTGGTTTGGTTTCTTCATCTCTTTGCTCAAGTCTCAACTTCCGGGCTGCTATTCTAACGATCGGCAGCGGTTGACGAAACCTTAATCCGGGGGCGGTGATGCGAGTTAAGTTAAGTGGTAGACTATCCGACTAATTTCATCATTTTTCAGCTTCCGCTACCAACTGGCCGAAGCTGTGCCATGAATTAACAGCGAGGAGTGTAGTCGCAAATGGCGAAAGACAAAAAACGTGGCTTCTTTTCCTGGCTGGGCTTTGGCCAAAAAGAACAGGCGCAGGAAAGCGAAACAGAACAAAAAGTAGAAGCCCAGCAAGAGGTTGCAGAACCGTCCGCGGAAAGCGAAGCGCCTGCCGCTGCGCCGCAAACGGTCGACGCGCCTGCGACGGAGAAACCGGACGCCGAAGCCTTTGCCGCCGAGGTGGTTGAGGTGACCGAGCAGGTCGTTGATAGCGAACAACCGCAGGCGGTTGTCGAATCTCCGGTCGTTGAAGAGGTTGCGGAGCAGCCTGCGGTTGAAGAAATTGTCGCTGAGCCGCTGGTTGAAGAGGTCATTGCCGAGCCGGTCGCGGCTGAAGCCGTCGCTGAGCAGACGCCGGAAGCGGTGATTGCCGAACCGGAAGCGGTGATTGAAGAAGCCGTTGTCGAAGATGCCGAAGCAGGCGAACCGTTAGCGGATGCGCAAGCCGATATCAGCGATGAAGAGCTGGAAGCGCAGGCTCTGGCGGCAGCCGATGCGGCGGAAAACGCCGTGGAGGTGGTGCCGGACGAAACCGTCGTGACGCCGTTAGAGCAGGAAAAACCGACCAAAGAAGGTTTCTTCGCCCGCCTCAAACGCAGCCTGGTGAAAACCAAACAAAACCTCGGTTCCGGATTTATCAGTCTGTTCCGCGGTAAGAAAATCGACGATGATCTGTTTGAAGAGCTGGAAGAGCAGCTGCTGATTGCCGACGTCGGTGTGGAGACCACGCGTAAGATCATCACTAATCTGACCAACGACGCCAGCCGTAAGCAGCTGCGCGACGCCGAGGCGCTGTACGGCCTGCTGAAAGAAGAGATGGGCGATATCCTGGCGAAAGTGGATGAGCCGCTGAACGTAGAAGGCAAAACGCCGTTTGTGATTCTGATGGTCGGCGTCAACGGCGTCGGTAAAACCACCACCATCGGTAAGCTGGCGCGTCAGTTCGAGCAGCAGGGCAAGTCGGTGATGCTGGCGGCGGGCGATACCTTCCGTGCGGCGGCGGTTGAGCAGCTCCAGGTTTGGGGGCAGCGTAATAATATTCCGGTGATTGCCCAGCATACCGGCGCGGACTCGGCATCGGTCATTTTCGATGCCATCCAGGCGGCGAAGGCGCGCAATATTGACGTCCTGATTGCCGATACCGCGGGCCGTCTGCAGAATAAATCGCACCTGATGGAAGAACTGAAGAAGATTGTCCGCGTCATGAAAAAACTCGATGTCGATGCGCCGCATGAAGTTATGCTGACCATTGACGCCAGCACAGGGCAGAACGCGATTAGCCAGGCCAAACTGTTCCACGAAGCGGTTGGACTGACCGGTATCACCTTGACTAAGCTGGATGGTACCGCCAAGGGCGGGGTTATCTTCTCGGTTGCCGATCAGTTCGGTATTCCGATTCGCTACATCGGTGTTGGCGAACGTATTGAAGATCTGCGTCCGTTTAATGCGGGCGACTTTATTGAGGCACTTTTTGCCCGAGAGGATTAAAAATGATTCGCTTTGAACAAGTCAGCAAAGCCTATCTCGGTGGGAGACAAGCGCTGCAGGGGGTGACTTTCCACCTGCAGGCGGGCGAGATGGCGTTTCTGACCGGCCATTCCGGCGCGGGGAAAAGTACCCTGCTGAAGCTTATCTGCGGTATCGAACGGCCCAGCGCCGGCAAAATCCTCTTCGGCGGCCATGATATCAGCCGCCTGAAGAGCCGCGAGGTGCCGTTTTTGCGCCGTCAGATTGGCATGATTTTCCAGGACCACCATCTGCTGATGGACCGTACCGTTTACGATAATGTGGCGATCCCGCTGATTATCGCCGGCGCCAGCGGCGATGATATCCGTCGTCGCGTCTCGGCGGCGCTGGATAAAGTCGGGCTGTTGGACAAAGCGAAAAACCTGCCGATTCAGCTTTCAGGCGGTGAACAACAGCGCGTGGGCATCGCCCGCGCGGTGGTGAACAAACCCGCGGTCCTGCTGGCGGATGAACCGACCGGTAACCTCGACGAAGCGCTGTCGGAAGGGATCTTACGTCTGTTTGAAGAGTTTAACCGCGTTGGGGTGACGGTACTGATGGCGACGCATGACCTGGGGCTTATCTCCAGTCGTCCGTACCGCGTCCTGTCCCTCAGCGAGGGGCATATGCATGGAGGCCATATCGGTGAATAAGCGCGAGGCAATGAACCACATTCGCCGATTCGGCAATCGATTCGACCGTTTCCGCAATGCGGGCGGGGCGGGCGGTAGCGGCGGACGCAATGCGTCGAAACGGCCAAAAGCGGCGCCGAATCCGGCTTCCCGCAAGAGCAACGTATTCAATGAGCAGGTGCGCTACGCCTGGCACGGCGCGATACAGGATCTGAAAAGTACGCCGCTGGCGACGTTCCTGACGGTGATGGTGATCGCCATTTCGTTGACCCTGCCGAGCGTATGCTACATGGTTTACAAAAACGTCAGCACCGCGGCGTCGCAGTATTACCCTACGCCGCAAATCACCGTCTATCTGGAGAAAACGCTGGATGACGATGCCGCTGCGCGGGTAGTCGGCCAGCTGCAGGCGGAGCAGGGCGTCGAGAAGGTCAACTATCTGTCGCGTGATGAAGCCCTTGGCGAATTCCGCAACTGGTCTGGCTTTGGCGGCGCGCTGGATATGCTGGAAGAGAACCCGCTGCCGGCGGTAGCGATCGTGGTGCCTAAGATTGATTTCCAGAGCGTTGAGGCGCTGAACACGCTGCGCGACCGCGTGAGCCACGTTCAGGGCGTTGATGAAGTGCGTATGGATGACAGCTGGTTTGCGCGCCTCTCGTCGCTAACCGGGCTGGTCGGACGCGTGTCGGCGATGATCGGCGTACTGATGGTGGCGGCGGTCTTCCTGGTCATCGGCAACAGCGTGCGTCTGAGCATCTTCGCCCGTCGCGATACCATTAACGTGCAGAAACTGATTGGCGCGACGGATGGTTTTATTCTGCGTCCGTTCCTTTACGGCGGGGCGCTGCTGGGGTTCTCCGGCGCGTTTCTGTCGCTGATCCTGTCGGAGATTATGGTCATGCGCCTGTCGTCGGCGGTCACCGAAGTGGCGAAAGTGTTCGGGACGCAGTTTGAACTCAGCGGCTTAGGCTTTGACGAGTGTCTCCTGATGCTGATTGTTTGCTCAATGATTGGCTGGGTCGCCGCCTGGCTGGCAACCGTTCAACATTTACGTCACTTTACTCCCGAGTAATAAAAATCTGGTATAATCTTTCCCTGCACTGAATATCTCTCTGCAGGGAAAGAGTCCCTGTTGACGCTTCCCTAAACTTCATAACCATGTCACATTTTGTGCGTAATCTATTCACATCATTGCATGGAACTTGTGGATAAAATCACTGTCTGATACTAATGTGAGTGATATTCTCGTTGCTCATCAATGCTGGCATGTTTGTTGCTCCGTTGTGAGGACAGAATGATGCCAGAAGATATCGATTGAGAGGATTTGAATGACCAAAGATATGCAAACTTTAGCCTTAGCCCCCGTTGGTAACCTGGAATCGTACATCCGGGCTGCTAACACTTGGCCGATGTTATCGGCTGATGAAGAGCGGGAGCTTGCTGAAAAGCTGCATTACCAGGGCGATCTGGAAGCAGCGAAAAAGCTGATCCTGTCTCACCTGCGCTTTGTTGTTCATATTGCTCGTAACTACTCGGGCTATGGCCTGCCGCAGGCGGATCTGATTCAGGAAGGCAACATTGGCCTGATGAAAGCCGTGCGCCGTTTTAACCCGGAAGTGGGCGTGCGTCTGGTTTCCTTCGCCGTGCACTGGATCAAAGCGGAAATTCATGAATACGTGCTGCGTAACTGGCGTATCGTGAAGGTCGCGACCACGAAAGCGCAGCGTAAGCTGTTCTTTAACCTGCGTAAAACCAAGCAGCGTCTGGGCTGGTTCAACCAGGACGAAGTCGAAATGGTCGCCCGCGAGCTGGGCGTGTCGAGCAAAGACGTGCGTGAGATGGAGTCACGTATGGCGGCGCAGGACATGACCTTCGACATGTCTTCGGATGATGAGTCCGATAGCCAGCCGATGGCGCCGGTGCTCTATCTGCAGGATAAATCGTCTAACTTTGCCGACGGCATCGAAGACGATAACTGGGAAGAGCAGGCGGCGAACAAGCTGACCGACGCGATGCAGGGTCTTGACGAACGTAGCCAGGACATCATCCGCGCCCGCTGGCTGGACGAAGACAACAAGTCCACGCTGCAGGAGCTGGCGGACCGCTACGGCGTGTCGGCTGAACGTGTACGTCAGCTTGAAAAGAACGCCATGAAAAAACTGCGCGCCGCTATCGAAGCCTAATCTGAGCGCCAGTCCCCGATAACGCCCCACATTACGTTGGGGCGTTTTGTTTTTCTGCCTCCGCCAGCGCCTGCGGGCAGTGCATTTTCAGGCACGCAAGCAGGATGTTGAACGCCGGCTCCATCTGCGTTTCCGGCTGCGAAGCAAAACCCATCAACAGCCCTTTCTTGCGTTGCGTTGTCAGGTAATAGCGCGACAGCGGACGCACTAAAATATTGCGTGCGTTGGCATCGCGGGCAATCGCCACGTCATCCGCCTCATCCGGCAAATTCAGGATCAGATGCAGTCCGGCATTATCGCTGAAGTCCGACAGCGCGTGCGGCCCGCAGTGCCGCTCAATCAGCTCGGTCAAAAAGACGCGACGGCGGCTGTAGAGCAGGCGCATGCGGCGAATATGCGCCGAGTAATGACCGGCGTTGATAAATTCCGCCAGCGCCAGCTGGATAAGCGAATGGCCACCGCGATAGAGCTCGGCATGGGCGTTTTTGAGTTCGGCCGCCAGCGGACGAGGCAGCACGACATAGCCCAGCCGCAGCCCCGGGTAGAGCGTCTTACTGAACGTCCCGACGTAGACCACCGGCGCTTCGGCGACTAAGCCCTGTAGCGCCGGGATCGGCTGGCCGGAAAAGCGAAACTCGCTGTCGTAATCATCCTCCACAATCCAGCTGCCGTGCTGATGGGCCAGCGTGAGCAGGCGCTGTCGGCGCTCAAGGCTCATTACCGCGCCGAGGGGATACTGATGGGACGGCGTCACGAAGATCAGCCGCGGCGCTTCGGCTATGCTTTCGGGCGGACACAGGCCGCTGGCATCAACCACCACGGGCTCGGCCCGCACTTCATTCATCGCCAGCACATGGCGAATGCCCCAGTAGGACGGCTCCTCCACCCAGGCGAGATCGCCGCGGTCGCACAGCATGCGGGTGATCAGGTCGATAGCCTGGTGGATCCCTTCGGTGATAAGAATTTGATCTGCCTGACACTGAACGCCGCGCGCTACTCTCAGATAGTCCACCAACGCGTGCTGTAGCTCGGCCGTTCCGCCGTTACAGCTGTAGCTGAGCTGTTCCGGTTTTGGACGGCGGCTGATACGCGCCTGGATTTTACTGAACAGCGGATGGGGAAACGCGTTGACGTCCGGTACACCGGGGATAAATGCCCCCCACTGACGCGGGCTGGCGCTGACCTGTCCCAGCAGATGCTGGCCGCGCCGGGAGATAGGCGCGCTGGTTGCCGGCGCCGGGCTGCTTTCACTGGCGCTGCTGGCGGGAAGGAACATATCGGGCAGCGTTTTCGCGACGAATGTTCCGCTGCCGCGACGGGACACGACGTACCCCTCGGCCAGTAGTTGTTCATAAACTGTTAAAATTGTGTTGCGGGACATTCTCAGCTCCCCCGCCAGATCCCGCGACGGCGGCAGGCGGCTATGGGGCGGCAGAGAACCATCCAGAATGGCGTGGCGAATCGCCTTGTAAAGGCGCTTGTGCAGGAGCGGATCGGTTTCTTTCTGCAATCTGACCAGCACCAGGTCTGCGATGAGCGAACGCAATTGGATCCCTCAGATAATCTGAATTGGTACTCGATTATAGGGCCAAATCCTGTGTAAATAAACGACATAGTTTCGGATTTGTTGCGATAACGTGACACACATGACAGGAGATTCCCGGTGAAAAGTTCAGAACTGAATCAGCGTCGCCAGCAGGCGACTCCGCGCGGCGTAGGGGTAATGTGCAGCTACTTTGTTGAGAAAGCAGAGAACGCTACGCTGTGGGATATTGAAGGGAATGAGGTGATTGATTTCGCCGCCGGCATCGCGGTGCTGAATACCGGCCATCGGCACCCTAAAATCATTGCAGCCGTTGAACAACAGCTGCAGGCCTTTACCCATACTGCTTATCAGATTGTCCCGTACGAAAGCTACGTCACGCTGGCCGAGCGGATTAACGCGCTGGCGCCGATTGACGGTCCGGCAAAAACGGCGTTCTTTACCACCGGGGCGGAAGCGGTTGAAAACGCAGTGAAAATTGCGCGCGCTTATACCGGTCGTCCGGGGTTGATTACCTTCGGCGGCGGATTCCACGGCCGCACGTTTATGACCATGGCGCTGACCGGTAAAGTGGCGCCTTATAAGATTGGTTTCGGTCCGTTCCCGGGATCGGTGTATCACGCAGTCTACCCGAATGCCGCCCATGGCATTACCACCGCTGACGCGATGAAAAGCCTGGATCGTATTTTTAAAGCCGATATCGCGGCCGACCAGGTGGCGGCGATTGTGCTGGAGCCGATTCAGGGGGAAGGCGGCTTTAACGTCGCCCCGCCTGAGTTTATGCAGGCGCTGCGCGCGCTGTGCGATACCCACGGCATTCTGCTGATTGCCGATGAAGTACAAACCGGCTTTGCGCGCACCGGCAAGCTGTTTGCGATGCAGCACTATGATGTGAAGCCTGACCTGATGACGATGGCTAAAAGCCTGGCCGGCGGTTTCCCGCTCTCCGGCGTGGTCGGTCGCGCCGAGGTGATGGATGCGCCTGCGCCGGGCGGCCTGGGCGGTACCTATGCCGGTAACCCGCTGGCGGTCGCGGCTGCGCACGCGGTGCTGGACGTGATTGAAGAAGAGCAACTGTGCCAGCGCGCTGAGCGCTTAGGCAGCCATCTGAAAGAAGTGCTGAATCAGGCGCGTCAAAGCTGCCCGGCCATTGCGGACGTACGCGGCCAGGGGTCGATGGTGGCGGTGGAGTTTAACGATCCGCAAACCGGCGAGCCGTCGGCGGAGATCACTCGTCAAATCCAGCAAAAAGCCCAGGAGAACGGTCTGCTGCTGCTGAGCTGCGGCGTCTACGGCAACGTCATTCGCTTCCTCTATCCGTTAACGATTCCGGATGCGCAGTTTACGAAGGCGCTGGATATTCTGGCCCGCGTGCTGAAGCCCTAACTTTTCGCCCGGTCAGACTGCGGCGGCAGGGAAGCCGAAGAGAAACAGGATGCCGCGTTCTGGCCAGTCATGCTCAGCGTGAGTGGTTTATCACCCTGATATCACCTTTTTTCCGGCAGCGGATGTTGCCGGAATAAAACGGAAAATATTATGTCTGACAACTCCACCTTTTCTCCGGTTCTGACGAGCCGGGAGCGTACCGCTGTACCTGCAAAATCTCTGAGTTTCATTGAAGGCGTGTCGATGATCGTCGGCACCAATATCGGCGCTGGGGTGCTATCCATCGCCTATGCCTCCAGCAAAGCGGGCTTTCTGCCGCTGCTGTTTTGGCTGATCGTTGTCGGTAGCCTGACAACCGTTACGATGCTCTACGTCGCGGAGTCGACGCTGCGCACGCGTAAGCATCTGCAGCTTAGCGGCCTGTCGCAGCGCTACGTCGGCCGCTTTGGCGCGCTGATGATGTTCCTCTCCGTTTGCGTCAACAGCGTCGGCGCGCTGACGGCTTATATGACCGGCAGCGGTAAACTCCTGCATTCGTTATTCGGCATCTCGCCGGCCCTCGGTAGCGCGCTGTTTTTTATTCCCGCGGCCGGAGTGCTTTATCTTGGCCTGAAGGCGATTGGCCGGGGTGAAAAATTCATTAGTATCGGCATGGTCGTCATGATCGCCATTCTTGTCGCCGCCACGTTGCTGCAAGAGACCGCCAGCGTGGGGTATTTACTCGACGGTAACTGGCTGTATATGGTGCCAGTATTTAACGTCGTCGCCTTCTGCTTCTCCGCGCAGTATATCGTGCCGGAAATGGCGCGCGGTTTCGCTGATAAACCGGAGAAACTGCCGAAGGCCATTATGGTAGGGATGCTGTTAACCTTTTGCCTGCTGGCGCTGGTCCCGCTTTCGGTGATTGCGTTAAGCGGGTTGGATAATATTTCTGATGTGGCGACCATTTCCTGGGGCAGGGCGCTCGGCGAGTGGGCTTTCTTCTCGGCAAATCTCTTTGCGCTCTGCGCGATGCTGACTTCCTATTGGGGACTGGGCGGAAGCTTCCTGACCAATATTTTCGATCAGTTTCGCCTGGGCAACGACGAGCAGCCGTTCAAACGCTTTAAGGTGCTGCTGGTGGTCGCCGTGCCGCCATTTATTCTGGCCTACAGCGGGATGGTGTCCTTCGTGAACGCGCTCTATTTTGCCGGGGTATTTAGCGGGGTGATTTTGTCCATCATGCCGATCCTTATCCTGAAAGGTTCGCGGCGGCAGGGGGATATCACTCCCGGCTGGACCTGCCCGGCGCTGATAACGCACCCGTTCATCCAGATCTTCATCGTATTGCTCTATCTTTGCAGCGCCGTCTACGCCATCGCTTCTGCCTTTGGCTATCTGCCCGCGGGCTGGTAGTCGCGTTGCTCATGCCACCGCGTTCGGTTTATTCCGGCGCGGGTTTTTATTTGTCACTTATCTGTTACATACTCCGCAATTTTATCGTTTCCAATTCTCCTGAATGACGGTATGTTTAGCATAGTGTGCTGCAAAAGCGCAGGCGGCAGACCCTAATCTAACTATCATATGCTTTTCTTATGTGTCTAATTAGAATAATGCGCTAATAAACAACATCACAACAAATGCAAAAACCATAATAATGGGGAGCCTCAGGATGAATATGAAGGGTAAAGCGTTACTGGCAGGATGTATTGCCTTAATCATGAGCGGTACGGCAATGGCCGAAGATATCAAAGTCGCCGTCGTTGGCGCGATGTCCGGTCCGGTAGCGCAGTACGGCGACCAGGAGTTTACTGGCGCTGAGCAGGCCATTGCCGATATCAACGCCAAAGGCGGCATCAAAGGCAATAAGCTGCAGATGGTAAAATACGACGACGCCTGTGACCCGAAACAAGCGGTTGCCGTCGCTAACAAAGTGATTAACGACGGTATCAAATACGTTATCGGCCACCTGTGCTCTTCTTCCACTCAGCCGGCGTCTGATATCTATGAAGATGAAGGCGTGCTGATGATCACTCCGGCCGCCACCGCGCCGGAGCTGACGGCCCGCGGCTATCACCTGATTCTGCGCACTACCGGTCTGGACTCCGATCAGGGGCCAACCGCTGCCAAATACATCCTGGAAAAAGTGAAGCCGCAGCGCATCGCGATTGTCCACGACAAGCAGCAGTACGGCGAGGGTCTGGCCCGCGCGGTGCAGGACAACCTGAAGAAGGGCGGCGCCAACGTGGTGTTCTTTGACGGCATCACCGCCGGTGAGAAAGACTTCTCTACCCTGGTGGCGCGTCTGAAGAAAGAGAACATCGACTTCGTCTACTACGGCGGCTACCACCCGGAGATGGGGCAGATCCTGCGTCAGTCTCGCGCCGCTGGCCTGAAAACGCAGTTTATGGGGCCGGAAGGGGTAGCGAACGTGTCCCTGTCTAATATCGCGGGCGCTTCTGCGGAAGGTATGCTGGTGACTAAGCCGAAGAACTACGACCAGGTGCCGGCGAACAAACCGATTGTGGATGCGATCAAAGCGAAGAAACAGGATCCGAGCGGCGCGTTCGTGTGGACCACCTATGCCGCGCTGCAGTCGCTGCAGGCAGGTCTGAATCAGTCAGAAGATCCGGCTGAAATCGCCAAATATCTGAAAGGGGCTACGGTCGATACCGTAATGGGGCCGCTCACCTGGAACGAGAAGGGCGACCTGAAGGGCTTCGAGTTCGGCGTGTTTACCTGGCATGCTAATGGTACGGCGACCGACGCCAAATAATTTAACCTGCGCCTTTCACGCCGCAGAGGCGTTGTCTGCGCCCCTCAACCCCGGTCACTTACTGATGTAAGCTTCCGGGGTTGAGGGGCTTGACGCCTTTCTGCATCGCGAAATGCTGGGTTAAATAGACGAACACGCCCTGCTGACGCTTAGCTGAGTGGGCTACAGATTTGCAAACATCTGCGAGTCGGTAGCCAGGGTAAGGCGTTACGCCGCAATCCGGGAATATTCGGCCTTCTTTCGCCGATTTAGTGATTTTTTACCCAACCGCCGGTTTGCGCGCTAAAGTCCAGCGCCTGCATAAACGCCGCCATCACGCCGCGGTCTTCCACGCCGACATCCGCGATCCGCCAGCTGGTGATTTCTGGATTATCCTTTAGCGCTTGTTCCACTAAATATTGTCCGACGCCGCGACGGCGGGTCACTTCACGCACGCACAGCGCGCCGAGCTCGCCCTCAACGCCGTTCAGCGTTACGCGAACCGCTGCCAGCAGGCGCTCATTGAAGCGGGCGGCATAAATACGATGGCTCTCATCTAACGGCAGCGCCGCGAGATCCTGCGACGGCCAGATTTTACCTAAGTCGATGCGATCCTGATCGCTGAAGTGCTGTAAACGAATAATGGTCAGTTTCATACGCGAGGGTCCAGTCAAAACGGATGCGTTAGTGTATCCAAATTCCCCGCCGGGCGGAGCGCCCTTTTTTGCCTGTTCATCAGGGGATTCGTTTTCCTGGAAGGAGCAGGGTAGTGCAATTCATCATGGATCGAAAAATAAGCAGAATTTTAACCTGATGTGTAGCGTTTTATTCCGCCTTATGTATCGTTATTTTATGCTGTTTACTGGACTTTTTTTGTTTATCTTCCAGCAAATACAGAATATTATCTTTGCTTAATCGCCTGAAAAATAGAGATTTTACTCTGGATTCAGGCAAAAAACCTCGCTAAACCATTAAAGATAATGGTAAAAGTAGCGTTGTTTAATAAAAGCACAGAATGCTTTTTAACCATAAAAATACAAAATATTTACACCACATCACGAACGGGGTTCTGCAGCATGAAAAGGAACGCGAAAACGGTTATCGCGGGGTTAGTCGCACTGGCGATGTCCCAGGCGGCTTTTGCCAAAGATATTAAGGTCGCCGTTGTTGGCGCAATGTCTGGCCCGGTAGCCCAGTGGGGCGATATGGAATTCAACGGCGCGCGCCAGGCGATCAAAGATATTAACGCCCAGGGCGGCATCAAGGGCGATAAGCTGGTTGCCGTGGAGTACGATGACGCCTGCGACCCGAAACAGGCCGTTGCGGTGGCGAATAAAATCGTCAATGACGGTATTCAGTACGTTATCGGCCACCTGTGTTCTTCTTCCACTCAGCCGGCATCCGATATCTATGAAGATGAAGGCATTCTGATGATCTCCCCGGGAGCAACCAACCCGGAGCTGACCCAGCGCGGCTATCAGTACATCATGCGTACCGCCGGTCTGGACTCTTCGCAGGGGCCGACCGCCGCAAAATACATCATGGAAACCGTCAAACCGCAGCGTATTGCTATCATTCATGATAAGCAGCAGTACGGTGAAGGCCTGGCGCGTTCTGTCCAGGAGAGCCTGAAAAAAGGCGGCGCGAATATCGTCTTCTTCGACGGCATTACCGCCGGTGAAAAAGACTTCTCCGCGCTGCTGGCGCGCCTGAAAAAAGAGAATATCGACTTCGTTTACTACGGCGGCTACTACCCGGAAATGGGCCAGATGCTGCGCCAGGCGCGCTCCGTGGGCCTGAAAACCGTGTTTATGGGCCCGGAAGGCGTGGGTAACGCGTCGCTGTCCAACATCGCGGGCGATGCGGCGGAAGGCATGCTGGTCACGATGCCGAAACGCTATGACCAGGACCCGGCCAACAGCGCTATCGTTGACGCGCTCAAAGCAGAGAAGAAAGACCCGAGCGGTCCGTATGTCTGGATCACCTACGCCGCCGTGCAGTCTCTGGCGCAGGCGATGGACCGGGCCGCAAGCCAGGAGCCGCTGGATTTAATCAAAGATCTGAAAGCTCACGGCGCGAAAACCGTGATTGGGCCGCTGAATTGGGACGAAAAAGGCGATTTGAAGGGATTTGAGTTTGGTGTCTTCCAGTGGCACGCGGACGGGTCATCCACCCTCGCGAAATAAGCCATAAGACAAGTTATCCCACCGCCCGCGCAAAGCGGGCGGGTAGAAAAAGGTTACCTTATGTCCGAGCAGTTTCTCTATTTTCTGCAGCAGATGTTTAACGGCGTCACGCTGGGAAGCACCTACGCGCTGATTGCCATCGGCTATACCATGGTGTACGGCATTATCGGCATGATCAACTTCGCCCACGGCGAGGTCTATATGATTGGCAGCTACGTCTCCTTCATGATCATTGCCGCCCTGATGATGATGGGCATTGATACCAGCTGGCTGCTGGTTGCCGCCGGATTCGTCGGCGCTATCGTCATTGCCAGCGCCTACGGCTGGAGTATCGAACGCGTGGCCTACCGGCCCGTGCGCAGCTCCAAACGCCTGATTGCGCTGATCTCCGCCATCGGGATGTCCATCTTCCTGCAAAACTACGTCAGCCTGACGGAAGGTTCGCGCGATGTCGCGCTGCCAAGCCTGTTTAACGGCCAGTGGACGGTGGGCAGCAGCGACAACTTCTCCGCGACCATTACCACCATGCAGCTGGTTATCTGGGTGGTGACGTTTATCGCGATGCTGGCGCTGACGCTGTTTATCCGCTATTCCCGCATGGGGCGCGCCTGCCGCGCCTGCGCGGAAGATCTGAAAATGGCCAGCCTGCTCGGGATTAACACCGACCGCGTGATTGCGCTGACGTTTGTTATCGGTGCGGCAATGGCGGCGGTTGCCGGGGTTCTGCTCGGTCAGTTTTACGGCGTTATCAACCCGTACATCGGCTTTATGGCCGGGATGAAGGCCTTCACCGCGGCGGTTCTTGGCGGTATCGGCAGCATTCCTGGGGCGATGATCGGCGGGCTGATCCTCGGTATCGCCGAAGCGCTCTCTTCTGCCTATCTCAGCACGGAATATAAAGACGTGGTCTCCTTCGCGCTGCTGATCCTGGTTCTGCTGGTGATGCCTACCGGTATCCTGGGTCGTCCGGAGGTAGAAAAAGTATGAAACCGATGCATTTTGCGATGGCGCTGCTGTCCGCGGTGATGTTCTTTATTCTGGCGGGCGTCTTTATGGGCGTGCAGCTGGAGCTGGATGGCACCAAACTGGTGGTGGATACCGCCGCCGATATCCGCTGGCAGTGGATCTATATCGGTACCGCAGTGGTCTTCTTCTTCCAGCTGCTGCGTCCTGTTTTCCAGAAAACCATTAAGAACGTCTCCGGGCCGAAGTTTATTCTGCCGGCTATCGACGGTTCGACGGTAAAACAGAAGCTGTTCCTGATCGCCCTGCTGGTTATCGCCGTGGCGTGGCCGTTTATGGTGTCGCGCGGGACGGTGGATATCGCTACCCTGACGATGATCTATATCATTCTCGGCCTGGGACTTAACGTGGTGGTGGGGCTTTCCGGCCTGCTGGTGCTGGGCTACGGCGGCTTTTATGCCATCGGCGCCTATACCTTTGCGCTACTGAACCACTATTACGGCCTGGGGTTCTGGACCTGTCTGCCGCTGGCGGGGCTGGTTTCGGCGGCGGCGGGCTTCCTGCTTGGCTTCCCGGTTCTGCGCCTGCGCGGCGACTATCTGGCGATTGTCACGCTCGGCTTTGGCGAAATCGTGCGCATCCTGCTGCTCAACAACACCGAAATAACCGGCGGTCCGAACGGCATTAGCCAGATCCCAAAACCGACGCTCTTCGGCCTTGAATTTAGCCGCAGCGCTCGTGAAGGCGGCTGGGATACGTTCAGCAATTTCTTCGGCGTGAAGTACGACCCCTCCGATCGCGTGATTTTCCTCTATCTGGTCGCTCTGCTGCTGGTGGTGTTAAGCCTGTTCGTGATTAACCGTCTGCTGCGGATGCCGCTGGGCCGCGCGTGGGAAGCGCTGCGCGAAGATGAGATCGCCTGTCGCTCGCTGGGCCTCAGCCCGACGCGCATCAAGCTGACCGCCTTTACCATCAGCGCCGCGTTTGCCGGTTTTGCCGGCACCCTGTTCGCCGCCCGTCAGGGCTTCGTCAGCCCGGAATCCTTTACCTTCGCCGAGTCGGCCTTTGTGCTGGCGATTGTGGTTCTCGGCGGTATGGGTTCGCAGTTCGCGGTGATCCTGGCGGCGGTTCTGCTGGTAGTCTCGCGCGAGCTGATGCGTGATTTCAATGAATACAGCATGCTGATGCTGGGTGCGCTGATGGTACTGATGATGATCTGGCGTCCGCAGGGGCTTCTGCCGATGACCCGTCCACAGCTGAAGCTGAAAAATGGGCAGGCCAAAGAAGGAGAGCAGGCATGAGTCAGCCATTATTATCCGTAAACGGTCTGATGATGCGTTTTGGCGGCCTGCTGGCGGTCAACAACGTGTCGCTGGAGCTGCGCGAGCGGGAAATCGTTTCGCTTATCGGCCCTAACGGCGCGGGCAAAACCACCGTCTTCAACTGCCTGACCGGTTTCTATAAGCCAACCGGCGGCACCATTATGCTGCGCGACCAGCACCTGGAAGGGCTGCCGGGCCAGCAGATCGCCCGCATGGGCGTGGTGCGAACTTTCCAGCACGTGCGTCTGTTCCGCGAAATGACGGTGATTGAAAACCTGCTGGTGGCGCAGCATCAGCAGCTGAAAACCGGGGTTTTCTCCGGCCTGCTGAAGACGCCATCCTTCCGCCGCGCCCAGAGCGAAGCGCTCGATCGCGCCGCGACCTGGCTTGAGCGTATCGGCCTGCTTGAGCACGCCAACCGTCAGGCCAGTAACCTGGCCTACGGCGACCAGCGTCGTCTGGAGATTGCCCGCTGTATGGTGACTCAGCCGGAAATCCTGATGCTGGATGAACCGGCGGCGGGGCTGAACCCGAAAGAGACCAAAGAGCTGGACGAACTGATCGCCGAGCTGCGCAGCCATCACAACACCACTATCCTGCTGATTGAGCACGATATGAAGCTGGTGATGGGCATTTCCGACCGTATTTACGTGGTAAACCAGGGTACGCCGCTGGCCAACGGTACGCCGGAAGAGATCCGCAACAACCCGGACGTGATCCGCGCATACCTTGGTGAGGCATAAGATGGAAAAAGTGATGTTATCTTTTGACAACGTCAGCGCGCACTACGGCAAGATCCAGGCGCTGCACAACGTCAGCCTGCATATCAATCAGGGAGAGATTGTCACCCTGATTGGCGCGAACGGCGCGGGGAAAACCACCCTGCTGGGCACCCTGTGCGGCGACCCGCGCGCCTCTAGCGGACGCGTGGTGTTCGACGGTAAAGATATTACCGACTGGCAGACGGCGAAAATCATGCGCGAAGCGGTGGCGATTGTACCGGAAGGGCGTCGCGTCTTCTCGCGGATGACGGTGGAAGAGAACCTGGCGATGGGCGGTTTCTTTGCCGACCGCGACCAGTTCCAGACCCGCATCAAGTGGGTCTATGAGCTGTTTCCGCGCCTGCATGAGCGTCGGGTTCAGCGGGCGGGCACCATGTCCGGCGGCGAGCAGCAGATGCTGGCCATCGGTCGCGCGCTAATGAGCCAGCCGCGCCTGCTGCTGTTGGATGAGCCTTCGCTCGGTCTGGCGCCGATCATCATTCAGCAAATCTTCGACACCATTGAACAGCTGCGCGAGCAGGGGATGACCATCTTCCTCGTCGAGCAGAACGCCAACCAGGCGCTGAAGCTGGCCGACCGCGGCTACGTGCTGGAAAACGGCCACGTGGTGCTGGAGGATACCGGAGACGCGCTGCTGGCGAATGAAGCGGTACGTAGCGCCTATCTGGGCGGCTAGTGAAGTCAAAACGCCCGGCGTCTGTCGGGCGTTTTGCTGGATTCCTACAGCTCCAGAGAGCGCTTCCACAACATAAAATCATACTGTTCGAGCGCATCCGCTTTGGTGCGCCAGGTTCCGCTGGCGGTGGCGATGATTTTCTCAAACAGGCCGTCGGCGATGTCCGCCAGCGGCGTACCTTCGATAATCGGCCCGCAGTCATAATCGATAATGTCCGGCATCTTTTTCGCCAGCGCGGAGTTGGTTGAAACCTTAAGCACCGGCACGATGGGGTTTCCCGTCGGCGTACCTAACCCGGTTGAGAAGATCACCACGTTGCACCCCGCCGCGACCAGGCCCGTTACCGCATCCACATCGTTGCCCGGCGTACAGACCAGCGAAAGGCCGCTTTCTCCCATCGGTTCGGCATAGTCGCATACCGCGCTTACCGGCGCCCTGCCGCCTTTTTTCGCCGCGCCGGCGGATTTGATAGCGTCAGTGATCAGCCCATCGGCAATGTTTCCCGGGCTGGGATTATCGGCGATGGTGGTGCCGAAGAAGTTCGCGACATGCTCATAGTTTTTCATCAGCGACAGAAACTTCTCTTTCAGCTCGCGGGTCGTGCAGCGCTGAACGATATCCCCTTCCGCGCCGCACAGCTCGGGGAATTCCGCCAGCCCCGACGCGCCGCCGAGGGCGACAAGACGATCTGAAACCTCACCCATCGCCGGGTTTGCGCTGATCCCCGAGAAACCGTCGGAGGCGCCGCACTTCACGCCGATTTTGAGCCGGGAGAGTGGGACGTTCTGCCGCTCGGCGACGGGGGCTTCGCGGATCGCGTTATAGGTTTCGGTCAACGCATCCTGCATCATTTTTTCTTCGCTACTCCAGTCCTGCTGCCTGAAATAAATAATCGGTTTGCTGAAGTTCGGGTTGCGCTTCGCCAGCGCGGCCTTGAAATCGACAATTCGCGCTTTTTCACAGCCGAGGGCAAAGACCGTCACCCCAAGAACGTTGGGATGATCGGAATAGGCGGCCAGCACGTCGCACATGGTCATGCTGTCCGAGGTGGCGCCGCCGCAGCCGGAGTTGACGGTAATACAGCGGATACCGTCAAGATGCGGGAAGGGCAGATGCCGGGTATCGTTTAAGGCCCCCGCCGAGGTCACCTGGCGAGCAAAATTTTTCAGGCCGTTATTGGCGTAGCCGAGAGCGTCGTTTAATGCGTCGGTGACGCGCTGAACGTTGCGGTTTTCACAGAATACCAGCGGAATGACCAGCCAGTAGTTCGCGGTGGCGACCCTGCCATCTTCACGAACGATCCCCTTAAACGTCCGCTGCTGCCAGGCGAACACATCGGGCTGCTGCCAGTCATAAGGCGCGACGTCGTTAAGCGAAACCGGGGCCGCGTAGTGTTTGATATTGTCGGTAGTGATGGCTTCGCCGCGGGCAATGGGCCGCGTCGCTTTGCCGACCGGTACGCCGTACAGCGAAACGATATCGCCGGGCGCAATATCCTCGGTGGCGAACTTATGCTTGGCTTTGACATCGCTACGCAGAACGTAGGCTTCATCGTTCCAGTTTACCTGCTGCTCTTTGCGTAAGTCCTGCAGCGCAACGATCAGGTTATCGGTAGGGTCAATTTTTAAGATGGTCTGCATGTTATTTATCCTTTGTTATACGCGCGTCAGGACTTAGTGATGGGGGACCGCGACGCCGTTTGTCGCTTTTCTGCCCGCGAGGGCGGCAATCAGCAGCGCACAACAGACGGTGATGAGCGACAGGGCGACCAGCCCCGCCGAATCGTTGCCGAAGAAGGCATCGACCTCAACGCGAATCAGCGGCGCGAGGAAGCTGCAAAATGCGCCCATGGTGGTGCAAAAGCCGATACTGGCGGCCAGCGCTGAGCCTGACACAATCTGCGCCGGGAAAGTCCAGAAGATAGGTTGCACGGAGAGGAAGCCGATGGCCGACAGCGAGAGCGCGGCAATGGCGAGTACCGGGCCGGACCAGGCGGAAACAAACAGCCCCAGCGCCGCAGCCAGCATACAGATGACCGAAATCAGTACCCGGCGGGCCGGCATTTTGTCCGCCAGACGCGGAATGTAATAGACGCCGACGGCGGAGCAGGCCCAGGGAATGGCGGCGACCAGCGACTCCTTAAAGCCGAGCGTGGAGCCCATTAGCGAGGCGACTTGCGAAGGCAGGAAGAACATCAGCCCGTAAACGCTGATCTGGATGGTGCCGTAGATCAGCGCCAGGTGCCAGACTTTCAGGCTTTTCAGCGCGGTGCCGACGCTGCTGGTTTCCGTCTGCCGCTGCTCCTGCTGAAGCTGGGCAATCAGCGCCTTTTTCTCTTCGTCGTTGAGGAAGCGCGCTTTGGCCGGCGTATCGTCAAGCCAGAACCAGGCGAAGATCCCCATGATGACTGCCGGAATGCCTTCGATAAAGAACATCCAGAACCAGCCGGGCCTGCCGAGGAAGCCGTGCATTTCCAGAAGCGCCCCGGAGATAGGCGAGCCTAAGGTTAACGCCAGCGGTACGCCGAGTACGAAAATACCGACGACGGAGGCGCGAACTTTATTGGGAAAGTAGATGGAGGCCAGCAGCAGGATACCGGGATAAAAACCGGCTTCGCCTAATCCCAGTAAAAAGCGCAGAACGATAAACTGGGTTTCCGTCTGCACCAGCCCGGTAAGGGCAGAGAGGACGCCCCACAGCACGGTGGTGATACTTAACCATTTCTGTGCACCAATTTTATTCAAAATCAGGTTGGCAGGAATGCCAAACAGCGCATAGGCGGCGAAAAAGATCCCCGCGCCGAGGGCAAAAGCGGAATTGGAGAGCCCAATATCCACCTGCATCGCCTCTTTGGCGAATCCCACGTTCACCCTGTCGATAAAGGCGATGAAGTACAAAATAAACATCAGCGGCACCAGACGCTTCCATGATTTGGTAATCGCTGAATTGAGGGCCGGATTATCGTAAGCTGTGATGGTTTTCATAATACCTCCACGTAGGGGTCAGGCATTAATTTCAATACCCGCACGGGAAAGTATCCGCTGAATACTTTCGGTCTGGCAGGTGGCGAGCGAGCTAAACGGTGGCGTGCAGCGGTCGGACTGAATAATTCCGCGCAGCTGTAATGCTTTTTTAAATGTTGGAATGAACGGATCGTTAACCGCGTAAATATCCATTAACCCATCCACTTTTTGTTGATACCGCCTAATTTGCGGTAAATCGTTATCGCTAAATGCCTGCATCCAGTCGCGGAATAGCTCAGGGCAAATATTGGATAACCCGCCGATACATCCATTGCCTCCTGACAGGACATTGTGCGCGAAGTTATTGTCATAACCGGCGTAGACTTCAAAATACGGCAGCTCAGATTTTACCTGGCGAATCACCTGCGACGTATGATTGGTGTCCGGAATAGTATCTTTAAGACCGATAATGTTTGGGAACTCTCTGGCGAGTCGTAAACAGACCTCCGGCGAGACGGAATAGCCGGTGCGCTCCGGAAAGTTATAGATGAATATTTTGGCGGCGGTGCGGCGAGCAATCTGGCTATAAAAGGTATAAATGCCTTCATCCGTCAGGCGGAAGTACCACGGGCTGATAATCATGACGCCATCCAGCCCGCACTCATCAGCGTAGTTTGCCAGCTCTACGCATTCGTCAATATCCATGCGGCTGGCTCCCGCATAGGCCTTTATTCCCTGACGGGGGAATTCTGCCGCCATTTGAATTATCTGACGGGATGTTTTCATATCCAGCGAGAAAAACTCGCCGGTACTGCCCATGACGACAAATCCCGATACGCTGTTTTTAATGAAATCGTACAGGCGAAAGTTTCCGTCAGGATCCAGCCTGCCCTGCTCATCAAAAACCGTTATTGCCGGGGTGATATAACGACTTTGCATATTTAACCTCTTTGTTTGTTCGTATATACAAACTGTGTTTGTATTTGCGATTAGGCATAAGTAAACATGCCCTCGACGTGAAGTCAAATGACGCAAAAGATGTATGGATGATTGGTTAAATCAATGAATAGACGGGGAATTATGCAGAAGAATCGGGCGCCGCGGTGGATCATTAAATATCGGTATTGTGTGGGTAATCACAATTACGCTGGCGCCGTTGGCGAATAAATCAGTAATTTTTGATATCCGGCAGCTTGTTGAGCACGCTCTCAATACGACCCTTTGCCTCTTTTAACGCGCGAATGACCTGCTGCGTTTTCTCATCGCTGGCGCGGAAAGAGGGCAAGGAGACGCTGATCGCCGCCAGAATGACGCCTTTCTGCAGCAGCGGCACCGCGAAGCAAATAGTGTCATCGTTGATTTCCCGATCGTCCATGGCATAACCGCTGGCGGCGACCCGTTCCAGCTGCTGGCGAAGCTGAGCCATATTGGTCACGCTGCGGGCGGTAACGGAGGGAAAACCCTGCGGATAGAGCTCGAGAATCTCTTCGTCGCGGTGCTTATGCAGCAGCGCTTTGCCCAGCGCAGAGCAGATCGCCGGAAGGCGAGTCCCTACCTTAGAGACCAGCTGCACGGTTTGGTCGCCCTGGACTTTATCAACATAGAGCACCCAGGCGTCATCCAGAATGCCGAGCTGACAAACTTCATTGCATTCGTTGACCACCGCGTGCATTTCGCTATTGATCGTTTTCAGCCAGAACTCTTTTTCCACCGTTGAGCTGGCCAGCACCGCGCATGAGATACCCAGCGTGTAAATACCGTTGCGATCGTCGTGGCTGATATATTTCCGGTACTGCAGTGATTTGAGGATCGGGAAAATGGTTCCCTTTGAAATATCCGTCTTGAGCGATAGCTCGGAAAGCGTCATTCCGTCCGCGTTGGCTAAGGTTTCCAGAATGAGTAAAACGCGCTCGGTAGGTTTATGCAGCGTCTTCATATTTTTCCTTGTGACGGCTCGCCGGAGAGTGCTCTTTAACGAACCCTATTTAACTACAGATCCCTGATTATCTGTAGTCTGCGCGGGCGCTCTTTTTCGCTTTGCCATTTCCCTGCCACTTTTTTTTCACCGTTTCATCATGTTTTTGCCAATTTATTGTAATATTTTTGTAATGCAATAGTTATTTTTCTGTCATTCGAGCATGTCATGTTACCCCCGCGAACATAAAACGCGTGAAATCGCGCATCCGGAACAACAAGAGAGATAACCGATGATATCGTTACGACATACAGCTTTAGGACTGGCGCTCAGCCTGGCATTTGCCGGACAAGCCCTGGCGGTAACCACTATCCCGTTCTGGCATTCCATGGAAGGGGAGTTGGGGAAAGAAGTTGATTCACTGGCGCAACGTTTCAACGCAGCCAACCCGGACTACAAAATTGTTCCGGTATACAAAGGCAACTACGAACAGAGCCTGAGCGCCGGCATCGCCGCCTTCCGTACCGGCAACGCGCCGGCTATTCTGCAGGTTTATGAGGTCGGCACCGCGACGATGATGGCCTCTAAGGCGATAAAGCCGGTCTATCAGGTGTTCAGCGATGCGGGCATTCAGTTTGATGAAACGCAGTTCGTGCCTACCGTCTCCGGTTATTACACCGACTCCAAAACCGGCCATCTGCTCTCCCAGCCGTTTAACAGCTCCACGCCGGTGCTGTACTACAACAAAGACGCCTTTAAAAAAGCCGGTTTAGACCCGGAACAGCCGCCGAAAACCTGGCAGGATCTGGCGGCGTATACCGCGAAGCTGAAGGCCGCCGGGATGAAGTGCGGCTACGCCAGCGGCTGGCAGGGCTGGATCCAGATTGA
This sequence comes from Klebsiella sp. MBT K-1, assembly GCF_002556465.1. Lineage (NCBI taxonomy): Bacteria > Pseudomonadati > Pseudomonadota > Gammaproteobacteria > Enterobacterales > Enterobacteriaceae > Klebsiella > Klebsiella sp. MBT K-1. Next base: position 88,919 of record NZ_PDEL01000003.1, on the reverse strand, counting down.
AAACTTCAGCGCCTGGCACGGCCTGCCGGTCGCCACTAAAAACAACGGCTTCGACGGTACCGATGCGGTACTGGAGTTCAACAAGCCAGAGCAGGTGAAGCATATCGCCCTGCTCGCAGAGCTGAACAAGAAAGGCGACTTCAGCTACTTTGGGCGCAAAGACGAGTCAACCGAGAAGTTCTATAACGGCGACTGCGCCATCACCACCGCTTCCTCCGGCTCGCTGGCGGATATCCGTCAGTATGCGAAGTTCAACTATGGCGTAGGCATGATGCCGTACGACGCCGACGTGAAGGGTGCGCCGCAAAACGCCATTATCGGCGGGGCCAGCCTGTGGGTGATGCAGGGTAAAGACAAAGAAACCTATACCGGGGTCGCCAAATTCCTCGATTTCCTGACTAAGCCGGAAAATGCCGCCGAATGGCATCAGAAAACCGGCTATCTGCCGATTACCACCGCCGCTTACAACCTGACCCGCGAACAGGGTTTCTATGATAAGAACCCCGGCGCCGATATCGCGACGCGCCAGATGCTGAACAAGCCGCCGCTGCCGTTCACCAAAGGTCTGCGCCTGGGCAATATGCCGCAGATCCGCACCATCGTTGATGAAGAACTGGAAAGCGTATGGACCGGTAAGAAAACGCCTCAGCAGGCGCTGGACGCGGCCGTTGAGCGCGGTAATCAGCTGCTGCGCCGTTTCGAGCAGTCAACGAAGTCGTAATCTTATAGCCAGCCCCTCACCCTCTCCCCGCCGGGGAGAGGGGATCGCCCGGAGCCGTCTTTTCACCCTCATCCGTTTAGGGAGAGGGCCGGGATGAGGGGAAACCAACTCAGAGTTTAACTATGTCATCATCCCGTCCGGTGTTCCGCTCGCGTTGGCTGCCCTATCTGCTGGTCGCGCCGCAGCTGGTCATCACCGTCATCTTTTTTATCTGGCCCGCGGGCGAAGCGCTGTGGTATTCGCTGCAGAGCGTCGATCCGTTTGGGCTCTCCAGCCAGTTTGTCGGCCTGGATAACTTTTTAGCCCTCTTCCAGGACCCGTACTACCTGGACTCCTTCTGGACCACCATTAAGTTCAGCACGATGGTTACCGTCAGCGGCCTGCTAATCTCGCTATTTTTCGCCGCGCTGGTGGATTACGTGGTGCGCGGCAGCCGTTTCTATCAGACGCTGATGCTGCTGCCCTATGCCGTTGCGCCCGCGGTGGCGGCGGTGCTGTGGATCTTCTTGTTCAACCCCGGCCGCGGGCTAATTACCCATCTCCTCGGTGAGATGGGCTACGACTGGAACCACGCGCAGAACAGCGGCCAGGCGATGTTCCTCGTGGTTTTCGCCTCGGTGTGGAAGCAGATTAGTTACAACTTCCTGTTCTTCTTCGCCGCGCTGCAATCGATTCCTCGCTCGCTGGTAGAAGCCGCCGCCATTGACGGCGCCGGCCCGGTTCGCCGCTTCTTCAGGCTGGCGTTGCCGCTGATCGCCCCGGTGAGCTTTTTTCTGCTGGTGGTCAATCTGGTGTACGCCTTCTTTGATACCTTCCCGGTTATCGATGCCGCAACCGGCGGCGGGCCGGTTCAGGCGACGACGACGCTGATTTATAAGATCTATCGTGAAGGTTTTGCCGGGCTCGACCTTTCCGCTTCCGCCGCCCAGTCGGTGGTGCTGATGTTCCTCGTCATTATTCTGACGGTGGTGCAGTTCCGCTACGTTGAAAGAAAGGTGCGCTACCAATGATTGAGAACCGTCGCGGGCTGACGATTTTCAGCCACACCATGCTGATTTTAGGGATTGCGGTCATTCTGTTCCCGCTGTACGTCGCCTTTGTCGCGGCGACGCTGGACAGTAAAGCGGTCTTTGACACGCCGATGACGCTGATTCCCGGCGGGCATCTGCTCGAAAACATGAAATTTATCTGGGTGAACGGCGTAGGAGCCAACAGCGCGCCGTTCTGGCTGATGATGCTCAACAGCTTCATCATGGCCTTCGGCATTACGGTGGGCAAAATTACGGTCTCGATGCTCTCCGCTTTCGCCATCGTCTGGTTTCGTTTTCCGCTGCGCAATCTGTTCTTCTGGATGATCTTTATCACGCTGATGCTGCCGGTTGAGGTGCGTATTTTCCCGACGGTGGAAGTGATCGCCAACCTGAAAATGCTCGACAGCTATGCCGGGCTTACGTTGCCGCTGATGGCCTCGGCCACTGCGACCTTCCTGTTTCGCCAGTTCTTTATGACCCTGCCGGACGAGCTGATTGAAGCGGCGCGTATCGATGGCGCGTCGCCGATGCGCTTCTTCCGCGACATCGTGCTGCCGCTGTCGAAAACCAACCTGGCGGCGCTGTTCGTCATCACCTTTATCTACGGCTGGAACCAGTATCTGTGGCCGCTGCTGATCATTACCGACGTGAATCTCGGCACGACGGTCGCGGGCATCAAAGGGATGATCGCCATCGGCCAGGGCACCACGCAGTGGAATCAGGTGATGGCGGCGATGCTGCTCACGCTGATTCCTCCAGTTGTCATCGTTTTAGCCATGCAGCGCGCGTTTGTGCGTGGTTTAGTGGATAGTGAGAAATAAAATGGCAGGACTTAAGCTACAGGCAGTAACCAAAAGCTGGGATGGCAAAACCCAGGTGATCCAACCGTTGACGCTGGACGTCGCGGACGGCGAATTTATTGTGATGGTGGGCCCCTCGGGCTGCGGAAAATCAACTCTGCTGCGCATGGTGGCGGGTCTGGAGCGGGTCACCAGCGGCGATATCTGGATCGACCGCAAGCGCGTCACCGAAATGGAGCCGAAAGATCGCGGCATTGCGATGGTGTTCCAGAACTACGCCCTCTATCCGCATATGAGCGTGGAAGAGAATATGGCGTGGGGCCTGAAAATTCGCGGTTTGGGTAAAGGATTAATTGCTGAGCGCGTCCAGGAGGCGGCGCGCATTCTGGAGCTGGATGGCCTGCTGAAGCGCCGTCCGCGCGAGCTTTCCGGCGGGCAGCGCCAGCGCGTGGCGATGGGGCGGGCTATCGTACGCGACCCGGCGGTATTTCTTTTTGATGAGCCGCTCTCCAACCTTGATGCGAAACTGCGCGTGCAGATGCGTCTTGAACTGCAGCACCTGCATCGTCGGCTGAAAACCACCTCGCTGTACGTGACCCACGATCAGGTGGAGGCGATGACCCTCGCGCAGCGGGTGATGGTGATGAATAAAGGCGTTGCCGAGCAGATTGGCACACCGGTTGAGGTCTACGAAAAACCGGCCAGCCGCTTTGTGGCGAGCTTTATCGGCAGCCCGGCAATGAACCTGCTGGAAGGCCGGGTCAGCGACGACGGTAGCCGCTTCGAGCTTGCGGGCTGGATGCTTTTACCGATCAACAGCGAACATCGCCGCTATGCCGGGCGTAAGATGACGCTGGGTATCCGTCCGGAACATTTTGCATTAAGCTCCCAGGCGGAAGGTGGCGTACCGCTGGTGATGGATACGCTGGAAATTTTAGGCGCCGATAACCTCGCCCACGGGCGCTGGGGTGAGCAGAAGCTGGTGGTCCGGCTGCCGCACCAGCAGCGACCGCAGGCGGGCAGTACCCTGTGGCTGCATCTGCCGCAGGAAAGTCTGCACCTTTTTGATAGTGAAACAGGACAACGCGCATGAGTCACTGGCCTTATCCCCCTATCGTCGCCCACCGCGGCGGCGGTAAACTGGCCCCGGAAAATACCCTGGCGGCTATCGATACCGGCGCTCGTTACGGCCATACGATGATTGAGTTTGATGCGAAGTTATCGAAAGACGGGCAGATTTTTTTACTGCACGACGACAATCTCGAACGCACCAGCAACGGCTGGGGCGTGGCGGGCGATCTGACGTGGAGCGATCTGCTGAAAGTGGATGCCGGCAGCTGGTACAGCGGCGAGTTCAAAGGCGAGCCGCTGCCGCTGCTGAGCGAGGTCGCGGACCGCTGCCGTCTGCACGGCATGATGGCGAATATCGAAATTAAACCGACCACTGGTACCGGTCCGCTGACCGGTAAAGCGGTAGCGCTGGCGGCGCGTGAGCTCTGGCAGGGCATGACCCCGCCGCTACTCTCGTCGTTTGAAATCGATGACCTGGAAGCCGCGCAGGAAGCCGCCCCCGAGCTGCCGCGCGGGCTGCTGCTGGATGAGTGGCGGAACGACTGGCGCGAACTGACCGCGGGCCTCGGCTGCGTCTCTCTTCATCTCAACCATAAGCTGCTGGATGAAGCGCGCGTGGCGAGCCTGAAGGCCGCGGGCCTGCATATTCTGGTGTATACCGTTAACAAACCGCAGCGCGCCGCCGAGCTGCTGCGTTGGGGCGTGGACAGCATCTGCACCGATGCGATTGACGTCATCGGCCCCAACTTCCCGGCGTAATCTGCGCCTGCGTCAGGCGGCCCTTACGGGGTCGTCTGGCGCTGCAGCATCCCACCGTTGGTGTTTGGCAGAGGCTGCTGCCGGTTCAGGTTGTCATTCTGCTGTACCCGCTGCCGGTCGTTATTCAACTGCGTCTGCAGATGCTGCTGCTGCGCGCGCGACTGGTTCTGAATACTCTGTTTCAGATTGTTTTGCTGCTGCATTTGCTGGGTTTGCATCTGATTTTGCATCCGCTGCTGGCTGGGCACCACGTACCCCGGCTGATTGGGGTTATTGTCGATATTGATCGGCTGCGCCAGGACGCTCAGCGGCAGCAGCGCCGCCAGATATAACATAGCTTTCATTGTTCTCTCCTCCCTTTCATGGGATCTCTTAAGTTTACCCTCTTTCCGGCACAACAATGATTTTTTAAGACTTATCATCCAGGATTATGGGTAAATAAAAACATCATTCAGGAGTATGACAATGATAAAAACAACGTTCTGGCGTCAGGTGGTTATCGCTGCGTTGCTGGCGGGCGGCAGTTTTACCATCGCGGCAAATCCCGCTCCTCCGCCGGTGTCTTATGGTGTAGAGGAAGATGTTTTTCATCCGGTCCGCGCTCAGCAGGGGATGGTGGCCTCGGTGGACGCGCTGGCAACGAAGGTCGGCGTGGATATTCTGCGTCAGGGCGGCAACGCGGTGGATGCCGCCGTGGCGGTGGGCTACGCGCTGGCGGTTACCCATCCGCAGGCCGGTAATATCGGCGGCGGCGGCTTTATGATGCTGCGTACCAAAGACGGTAATACCACGGCGATCGACTTCCGCGAGATGGCGCCGGAACAGGCTACCCGCGATATGTTTCTCGACGACCAGGGCAACCCGGACAGTAAGAAATCGCTGACCTCGCATCTGGCTTCCGGTACGCCGGGTACCGTGGCCGGCTTCTCCCTGGCGCTGGAGAAATACGGCACGATGCCGCTCAACAAAGTGATTCGCCCGGCGATTAAGCTGGCCGAAGAGGGCTTCACGGTCAACGATGCGCTGGCCGATGACTTGAAAACCTACGGTAGCGAAGTGATCCCCGACCATGCCAACAGCCGGGCTATCTTCTGGAAAAACGGCGAGCCGCTGAAAAAGGGCGATAAGCTGGTGCAAAAACAACTGGGGAAAAGCCTGGAACTGATTGCCGAGCTGGGACCGGACGCGTTCTATAAAGGCGCGATTGCCGACCAGATTGCCGCTGAGATGAAGAATCACGGCGGGCTTATCACCAAAGCGGACCTGGCGAATTACAAAGCGGTCGAACGTACGCCGGTGAGCGGCGAATATCGCGGCTACCAGGTGTTCTCAATGCCGCCGCCTTCATCCGGCGGCATTCATATCGTGCAGATCCTGAATATCCTGGAAAACTTCGATATGCATAAGTACGGCTTCGGCAGCGCCGATGCCATGCAGGTGATGGCGGAAGCTGAAAAACACGCCTATGCCGACCGTTCGGAATACCTTGGCGATCCGGACTTCGTCAAAGTGCCGTGGCAGGCGCTGACCAGTAAAGCGTACGCCAAATCGATTGCTGAACAGATTGATATCAATAAAGCGAAGCCGTCGAGCCAGATCCGTCCCGGCAAGCTGGCGCCGTACGAAAGCAATCAGACCACCCATTTCTCGGTGGTGGATAAAGACGGTAACGCCGTTGCGGTGACCTATACGCTGAATACGACCTTTGGCACCGGCATCGTGGCGGGGAACTCCGGCATTCTGCTGAATAATCAGATGGATGATTTCTCGGCTAAACCCGGCGTGCCGAACGTCTACGGGCTGGTGGGCGGTGACGCCAACGCCGTCGAGCCGAAAAAGCGCCCGCTGTCGTCGATGTCGCCAACGATTGTGGTGAAAGATGGCAAAACCTGGCTGGTAACCGGTAGTCCCGGAGGCAGCCGCATAATCACTACCGTACTGCAGATGGTGGTGAATACCATCGATTTTGGAATGAACGTCGCGGAAGCCACTAACGCCCCGCGCTTCCATCATCAATGGCTGCCGGATGAACTGCGGGTGGAGAAGGGATTCAGCCCGGATACGCTGAAGCTGCTGGAGAGCAAGGGGCAGAAAGTGGCGGTGAAAGAGGCGATGGGCAGCACTCAGAGTATTATGGTTGGCCCGGACGGCACGCTGTACGGCGCATCCGATCCGCGTTCCCCGGATGATTTAACGGCAGGGTATTAGGTTTACCCTCACTCCGACCCTCTCCCTGCCGGGAGAGGGTTAGTTGAGCGTCACCCCTTCAGCCGCGCCATAAAGTAGGCATCGACATATTCGCCGTTGCGCAGGGCGTATTTCTTGCCGGTCCCTTCGACAATAAAGCCAAATTTGCGGTAAAGCGCTACCGCGGAGGGGTTATCCGTAAACACGGTTAACTCGATACGATCGACGCGCAGCCAGTTATCACAGAGATTAATCATCTCGCACATCAGCGCGCTGCCTACCCCACGACCGTGCGCCTGCGCGGCAACGCTAACGCCGAAGGTCGCGACGTGACTGCGGCGAGGATTGGGCTCCACGCTGAGCTTAAGGTGGCCCACCACCTGTTCGTCGATTGTCGCGACCAGATGACGGCTACCGGGTTTCGGTTGCAGGCGTTCCTGCCACATTTCCATAGAAGGATGAGGAAGCTGTAGCGTGTCGTGATAGACCTCCGGAAGCGCAGTCATCTGGCGTAAAGGTTCCGCATCCCGTGGCTCGGCGTGGCGTATCACTATGTCGCTCATTCTTCATTTTCCTTTTTGGGTTAATCGTCCCTTTAAACATCACTGACTTTAAAAAAGGGATCAACGACTATTTTTGGCAAAAAGGAGTAGACAAGTGCGAATGAGAATGATTATTATTGCTCTGCATTCAGGGAGACCCTTGCGGAAAGCCTGAAAGCACGACATTGCTCACATTGCTTCCAGTATTACTTTAGCCAGCCGGGTGCTGGCTTTTTTTTTGCTTTTTTTCCGCCGCGCCCGGATGGCTGCTACTGCGCCTCAATCTTATCTTTAGTTTCAATAGCGGTATCCGCGATAAACCCCACGACGTTGCTCTTATCTGCCGCCGGCAGCAGTTCTGCCTGGCCGGAAAAAACACCGCCCTTTTTGATGGTCAGCGTGCGGTAGGCCAACGTGCCGGTAACGTTGCCGTTCTTATCGATTTCAATCGTCTCGCTGTGGCACTGGCCGATGACGCAGCCGTCGATAACCAGCTCGCGGCAGGTGATATTCCCCTCTACCAGACCGCCGGTCATGATCTTAATTTGACTCTCGCGCGCGTCGATATTGCCGCTTACGGTGCCGTAAATATCGACGTCTCCCTCGGCGATAATGTTTCCGTCAAAGCGGATACCGCTGGCGATAACCGTGGTGGCCGGTTTTCGGGCCACGGCGGATGGAGATTCACCGTTGAGTACCGCCGTATTCACCGCCGGTGGCGTAGCTTCAATGCTTTTGTTTTTTTTAAACAGATGGTTAATCCGCTGATATTGAAAATGAAAAACGAAGGAGGATAAGGAGAAAGAGCCCGATAGCCAGGCCAGATACGTGGATTCGAAGCACCAGGCCATCAGGCCAAGCAGCCAAAAGAGAAGGGCGCTATTTAAGGCGATATATTTGCTTTCCATGCGAACGAGATGGCTACTCCTTTAGTCATCGTATTTTGGGAAACGGTGGGCGCGCTGGATAAAAAACGTTCTTTTCCCGAGGGGTCCTCTTATCCAGAATTTAGCCTGCAGGGTCAATAAATTTGCGCGCTAAATTTAACATTTAAGAATTTGTCACACTCATTGAAGGGGTTAAGTTTGCAGCCAGCTTGCGCTATGGTTAACAGCAGAGACCTTAAATAAGGATAGCGTTATGACTTTGCACTGCGCATTTATTGGATTTGGCAAAAGCACCACCCGCTACCATCTTCCCTATGTCCTGCATCGAAAAGACCGCTGGCACGTGGCGCATATCTATCGCCGCAGCGCAAAGCCGGAAGAACAGGCACCGCAGTATTCGCACATCCACTTCACCAGCGACCTCGACGAAGTGCTTAACGACCCGCAGGTCAAACTGGTGATTGTCTGCACCCACGCGGACAGCCATTTTGCCTATGCGAAACGAGCGCTGGAGGCGGGCAAAAATGTGCTGGTTGAAAAGCCCTTTACCCCGACGCTTGAGGAGGCAAAAACGCTATTCGCCCTGGCGAAAAGCAAGGGACTGACGGTCACGCCGTACCAGAATCGTCGTTTCGACTCCTGCTTCCTGACCACTAAGAAAGTGATTGAGAGCGGAAAGCTTGGCGAGATCGTCGAGATTGAAAACCATTTCGACAACTATCGTCCGGTAGATGGAGGGAAGCCCGGGCTGCCTCAGGACGGCACGTTCTACGGCCTGGGCGTCCATACCCTGGACCAAATTATCTCCCTGTTCGGTCGCCCGCACCATGTCTCTTACGACATCCGTAGCCTGCGCAACAAAGCCAACCCGGACGATACCTTTGAGGCCCAGCTGTTCTACGGCAACCTGAAGGCGATTGTCAAAACCAGCCATCTGGTGAAGCTGCCCTACCCAAAATTCATCGTCCATGGCCATAAAGGTTCGTTTATTAAATACGGTATCGACCAGCAGGAGACCAGCCTGAAGGCCAATATTATGCCGGGCGAGCCGGGATTCGGCGCGGATGAGACGGTTGGCCTGCTGGAGTACGTCAATGAGGCGGGTGAAACCGTACGGGAAGAGATCCCGCTTGAAAGCGGCGACTATGGGCGGGTCTATGATTCGCTGTATGAAACCCTGGTTAACGGTCAGCCAAATTTCGTCAAGGAATCTGAAGTTCTCACAAACCTGGAGATCCTCGAACGCGGCTTTGAACAGCCATCACCTGCCACGATTACCCTTAGCCGATAAGCCATCATGGCTCCTCTGTACTCATTCATATTTTTTGAACAGAGGAGTCAATTTTCACCCTCTATGATCGTTTGGCGATTGGGTCCACACTGAGTCCATCGAAAACATACGGGGGTGCAACATGATCTATTTACGCAAAGCTAACGAACGCGGCCACGCTAACCACGGCTGGCTGGATTCCTGGCATACTTTCTCTTTCGCGAACTATTACGACCCTAACTTTATGGGCTTCTCGGCGCTGCGGGTAATCAATGACGACGTGATTGATGCCGGCCAGGGCTTCGGTACCCATCCGCACAAGGACATGGAAATCCTGACCTACGTGCTGGAAGGCGCCGTTGAGCACCAGGACAGCATGGGGAATAAAGAGCAGGTGCCGGCGGGCGAGTTCCAGATCATGAGCGCGGGTACCGGAGTTCGTCACTCTGAGTACAACCCAAGCGCCACGGAAAAACTGCATCTGTACCAGATCTGGATTATGCCGGAAAAAAATGGCATCACGCCGCGCTACGAACAGCGCCGCTTTGACGCCGCGCAGGGCAAACAGCTGGTACTGTCGCCGGATGCTCGTGAAGGTTCGCTGAAGGTGTACCAGGATATGGAGCTGTACCGCTGGGCGCTGCTGAAAGATGAGCAGTCGGTGCACCAGATTGCCGCTGAACGTCGGGTGTGGATCCAGGTGGTGAAAGGTGAAGTCACCATCAACGGAACGAAAGCCACCACCAGCGATGGCCTGGCAATTTGGGACGAGCAGGCGATTTCCGTACACGCCGACAGCGATAGCGAAATTCTGCTGTTCGATCTGCCGCCCGTCTGATCGTTCTCCGATCGGGTCTAAATAAATTGCGCAACCTTTCCGGATGTTAGGGAAGGTTGCGCTTTGTCCGTGATAAACTGGGAAAATGTTTCCCCGTTGATCGCAGTCAGGACGATGAAAAAGAAAAGACCCGTACTTCAGGATGTAGCCGATCTTGTCGGCGTGACCAAAATGACGGTCAGTCGCTATTTACGTAACCCGGAACAGGTTTCCGAAGCGCTGCGTGGCAAGATAGCCGTTGCTCTCGATGAACTGGGTTATATTCCTAATCGCGCCCCTGACATCCTCTCTAATGCCACCAGCCGCGCCATTGGCGTGTTGTTGCCCTCGTTAACCAACCAGGTTTTCTCAGAAGTGCTGCGCGGTATTGAAAGCGTGACCGACTCCTTCGGTTACCAGACGATGCTGGCGCACTACGGCTATAAGCCGGAAATGGAAGAAAAACGTCTGGAATCCATGCTCTCCTGGAACATTGACGGCCTGATCCTCACCGAACGAACCCACACGCCGCGCACCCTGAAGATGATCGAGGTCGCAGGGATCCCGGTCGTGGAACTGATGGACAGCCAGTCGCCGTGTCTCGATATCGCCGTCGGCTTTGATAACTTTGAAGCGGCCCGGCAGATGACCGCGGCGATTATCAATCATGGCCACCGTCACGTAGCCTATCTTGGCGCACGTCTTGATGAACGTACTATCATCAAACAGAAGGGGTACGAGCAGGCGATGCTTGATGCCGGGATGACGCCCTACAGCGTGATGGTTGAGCAGTCTTCCTCTTATTCCTCGGGGATTGAGCTGATGCGCCAGGCGCGTCGTGAATATCCGCAGCTTGACGGCATATTCTGTACCAACGATGACCTTGCGGTCGGCGCGGCGTTTGAGTGCCAGCGCCTGGGGCTGAAAATCCCTGACGATATGGCGATTGCCGGTTTCCACGGCCACGATATCGGCCAGGTGATGGAGCCGCGTCTGGCCAGCGTGCTGACGCCGCGCGAGCGGATGGGGCGGATTGGCGCAGAACGTCTGCTGGCGCGGATACGCGGTGAAGCGGTGACGCCTAAGATGTTAGATTTAGGTTTCACATTGTCACCGGGCGGATCTATTTAAACTGACAAATTTGAAGTAGATCACACATATTCACATCTGGCACGAATGGTTATTGCTTCTCTACAACTCCGGCATGACAATGTTACCGATAACAGTTACCCGTAACAATCAATCTGTACGCCAGTATTTCACGCCGTTAAACGCTGCCAGCTGCGCGTATGTGTCCAGTGGGAGGAAGCTTTGAGCACGACTAACCATGATCACCACATCTATGTCCTGATGGGCGTTTCCGGCAGCGGCAAATCCGCTGTCGCCAGCGAAGTGGCGCATCAACTGCACGCCGCGTTTCTCGACGGCGACTTTCTGCATCCGCGCAGCAACATCAACAAGATGGCTTCCGGCGAACCGTTAAATGACGATGACCGCACCCCGTGGCTGCAGGCGCTGAACGATGCCGCGTTTGCCATGCAGCGTACCAATAAAGTGTCGCTGATTGTCTGCTCCGCCCTGAAAAAGAGCTATCGCGACATCCTGCGTAAAGGCAACCCGAACCTCTCTTTTATCTACCTGAAAGGCGATTTCGAGGTTATCGAACAACGTCTGAAGGCGCGTAAAGGCCATTTCTTTAAAACCCAGATGTTGGTTACGCAGTTTGAAACGCTGCAAGAGCCGGGCACGGATGAAAACGATGTTTTAATCGTCGATATCGACCAGTCATTGGAAGGCGTGGTCGCCAGCACCATTGAGGTGATCAACAAAGGCAGTAAATAGTGAGTACATTAACGCTTGTTTTAACAGCAGTCGGCTCCGTTTTGCTGCTGCTGTTTTTAGTGATGAAGGCGCGTATGCATGCCTTCGTGGCTTTGATGGTGGTTTCTATTGGAGCAGGGCTTTTTTCCGGAATGCCGTTGGACAAGATCGCGTCGACGATGGAAAAAGGCATGGGCGGCACGCTGGGCTTTCTGGCTATCGTCGTCGCGCTAGGGGCAATGTTCGGGAAGATCCTGCATGAAACCGGCGCGGTCGACCAGATTGCCGTCAAGATGTTGAAATCTTTCGGCCATAGTCGCGCCCACTATGCAATAGGCCTGGCCGGCCTTATCTGCGCGCTGCCGTTGTTTTTCGAAGTGGCGATCGTGCTGCTGATCAGCGTGGCGTTCTCAATGGCGCGTCATACCGGTACCAACCTTGTGAAGCTGGTGATCCCGCTGTTTGCCGGGGTGGCCGCCGCGGCGGCGTTCCTGCTGCCGGGGCCTGCGCCGATGCTGCTGGCATCGCAGATGCACGCCGACTTTGGCTGGATGATCCTGATTGGCCTGTGCGCCGCGATCCCGGGGATGATTATTGCCGGGCCGCTGTGGGGTAATTTTATCAGCCGCTACGTTGAGCTGCATACGCCTGACGATATTAGCGAGCCGCACCTCGGCGAAGGCAAAATGCCGTCCTTCGGCTTCAGCCTGGCCTTAATTTTGCTCCCGCTGGTGCTGGTTGGCCTGAAAACCATTGCCGCGCGCTTTGTGCCGGAAGGCTCTACCGCCTATGAATGGTTTGAGTTTATCGGTCATCCGTTTACCGCGATTCTGGTTGCCTGCCTGGTGGCTATCTATGGCCTGGCGGTGCGTCAGGGGATGGCGAAAGACCGGGTGATGGAGATTTGCGGTCATGCGCTCCAGCCAGCGGGCATTATTCTGCTGGTGATCGGTGCGGGCGGCGTGTTCAAACAGGTGCTGGTCGACTCCGGCGTGGGGCCGGCGCTCGGCGAAGCGCTGACCGGGATGGGCCTGCCGATTGCGATCACCTGCTTCGTGCTGGCGGCGGCGGTACGTATTATTCAGGGCTCCGCGACCGTTGCCTGCCTGACGGCCGTCGGTCTGGTCATGCCGGTTATTGAACAGCTGCACTACAGCGGCGCGCAGATGGCGGCGCTCTCCATCTGCATCGCCGGCGGCTCTATCGTCGTCAGCCACGTTAACGACGCGGGCTTCTGGCTGTTCGGTAAGTTTACCGGCGCGACCGAAGCGCAAACGCTGAAGACATGGACGATGATGGAAACTATCCTCGGCACCGTCGGGGCGATAGTCGGTATGATTGCGTTTACGCTGTTGAGCTAAACGCCAAAGTGATAACCCGGCGGAGCGAAGCGATGCCGGGTTAATTTCATGCTCGACTTATATCGAAAACCTTTAGCTTTAACCCTCTCCCGATCTGCCACTATCAGAAATACGATAAACGTCATACGGCTCACAAACCCACGCCACGCCTGGTTTTATCGGTCTTCTCCGCAAGAATAAAACAACCCAATTTCTGCTGTAATCCATAATCTTGATCAATAAAATAGTGGCGGAAAATATTCCCTTCTCAATCTAAATTCCCTGATAATTATTCGGGTATTCCGGGGTGCCAGTGACGGCGGCCGCCAGGCAAAATTAGCTGCGTTACTGATTGCCTGGCAATCATTGATTAATTTCACTTGCGACTTTAGCTGCATTTTGTAATGTGAAGGACTAACCAGTAGGAAACTGGCCTGGAACAAACAGCACACACCTCGCAGGAATACGTTATGAAAAATGTTGGTTTTATCGGCTGGCGCGGAATGGTCGGCTCTGTCCTCATGCAACGCATGGTTGAAGAGCGCGATTTTGACGCCATTCGCCCTGTTTTTTTCTCCACCTCTCAGCTGGGGCAGCCTGCTCCATCCTTTGGTGGCAGTACCGGTGGCACGCTTCAGGATGCATTTGATCTGGAAGCGCTGAAGGCGCTGGACATTATTGTCACGTGTCAGGGCGGCGATTACACCAACGATATTTATCCGAAGCTGCGTGAAAGCGGCTGGCAGGGCTACTGGATTGACGCGGCCTCTTCGCTGCGCATGAAGGACGACGCCATTATCATTCTTGACCCGGTGAACCAGGATGTCATTACCGCAGGTCTGAACAACGGCGTGAAAACCTTTGTCGGCGGCAACTGTACCGTCAGCCTGATGCTGATGTCCCTCGGCGGCCTGTTTGCGCAGGATCTGGTCGAGTGGGTGAGCGTGGCGACTTATCAGGCGGCTTCCGGCGGCGGCGCGCGTCATATGCGCGAGCTGCTGACCCAGATGGGCCAACTGCACAGCCACGTTGCGGCTGAGCTGGCGGATCCGGCCTCCGCGATCCTGGAGATTGAACGCAAAGTCACCTCGTTGACCCGCAGCGGCGAACTGGCGGTGGACAACTTTGGCGTTCCTCTGGCGGGCAGCCTGATCCCATGGATCGACAAGCAGCTGGATAACGGCCAGAGCCGTGAAGAGTGGAAAGGCCAGGCGGAGACCAACAAAATTCTCGCGACCGCCTCACCGATTCCGGTAGACGGCCTGTGCGTTCGCGTTGGCGCGCTGCGCTGCCATAGCCAGGCGTTCACCATCAAGCTGAAAAAAGAGGTTTCTATTCCGACCGTTGAGGAACTGCTGGCCGCGCACAACCCGTGGGCCAAAGTGGTGCCGAACGATCGTGATATCACGATGCGTGAGCTGACCCCGGCTGCCGTCACCGGCACCCTGACTACCCCGGTGGGCCGCCTGCGTAAACTGAACATGGGGCCGGAGTATCTGTCGGCCTTCACCGTGGGCGACCAGCTGCTGTGGGGGGCCGCCGAGCCGCTCCGCCGCATGCTAAAACAGCTGGCGTAGCCGTCACAAGATGGGAAAAGGGGTGTTGAAACACCCCTTTTTTTTGCGTAATACAAGGAGTAAACGCGAATGTTAGATTTTTCCCAACGGAGGTAACTCAGCCTTGGCTATGCTTTAAGTAAGGAGTCACGCTGTCTCCTTACCTGAAGGTGGGACGGAGCAGGGGGACGCATAACGTGCTGCGCCGTTCAGGTCAAAAAAAGTCGCCGGATACAGGAAAGGGCGACACCTACAACAGGATGAAACCATGTCTAATCGTATTGATAAGGACGTGATTAATGCGCTTATCGCCGGCCATTTTGCGGATCCTTTTTCCGTGCTTGGCATGCATTACGCCGACGCCGGGCTGGAAGTTCGCGCATTATTACCCGATGCCACCGATGTGTGGGTCATTGAACCAAAAACCGGACGCAAAGTCGGCAAGCTAGAATGCCTCGACTCGCGCGGTTTCTTCTGCGGCGTTCTGCCGCGCCGCAAAAATCCTTTTCGCTATCAGCTGGCCGTCACCTGGCACGGGCAGCAGAACCTGATTGATGACCCGTATCGTTTTGGCCCGCTGTTGCAGGATCTCGATGTCTGGCTGCTGTCGGAAGGCACGCATCTGCGTCCTTATGAAACGCTGGGCGCGCATGCCGACACTATGGACGGCGTGGTCGGCACGCGCTTCTCGGTTTGGGCGCCTAACGCCCGCCGGGTGTCAGTTGTCGGCCAGTTCAACTACTGGGACGGTCGCCGTCATCCGATGCGCCTGCGCAAAGAGTCCGGCATCTGGGAGCTGTTTGTTCCCGGCGCGCTGAACGGCCAGCTGTATAAATTCGAGCTTATCGATGCTCACGGCAACCTGCGGGTGAAATCCGACCCTTACGCTTTTGAAGCGCAAATGCGTCCGGAGAGCGCCTCGCTTATCTGCGGGCTGCCGGAAAAGGTCGAGCAGCCGCCGGCGCGCAAGCAGGCGAATCAGTTTGATGCGCCGATCTCGATTTATGAAGTGCACCTCGGATCCTGGCGTCGCCACACCGATAATAACTTCTGGCTAAGCTACCGCGAGCTTGCCGACCAGCTGGTCCCGTATGCCAAATGGATGGGCTTTACCCACCTCGAACTGCTGCCGGTTAACGAGCATCCTTTTGATGGCAGCTGGGGCTATCAGCCAACCGGGCTGTACGCGCCCACCCGTCGCTTCGGCACCCGGGAGGATTTCCGCTACTTTATCAACGCCGCGCACGCCGCGGGGCTTAACGTCATTCTGGACTGGGTTCCCGGTCATTTCCCGGCGGATGATTTTGCCCTCGCCTCGTTTGACGGCACCTCGCTGTATGAACACAGCGACCCGCGCGAAGGCTATCACCAGGACTGGAATACCCTGATCTACAACTATGGCCGTCGCGAGGTCAGCAACTACCTGGTCGGCAATGCGCTGTACTGGATCGAGCGCTTTGGCATTGACGCGCTGCGGGTCGATGCGGTGGCGTCGATGATTTATCGCGACTACAGCCGCAAACAGGGCGAGTGGGTGCCGAACGAGTTCGGCGGTCGGGAAAACCTTGAAGCGATTGAGTTTCTGCGTAATACCAACCGCGTGCTGGGCGAACAGACGCCGGGCGCGGTGACGATGGCGGAAGAGTCGACCGATTTTCCCGGCGTTTCCCGTCCTTCCTCCACCGGGGGGCTGGGTTTCTGGTTCAAGTGGAACCTCGGCTGGATGCACGACACCCTCGACTACATGAAGCTGGACCCGGTGCATCGCCGACATCATCACGACAAGATGACCTTCGGTATGCTCTACAACTACACCGAAAACTTTGTCCTGCCGCTCTCGCATGATGAAGTGGTGCACGGCAAAAAATCGATACTCGACCGCATGCCGGGCGACGCCTGGCAGAAGTTCGCCAACCTGCGCGCCTACTACGGCTGGCTGTTTGCCTTCCCGGGTAAAAAGCTGCTGTTTATGGGCAATGAGTTTGCTCAGGGGCGCGAGTGGAACCACGATGCGAGCCTCGACTGGCATCTGCTGGAGGGCGGCGACAACTGGCACCACGGGGTCCAGCGGCTGGTGCGCGACCTCAACCATACCTATCGTCACCACAAAGCGCTGCATGAGCTGGATTTCGACCCTTACGGTTTCGAATGGCTGGTGGTGGACGATCACGAGCGCTCGGTGTTTATCTTTGTTCGTCGCGACAGGGCGGGCAATGAAATCATCGTCGCCAGCAACTTCACTCCGGTGCCGCGTCATGAGTACCGCTTTGGCATCAACCAGCCCGGCCGCTGGCGTGAAGAGCTGAACACCGACTCCATGCACTACCACGGCAGCAATACCGGCAACGGCGGGGTCGTTGAAAGCGAAGCGATCGCCAGCCACGGTCGTGAGCACTCCCTCTCCATTACCCTGCCGCCGCTGGCGACGGTGTGGCTGGTGCGGGAGGCGCAATGATCGCACTCACGGCAGGAAAGCCCGCGCCTTTAGGGGCCAGCTACGACGGTAAGGGCGTGAATTTCGCGCTCTTTTCCGCCCATGCGGAGCGGGTGGAACTCTGCGTGTTTGACGACCAGGGCAATGAGCGGCGCGTCGATATGCCCGCGCGCAGCGGCGATATCTGGCACGGCTGGCTCGCCGATGCCGGGCCTGGCTTGCGCTATGGCTATCGCGTCCACGGGCCCTGGGACCCGGCGCAGGGACACCGCTTCAACCCGGCCAAGCTGCTGCTCGACCCCTGCTGCCATCAGGTGGCGGGCGGGCTGCCTGACGATGAGCGTCTGCACGGCGGCGACTTCGCTCCCGACAACCGCGACAGCGCGGCGATAGCGCCGAAGTCGCGGGTGATCGACCTGCATTACGACTGGCGCGGCGATAAGCAGCCGCGCACGCCGTGGGGCCAGACGGTGATTTATGAAGCCCACGTCAAGGGGCTGACGTATCTGCACCCCGATCTACCGCAGAATATCCGCGGCACCTACAAAGCGCTCGGTCACCCGGTGATGATCGATTACTTCCGCATGCTTGGCATTACTGCACTAGAGTTAATGCCGGTGGCGCAGTTCGCCAGCGAACCGCGCCTTCAGCGGATGGGGTTAAGCAACTACTGGGGCTACAACCCGCTGGCGATTTTCGCCCTCGATACCCGCTACGCCAGCGCGCCGGAACAGGCGTTAAATGAGTTTCGCGATGCGGTTAAAGCGCTGCATGCGGCGGGCATTGAAGTGATCCTTGATGTGGTGCTCAACCATAGCGCGGAGATAGACCTGGAAGGGCCGACCTTCTCCCTGCGCGGAATCGATAACCGTAGCTATTATTGGATCAGGGAAGACGGTGATTACCACAATTGGACCGGCTGCGGGAACACCATCAACCTCAGCCACCCCGGCGTGGTGGAGTATGCCCGCCAGTGCCTGCGCTTTTGGGTCGATGAGTGTCACGTCGACGGCTTTCGTTTCGACCTGGCCTCGGTGATGGGGCGGACGCCGGCGTTTCGTCAGGATGCGCCGCTGTTCGAGGCCATCCGTAACGATCCGCGCCTGGCGGAGGTGAAGCTGATCGCGGAACCCTGGGATATCGGCCCCGGCGGCTACCAGGTGGGGAATTTTCCGCCGCTGTTCGCTGAGTGGAACGACCATTTCCGCGATACCGCGCGTCGTTTTTGGCTGCAGCAGAGTGTCTCGCTGGGCGACTTCGCTCAGCGTTTTGCCGCCTCCAGCGACGTCTTTCAGCGTCACGGACGAGCACCTGCGGCGGCGGTGAATCTTATCACCGCCCATGACGGTTTTACCCTGCGCGACTGCGTTTGTTTCAATCAGAAACACAATGAGGCGAACGGGGAGGAGAATCGCGATGGGACTAACAATAACTACAGCAACAATCATGGTATAGAAGGATTAGAAGGGAGTCTTGCCGTGATTGAACGGCGTCGTGCCAGCGTTCACGCGCTCCTTGCGACGCTGCTGCTGGCGCAGGGAACGCCGATGCTGCTGGCGGGTGACGAACACGGTCACAGCCAGCATGGCAACAATAATGCTTACTGTCAGGACAATGCGTTGACCTGGCTGGACTGGAACCATACTAACCGCGGGCTGACCGCGTTCACCGCCGCGTTAATTCATCTGCGCCAGCGTATTCCGGCTTTAACCGAGAATCGCTGGTGGCAGGAGGGAGACGGCCGCGTTCGCTGGTTAAACCAACAAGCGCAGCCGCTGTCCGCCGATGAATGGCAGCACGGTGCGCCGCGTATGCAGATCATATTGTCCGATCGCTGGCTGATGGCGCTCAACGCCACCGCCGAGGTGGCGGAGATGGTTTTACCTGCGGGGGAATGGCGCGCCATTCCACCTTTCGCCGGAGAGGATAATCCGGTCACTATGGCTGTCTGGCATGGGCCCGCGCACGGAGTGTGCGTATTTCAAAGGTCGTAACCTCGAGGCTTCCGGTTGGTCTCGAAGCGACGGCGCGGCGAGAAGGGCAGGCAAGCTGGGGAGTAAAAAAGGAGTTAATTATGGTTGGGGTAGAAAAGAACGATCCGTTGATGCTGGCGCGTCAGTTGCCGATCAAATCCGTTGCGCTGATCCTTGCCGGGGGACGTGGTACCCGTCTGAAGGATCTGACCAATAAACGCGCGAAACCTGCTGTCCATTTTGGCGGCAAGTTCCGCATTATCGATTTTGCGTTATCTAACTGTATTAACTCAGGCATTCGCCGTATCGGCGTCATCACCCAGTATCAATCGCATACGCTGGTGCAGCATATCCAGCGCGGCTGGTCGTTCTTCAATGAAGAGATGAACGAGTTTGTTGACCTGCTGCCCGCCCAGCAAAGGATGCAGGGCGAAAACTGGTATCGCGGCACGGCGGACGCGGTGACGCAGAACCTCGACATCATTCGTCGCTACAAGGCGGAGTACGTCGTTATCCTCGCGGGCGACCATATTTACAAACAAGACTACTCGCGGATGCTTATCGACCACGTCGAAAAAGGCGCGCGTTGCACCGTCGCCTGTATGCCGGTGCCTATTGAAGAAGCACGGGCGTTCGGGGTGATGGCGGTGGACGAGAGCGATAAGATTATCGATTTCGTCGAAAAGCCGGCTAACCCTCCGGCGATGCCGGGCGATGCCAGCAAATCGTTGGCGAGTATGGGTATCTATGTCTTTGATGCGGATTACCTTTATGAGCTGCTGGAAGACGACGATAACGACGAAAGCTCCAGCCACGATTTTGGTAAAGACATCATCCCGAAAATCACTAAAGCTGGCATGGCTTATGCACATCCTTTCCCGCTCTCCTGCGTACAGTCCGATCCTCAGTCTGAACCCTACTGGCGCGATGTTGGGACCCTGGAAGCGTACTGGAAAGCCAACCTCGATCTGGCTTCGGTGACCCCGGAGCTGGATATGTACGACCAGAACTGGCCGATTCGCACCCATATGGAGCCTTTGCCACCGGCAAAATTCGTTCAGGACCGCTCGGGTAGCCACGGGATGACCCTGAACTCGCTGGTCTCCGGGGGCTGTATTATCTCTGGTTCGGTGGTCGTGCAGTCGGTGCTGTTCCCGCGCGTGCGGGTGAATTCATTCTGTAACATTGATTCGGCAGTTTTGTTGCCAGAGGTTTGGGTTGGCCGTTCGTGCCGCCTGCGTCGCTGCATTATTGACCGCGCCTGCGTGATCCCGGAAGGTATGGTTGTTGGGGAGAACGCGGAAGAGGATGCACGCCGTTTCTACCGCTCGGAGGAAGGTATCGTGCTGGTCACCCGCGACATGCTGCGGAAATTGGGGTACCCACAGGAGCGCTAATGCAGGTATTACATGTATGTTCAGAGATGTTCCCGCTGTTAAAAACCGGTGGACTGGCGGATGTGATCGGCGCGCTGCCTGCAGCGCAAATCGCAGGGGGCGTCGACACGCGCGTGCTGCTGCCCGCGTTTCCCGATCTTCGTCGTGGCGTAACGGATGCGCAGGTGGTGACGCGCCGGGAGACCTTTGCCGGGCGCATCACTCTGCTGTTCGGGCACTTTAACGGCGTGGGCATCTATTTGATTGATGCCCCGCATCTCTACGATCGGCCAGGGAGCCCTTACCACGATACCAATCAGCACGCCTATACCGACAATGTGCTGCGCTTTGCGCTGCTGGGATGGGTAGGCAGCGAGATGGCCTGCGGCCTGGATCCTTTCTGGCGCCCTGATGTTGTTCACGCCCACGACTGGCATGCGGGCCTGACGCCGGCCTATCTGGCGGCGCGCGGCCACCCGGCTAAGTCGGTCTTTACGGTGCATAACCTGGCCTACCAGGGGATGTTCTATTCGTGGCATATGAACGACATTGAACTGCCGTGGTCGTTCTATAACGTTCATGGCCTGGAGTTTAACGGCCAAATCTCTTTTCTGAAGGCTGGCCTCTATTACGCCGACCATATTACGGCGGTCAGTCCAACCTATGCCCGTGAAATCACCGAGCCGCAGTTCGCTTATGGGATGGAAGGGCTGCTGCGTCAGCGTCAGCACGAGGGCCGCCTCTCCGGGATCCTCAACGGGGTGGATGATCATATCTGGAATCCGGAAAGCGACCTGCTGTTGGCCGCGCGCTATGACCGCGATCGGCTGGAAGAAAAAGCGGAGAATAAACGCCAGCTGCAAATCGCCATGGGGCTGAAGGTGGATGACAAAGCGCCGCTGTTTGCCGTTGTCAGCCGTCTGACCAGCCAGAAAGGGCTGGACCTGGTGCTTGAAGCGCTGCCGGGCCTGCTTGAACAGGGCGGCCAGCTGGCGCTGCTGGGAGCGGGCGATCCGGTGCTGCAGGAGGGGTTCCTTGCCGCCGCGGCCGAACATCCGGGCAAAGTCGGCGTACAGATTGGCTACCATGAAGCCTTCTCGCACCGCATTATGGGCGGCGCCGATGTGATTCTGGTGCCGAGCCGTTTTGAACCGTGCGGCTTAACCCAGCTGTACGGCCTGAAGTACGGCACGCTACCGCTGGTGCGGCGTACCGGCGGCCTGGCGGACACCGTTTCCGACTGCTCGCTGGAGAACCTCGCCGATGGCCTGGCTACCGGCTTTGTGTTTGAAGATAGCAACGCCTTGTCGCTGCTGCGGGCGATTCGACGCACGTTCGTTCTGTGGTCGCGCCCATCGCTCTGGCGCTACGTCCAGCGTCAGGCGATGAATATGGATTTTAGCTGGCAGGTTGCCGCGAATTCTTACCGCGAACTTTATCAACGCTTGCTGTAACCAGGAGCCAAAGCTATGAATGTACCTTTTAGCTACTCGTCACCCACCCTGAGCGTTGAGGCGTTAAAGCACTCTATTGCTTATAAGCTGATGTTTATCATCGGCAAAGACCCGGCTATCGCTAACAAGCATGAATGGCTCAACGCCACGCTGTTCGCCGTTCGCGATCGTATGGTTGAGCGCTGGCTGCGCTCAAACCGCGCGCAGCTCTCTCAGGAAGTTCGCCAGGTTTACTACCTGTCGATGGAATTTTTGATTGGCCGTACGTTGTCCAACGCGCTGTTATCGCTCGGCATTTATGAGGATGTGAACAGCGCGCTGGAAGAGATGGGGCTGAACCTTGAAGAATTAATTGATGAAGAAAACGACCCGGGCTTAGGCAACGGCGGTCTTGGTCGCCTGGCGGCCTGCTTCCTCGATTCGCTTGCGGCGCTGGGGTTACCGGGCCGCGGCTACGGTATTCGCTACGACTACGGGATGTTTAAGCAGAATATCGTCGATGGGCGGCAGAAAGAATCCCCGGATTACTGGCTGGAATACGGTAACCCGTGGGAGTTCGAGCGCCATAATACGCGCTACAAAGTGCGCTTCGGCGGACGCATTCAGCAGGAAGGTAAATACTCCCGCTGGGTGGAGACCGAAGAGATTATTGCCGAAGCCTATGACCAGATTATCCCTGGCTTCGACACCGACGCCACCAACACGCTGCGCCTGTGGAGCGCCCAGGCCAGCAGCGAGATCAACCTCGGTAAATTCAACCAGGGCGACTACTTCGCGGCGGTGGAAGATAAAAACCATTCCGAGAACGTGTCGCGGGTACTCTATCCGGATGACTCGACCTATTCAGGACGCGAGCTGCGCCTGCGGCAGGAGTACTTCCTCGTTTCAGCGACGGTGCAGGACATCCTCAGCCGCCACTACCAGCTGCATAAAACCTACGCCAACCTGGCGGACAAAATCGCGATTCACCTCAACGACACGCACCCGGTGCTGTCGATTCCGGAGCTGATGCGCCTGCTGATTGACGAGCATAAGTTTAGCTGGGATGAGGCGTTTGAGGTGACCTGCCAGGTCTTCTCCTATACCAACCATACCCTGATGAGCGAAGCGCTGGAGACCTGGCCTGTCGATATGCTGGGTAAAATCCTGCCGCGTCATTTGCAGATTATCTTCGAGATCAACGACTATTTCCTGAAGACCCTCCAGGAGCAGTACCCCAACGATACGGCGATGCTGGGCCGGACGTCGATTATCGACGAGTCCAACGGTCGTCGCGTACGCATGGCGTGGCTGGCGGTGGTGGTGAGCCACAAGGTCAACGGCGTGTCGGAGCTGCACTCCCGGCTGATGGTCGAGTCGCTGTTCGCCGAATTTGCCAAAATCTTCCCGATGCGCTTTACCAACGTCACGAACGGCGTGACTCCGCGCCGCTGGCTGGCGCTGGCGAATCCGCCGCTATCGAAAGTGCTGGATGAAAATATCGGCCATACCTGGCGCACGGATTTGAGCCAGCTGAAGGAGCTGGAGCAGCATATTGACTATCCGAAGGTCAACCAGGCGGTGCGTCAGGCTAAGCTGGAAAACAAGCAGCGGCTGGCGAACTACATTGGTCAGCAGCTTAATGTGGTAGTGAATCCGAAGGCGCTGTTTGATGTGCAGATCAAGCGTATTCACGAGTACAAACGTCAGCTGATGAACGTGCTGCACGTAATTACTCGCTACAATCGCATTAAGGCCAACCCCGACGCCGAGTGGGTGCCGCGGGTGAATATCTTCGCCGGAAAAGCGGCGTCGGCTTACTACATGGCCAAACATATAATTCATTTAATTAACGACGTCGCGGCGGTGGTGAATAACGATCCGCAGATTGGCGATAAGCTGAAAGTGGTGTTTATCCCTAACTACAGCGTCAGCCTTGCGCAGCTGATCATTCCGGCGGCGGATCTCTCCGAGCAGATTTCGCTGGCGGGAACGGAGGCCTCCGGGACCAGTAATATGAAGTTCGCGCTTAACGGCGCGTTAACCATCGGTACTCTGGACGGCGCTAACGTTGAGATGCAGGAGCACGTAGGGGCGGATAATTTCTTTATCTTCGGTAATACGGCGGAAGAGGTGGAGGCCCTGCGTGCCGACGGCTACAAACCGCGTGATTACTATGAGCAGGATGAAGAGCTGCACCAGGCGCTGACGCAGATCGGCACCGGCCTGTTCAGCCCATCGGAGCCGGGCCGCTATCGCGATCTGCTGGATTCGCTGATCAACTTCGGCGACCACTATCAGGTGCTGGCGGATTTCCGTAGCTACGTGGATTGTCAGGATAAGGTGGATGAGCTGTATCTTCACCCGGAAGAGTGGGCCAACACAGCAATGCTCAATATCGCCAATATGGGCTACTTCTCTTCTGACCGTACGATCAAGGAGTATGCCGACCATATCTGGCATATCGATCCGGTACGCTTGTAACGGGTTAGCCATAACAAAACGGGGCCACCAGGCCCCGTTGCTATTTACGGTTTTACGACGCTAACGACAGTTCAGACTTTCCCGCGTGCTGCGCCAGCCACTCGCTGATACGCGCCTGCTGCTCGGCATTCAGCCACATACCTTGTTTGGTCCGGCGCCAGATAGCGTCGTCCAGACGGCGTACCCACTCGTGTTCTACCAGATAGCGCAGCTCGGCTTCATAAAACTCGTGGCCGAAATCTTCGCCCAGATCGGCAAGTGAAGTCGCTTCGCCGAGGATCCACTCGCTATTGCTGCCGTAAGTCCGCGCATAGTGGCGGGCCATCGATTCGCTAATGAACGCGAAGCGCCGGCGCAGCTTCGCCGCGTAGTCGTCACGATCGCCGCCGATATCGCCGCCGGGCAGTACCGCGGTTTTGGTCCATGCCGGGCCGATGCCTTTGTAGTAAGGCGTCAGTTTTTCCAGCGCATGCTCGGCCAGCTTACGATAGGTCGTGAGCTTGCCGCCAAAGACCGACAGCAGCGGAGCCTGTCCGTTTTCATCGTGAATATCGAGAGTGTAATCACGGGTGATCGCCTGCGGTGAGTCGGATTCATCGTCGCACAGCGGGCGCACGCCGGAGTAGGTCCAGACAATATCGTCCCGCGTGAGCGTCTTTTTAAAGTGGGCGTTATAGACGTTCAGCAGATAGTTAATCTCTTTACCGTCGATCGCCACGGCTTTTGGGTCGCCTTTATATTCAACGTCAGTGGTGCCGATGATGGAGAATTCATCCATCCACGGGATCACAAAAACAATACGCTTATCTTCATTTTGCAGGATATAGGCCTGCTTCTGCGCATGCACGCGCGGTACGACGATATGGCTGCCCTTAATCAAACGGATACCGTAAGGTGAGCGCAGGTGCATCCCTTCTTCGAAGAACTGTTTAACCCACGGGCCGGTGGCGTTAACCAGACCGCGCGCCTGCCAGGTAAACCTCTCGCCGCTATCAATATCTTCCGCTTCAACAATCCACAAACCGTTTTCACGTTTTGCCGAGATGGCGCGGGTACGGGTACGCACTTCTCCGCCTTTACGCACAACCATCTGGGCGTTGGCCAGCACCATGCGTGCATCGTCGACCCAGCAGTCGGAATATTCGAAACCGCGCACGATTTCAGGTTTAAGTACCGATTCTGTGCCAAAACGCAACCCGGTTGAGCTGGGTAAACTGGTGCGCTTGCCCAGATGATCGTACATAAACAGGCCAATGCGGATCATCCACGCCGGGCGCAGGTGCGGACGATGCGGTAAACGAAAGCGCATCGGAAAGGCGATGTGCGGGGCCATTTTTAACAATACTTCACGTTCGGCCAGCGCTTCGCTCACCAGGCGGAACTCATAGTGTTCAAGGTAGCGCAGCCCGCCGTGAATCAGCTTTGAGCTGGCGCTGGATGTGGCGCAGGCCAGATCGTTCGCCTCCAGCATCAGCACGGATAAACCACGCCCTGCGGCGTCTGCCGCGATACCGGCACCGTTGATGCCTCCCCCTATCACAATCAGATCTTTGGTTTCCACGCTCGCCACCTCTTACACTTTCGTTTAAGCTCATAAATGTTCGATATCGCTCAATATAGCAAACAATCGCGCTATTGGTAACATCAAAAAAACATTTCAGAGTGATGCGTGTAACATATTGGCGTTTATTTAGCGCCAGGCTGTACACTAGACGCTAAAATCCAGGGCGTTTCGCCGCCTGCCTGTATATCCGTATATAAAGAAGAGAGCTTATGGATCGCTTTGAATGTATTAACGTAGAAGAAGCCCACCAGAAAATGCACCAGCAGACGGCGGTGCTGGTCGATATTCGCGACCCGCAAAGCTATGCGATGGGCCACACGCCGGGCGCATTTCATCTGACTAACGATACGCTGGGCGCGTTTATGCGCGACAACGATTTTGATACGGCGGTCATGGTGATGTGCTATCACGGCAACAGCAGCAAAGGCGCCGCGCAGTACCTGCTGCAGCAGGGTTACGACAAGGTTTATAGCGTGGATGGCGGGTTTGATGCCTGGCATCGGCATTTCCCGGCGGAAGTCGCGCATGGCGCACTTTAGGCGTTAGCGTCGGTTGTGGCTATAATATCTCCCTTTGTGTGGAATAAGCGATCCGCTGCATGTTAATGATTACCTCTTTTGCCAACCCGCGCGTGGCCCAGGCGTTTGTCGACTATATGGCGACGCAGGGGATTATTCTGACTATTCAGCAGCATACGCAGAGCGATATCTGGCTGGCCGATGAGTCCCAGGCCGGACGCGTGCAGGCCGAGCTGGCCCGTTTTCTGGAAAATCCCGCCGATCCGCGTTACCTCGCCGCCAGCTGGCAGTCGGGGCACACCAACAGCGGGCTGCACTACCAGCGCTTCCCCTTTTTAGCGACGCTTCGCCAAAACGCCGGGCCGTTTACCTGGAGCGTGCTTATCGCCTGCATCGCCGTCTTTGTCCTGCAAACGGTCATTGGCGATCAACCGGTCATGCTGCTGCTGGCCTGGCCCTACGATCCTTCGCTGAAATTTGAAGTCTGGCGCTACTTTAGCCATGCGCTCATGCACTTCTCGCTGATGCATATTCTGTTCAACCTGCTATGGTGGTGGTACCTCGGCGGAGCGGTAGAAAAGCGCATTGGCAGCGGCAAGCTGGTGGTGATTACCGTAATCAGCGCCTTGCTGAGCGGCTTTGTTCAGCATCAGTTTAGCGGACCGTGGTTTGGCGGACTGTCCGGCGTGGTCTATGCGCTAATGGGCTATGTCTGGCTGCGAGGTGAGCGCGATCCGCAGAGCGGCGTTTATTTACAGCGCGGCTTGATACTCTTCTCTTTAGTGTGGTTAATTGCTGGCTGGTTTGATGTTTTCGGCATGTCGATTGCGAACGGCGCGCACGTGGCCGGTCTGGTGACCGGGCTGGCGATGGCGTTTGTTGATACGCAGAATGTGCGAAAACGAACGTAGAGATTCCCAGGGATATTTCATGAAACAAACACAACGTCATGACGCGATTATCGAGCTGGTAAAAAAACAGGGATACGTCAGTACCGAAGAGCTTGTCGAGCAGTTTGCCGTCAGCCCGCAGACCATTCGCCGCGATCTGAATGATTTAGCCGATCAGAAAATGATCCTGCGTCATCACGGCGGCGCCGCGCTTCCTTCCAGCTCGGTGAATACTTCCTGGCACGACAGGAAATCGACCCAGACCCAGGAAAAAGAGCGCATCGCCCGCAAGGTGGCGAGTGAAATCCCCGACGGCGCGACGCTGTTTATCGATATCGGTACCACGCCGGAAGCGGTAGCCCATGCGCTGCTTAACCATAACGATCTGCGTATCGTCACCAATAACCTCAACGTCGCCAATACGTTGATGGTGAAAGAGGACTTCCGCATTATCCTGGCCGGCGGCGAGCTGCGCAGCCGGGATGGCGGTATCATCGGTGAAGCCACCCTGGACTTTATCTCCCAGTTTCGTCTTGATTACGGCATTCTCGGCATCAGCGGTATCGACACCGATGGCTCACTGCTGGAGTTCGACTACCATGAAGTGCGCACCAAGCGGGCGATTATTGAAAACTCCCGTCACGTGATGCTGGTCGTTGACCATTCTAAGTTTGGCCGTAACGCGATGGTCAATATGGGCAGCATCAGTATGGTTGATGCGGTCTACACCGATGTAATGCCGCCGGCTGGCGTGCTGAAGGTGATTACCGACAATAATCTTCAGCTGGAGCTGTGCTGATTCATTAACATTTCCCGCGGCAGACCAACGCGCGCTGCACGGCGTGATGCCGCGGGTGATACGTCACACGCTTATCTCCGGTGATGGAGAGGGAGAACGCCAGGCGGAGGGACATTTTCCGCCGGCGATGAATCAGGGTGGCGATGCATAAGGCCAGCCGATTGCGGCTTATACGCCGTATCCCATCATTTTCAACAGCTGCTGGGCATGCTGAACGGCATCCTGGCGGTGCGCCACGCCCAGCTTCTGATACAAATTGCGAATATGCGTTTTGATGGTGGTGGCGGCCACGTCCAGCTCACCGGCGATCTGCTCGTTGCTGTAGCCGGAATAGATGAGCCCCAGCACCTGCCATTCGCGCTGGGTCAGCGGGCTGGTACGGATAAGTTCCGGCACTTCCGGATGGTTCAGCAGCCGCTCGACGAAGCTCTCGTCAAAGTGGGCGAACTTATGGCGATGATGCTGGTTGATATCGCGCAGAATACGCTGGGCGCGGTGCTGCTCCAGCTCCGGCAGCGTATTGAGCTGAATCAGCTGGCGCAGCTGCTGCGCCATCGCTTCGCCTTCAATGACAAAATGATTGATAAACCCGGTGCGGTTAGCGAGGGTGAGCGCTTCCAGCAGCGCTTTCTGCGCTTCGCTCTTACGCCCGGCCTGCCAGTAGAGCTGGTTGAGCAGCAGCAGGTTGCGGTTCAGATCGCTCATCAAACGCAGCGAGCGGGCGTTATCGTTTAACTCATCCAGCACCATTTCGGCGGAATCAAAATCGCCGAGCAGAATTTGCGCGCGGGCGATATTGCGCCACTGGCTCTGCAGGAAGTGGTTATTGGCGAACTCTGGTTTTGGCGTCTGGCGCAGCCAGTTTGCCGCGGCGGCCTTGTCGCCGATCATCTGCCAGTAGATCACCCGCACTTTATCGGCATTGGATACCCAGTCGCTATGGTAATGACCGTTGCCCAACAGGTTTTCCAGGCGATTCAAATGGCTGCGGGCGTTGTCCAGATCGCCGCGCGCCAGCGAGCATTGCACCATCAGCGTCAGGCACTGCAGCTGCTGCTGCGGTTGATAGGAGGAGAGTACGTTCATGCCGCTGCGCGCGGAGGTTTCCGCTTCATCCAGCCGCGCCCAGGCCCACAGCAGCTGGGAACGAATACGCAGCAGGAACTCATGCATCGGCAGCTGTTCCAGATGCTGTTCGCGAATGAGCTGGAACGCTTTTTCCTGAATTTCCCAGGCGGCCTGCAGGAAGCCCTGCGCGAAGAGAATTTCGCTTTGCTGGATCATGCTCCATAACGCGTAGTGCCAGACGTCATGACGGCGGGCCATCTGTTCCGTCTGCTGCATGACCGCCAGCGATTTGCTCAGCTGGCCTTTGCAGTGCAGAACTTCGCCGTGTACGGATGTGGCAACGATGCGGCTGTAGTAGCTGGCCAGCGGCAGTTCATCAAGGGCCACCATCGCCAGGCGCTCGGCTTCGTCCTGATCGCCGGCGTTGATCGCCACCTGGGCACGCAGGGCGTTGAAATCACCGTGCATGGCGGTGTCCATTTCTGTATCCATCTCCTGCTCGGCGCGCGCCAGCAGGGTATTGACTTCGCTATAGCGGTGCTGGCTCTGCATCAGCCAGGCCTGCAAAAGAATCAAACGCGGGTTTTCCAGCAGGTTTGACCACGGCAGCGCGGCGAGGGACTGTTCCAGCAAACTCAGCTCGCTGTGGTTAAACATGCCCCACGCGTGGTTGAGCAGAATATCGCGCAGCATTTTGGCGTCGCCCGCGGCCAGGGCGTGATGAATCGCTTCGCTCGGGAAGCCTTGGGCCATCCAGCTCTCAGCGGCCGCACGGTGAATTTCCGGCAGTTCGACCGCCAGCTCCCACTGGCAGCGCTGGCGCAGGAAGTTGCCGAATAGCGGATGGTAGCGGAACCATTCGCCGGAGTCGTCCATCCGTTGCAGGAATAATCCCTGACGCTCAATTTCTTCCAGCTGCATCTGGCCATTCTCTTCGCCGGTGACGCGGACGATGAGCGCATCGTTCATCGAGCGCAGCAGCGAGCTTTTCAGCAGGAAGTTACGCGTCCGCGGGTCAACGTTATCCAACACCTCATCGACCAGATAGTCAGAAAGATGGCTGGCGTTTATACCGGCAAGACGGCGGGCGGAGTGATGGGCGGAAGTATTGTTCTGACGCGCCGAGAGGGCAATCAACTGCAGCGCGGTGGCCCAGCCGGCAACATCGTCGCACAGCCTTTTGCTATCGTCGGCCTCAATAGGCGAACTGAGACGACAGTCGAAAAACTGTTTCGCTTCCTGATGGGTAAAAGCCAGCTGTTGGCTGCCGATTTCCAGCAGCTGATCGCGCACGCGCAGGTTGGCGATGCCCAGCTGCGGCAGATTACGCGACAGCACCACCAGCGTCATATTTTCCGGCTGATGGCGGAGGAAGAAACGCATCGCATCATGAATAACCGGATTGGTGATCAGATGATAATCATCAATCACCAGGAATAACGGGCGCTGCCAGTCGGCCAGCTCAATAAACAGTTGCGCAAAGAGAGAGGGCAGGCTGGCGTACTGGCGCTTTTGCACCATCGCTTCGCTGGCCGCACAGTGGCCGCCGGTGGCCTGCTGAACGGCGGCGATAAGATAGCTGGCAAAACGCTCCTGTTGGTTATCGCCTTCATCCAGCGAGAACCAGCCGAGATCGTTTTTCCCCGCAGCCCATTGAGAAACGAGCGTGGTTTTACCGTATCCAGCCGGACTGGTCACCAACGCGAGACGATAATTGTTCGCGCCGGAAAGTTTCGCCAGCAATCGCTCACGAACCACAGTGTGTTCAAGGCGGACCGGGCGACTTAATTTAGACGGAATCAACATAGTTCTTCATTTCGCTGTGCAAGGGAGGAATTGCGAATTTTTTTGCGCTTCGTAATTAATATCCAATAAGGTCGGCCATAATGAATTTTATTGCAAGTTATGTCCGAGTTTTATGCTCTTGAATTTGCTCTATGTCACAAATTTGCATAGTGAGAGAAATTCATATAAATGCGCGTCAGCGGGCGCGGTTATTGGGATTGCGGAAGTTTTAGGCACGATAAGCTAATCTTTTATTACAAAATTAGTAGCTGTTTGTTTTTAATAAAATATTATCAGTGAAATCTTATAAGTCATCTTTTTGAGCTATTTCTGCATTACAGTCCGTTTATTCTGCGGATATTTACTTTTATTTGGCAATATTTACAAAACGGCGTTTTTCCCGCTTTTATCGTCCTGGCTTGTAACAAAATTGTGCGCGCCAGACAGGCTGATTTGTGGTTCCAGCGTGGCGAATTTTGCAGCATAATTTTTGCCGGTAAGCTAACGTAATAGTGGCCACGATCACACTTTTCGCTCATCCCTGCTACTCCTCCCCGGCTAATCCCTGGCGGGATGAGGACGTGACTCCGGGAGGTCGGCACACTAACGCTAACGTTTTAGTAAAGGACCCGGATTACTTATGTCACAGACTTCTTTTAACAAAGCTCAGTTTCAGGCTGCACTGACGCGTCAGTGGCAGCATTTTGGTTTACAGTCCGCTTCCGAGATGACCCAGCGTCAATGGTGGCGCGCCGTAAGCGGCGCGCTGTCCGAGCTGTTGTCGGCTCAGCCGGTAGCAAAAGCGACCGAAGGACAGCGCCACGTAAACTATATCTCAATGGAGTTTTTGATTGGTCGCCTGACCGGCAACAACCTGCTCAACCTCGGCTGGTATCAGCAGGTCAGCGATGAGCTTCAGGCGCATGACGTTAACCTGACCGACCTGCTGGAAGAGGAAATCGACCCGGGCCTGGGCAACGGCGGCCTCGGTCGTCTGGCGGCATGTTTCCTTGATTCAATGGCCACCGTGGGACAATCGGCGACCGGCTACGGCCTGAACTACCAGTACGGCCTGTTCCGCCAGTCTTTCGCTGACGGTCAGCAGATGGAAGTGCCGGATGACTGGGGGCGTAATAGCTACCCGTGGTTCCGCCACAACGAAGCGCTGGACGTGCAGGTTGGCCTCGGCGGTAAAGTGACCAAAGGCGGTGAGTGGGTTCCGGCATTCGTCATTACCGGGGAAGCCTGGGATCTGCCGGTGCTGGGCTACCGCAACAACGTGGCTCAGCCGCTGCGCCTGTGGCAGGCTAAACACGCGCATCCGTTTAACCTGACCAAATTCAACGACGGTGATTTCCTGCGTGCTGAACAGCAGGGCATTGACGCCGAAAAACTGACGAAAGTTCTCTATCCGAACGATAACCATCAGGCGGGTAAAAAACTGCGTCTGATGCAGCAGTACTTCCAGTGCGCCTGTTCGGTCGCCGATATTCTGCGTCGCCATCACCTGGCGGGCCGTAAGCTGGCGGAGCTGGCGGATTATGAAGTTATCCAGCTTAACGATACTCACCCGACGATTGCGATTCCGGAACTGCTGCGCGTACTGATTGATGAGCATCAGCTGAGCTGGGACGAGGCCTGGGCGATTACCAGCAAAACCTTCGCGTATACCAACCACACCCTGATGCCGGAAGCGCTCGAGTGCTGGGATGAGAAGCTGGTAAAAGCGCTGCTGCCGCGCCACATGCAGATCATCAAAGAGATTAACGATCGCTTTAAAACGCTGGTCGATAAAACCTGGCCCGGCGATAAGCAGGTATGGGCGAAACTGGCGGTGGTGCACGATAAACAGGTTCGCATGGCGAACATGTGCGTGGTCAGCGGCTTTGCGGTTAACGGCGTGGCCGCGCTGCACTCCGACCTGGTGGTGAAAGATCTGTTCCCGGAATATCACCAGCTGTGGCCGAATAAATTCCATAACGTCACCAACGGCATTACCCCGCGCCGCTGGATCAAACAGTGCAACCCGGCTCTGGCCGCGCTGCTGGATAAAACGCTGAAGAAAGAGTGGGCCAACGATCTCGACCAACTGATCAACCTCGAAAAATATGCCGATGACGCGAAGTTCCGTCAGACGTATCGCGACATTAAGCTGGCCAACAAGGTTCGTCTGGCGGAGTTTGTGAAGCGGCGTACCGGTATCGAGATCAACCCGCAGGCGATTTTCGATATCCAGATCAAGCGTCTGCACGAGTACAAACGTCAGCACCTGAACCTGCTGAACATTCTTGCGCAGTACAAAGAAATTCGTGAGAACCCGCAGGCGGACCGCGTACCGCGCGTGTTCCTGTTCGGTGCGAAAGCGGCGCCGGGCTACTACCTGGCGAAGAATATTATCTGGGCGATCAACAAGGTTGCCGCCGCGATCAACAACGATCCGCTGGTCGGCGATAAGCTGAAAGTGGTGTTCCTGCCGGACTACTGCGTCTCGGCGGCGGAAATGCTGATCCCGGCGGCGGATGTCTCAGAGCAGATCTCAACGGCGGGTAAAGAGGCCTCCGGTACCGGCAACATGAAGCTGGCGCTGAACGGCGCGCTGACCGTGGGAACCCTTGACGGGGCGAACGTGGAAATCGCTGAGCAGGTAGGCGAAGAAAACATCTTTATCTTCGGTCATACCGTGGAAGAAGTGAAAGCGCTGAAGGCCAAAGGCTACGATCCGCTGAAATGGCGTAAGAAAGACAAGCTGCTGGACGCTGTGCTGAAAGAGCTGGAGAGCGGTAAATACAGCGATGGCGATAAGCATGCTTTCGACCAGATGCTGCACAGTCTGCTGAAAGGCGGCGACCCGTACCTGGTGCTGGCGGATTTTGAAGCCTACGTGGCGGCGCAGAAGCAGGTTGATGAGCTGTATCGCGACCAGGAAGCCTGGACGCGCGCGACGATTCTGAACACCGCGCGCTGCGGCATGTTCAGCTCCGACCGCTCGATTCGCGATTATCAGCAACGTATCTGGCAGGCAAAACGCTAAGGACAGGCCTATGGAGACTAAACGCCTTGATAACGCAGCCCTGGCGGCGGGAATAAGCCCAAGCTATATCAACGCGCACGGTAAGCCGCAGTCCATTGCTGCGGCCACTAAGCAGCGGCTGCTTGATGCGATGCATCGTACCACTGTCACCCCGAAGGTGGCGGTTAACCCGCTGCCAGCGGTGCAGGTATTCACCCACGGCAAAAAGATGTCTCTGCCGGTAGCGGGCCAGGGGGAGTTCCACTGGATCCTCACCACCGAAGAAGGGAAACAGTATCAGGGCCAGGCGCGCGGCGGTGAAACGCTGCCGCTGCCGGCAAGATTACCGGAAGGGTACCATACGCTGACGCTGACTCAGGACGGCGATCGCTGGCACTGCCGGGCGATCGTCGCGCCCGCGCGCTGCTACGAACCGCAGGCGCTGAAGGATGGCCAGAAGCTGTGGGGAACCTGCGTGCAGCTGTATACGCTGCGCTCGGAGAAGAACTGGGGGATTGGTGACTTCGGCGATTTACGCGCGATGCTACCGGAAATCGCCCGCCGGGGCGGCTCGTTTATCGGACTTAACCCGATTCACGCCCTCTATCCGGCTAACCCGGAGAGCGCCAGTCCGTACAGCCCCTCTTCGCGCCGCTGGCTCAACGTTATCTATATTGACGTCAATGCGGTAGAGGATTTCCGTCACAGCAAAGAGGCGCAGAAATGGTGGCATTCACCGGCTACGCAGCAGACTTTACAGGCGGCGCGTCAGACCGATGATGTTGACTATACCGCCGTGACCACCCTCAAGCTCACCGCGCTGCGCATGGCCTGGAAAGGTTTTTCCGCGCGCAACGATGAGGCGATGGCGGAGTTCCGCCAGTTTGTCACGCGCGAGGGCGACAGCCTGTACTGGCAGGCGGCGTTTGACGCGCTGCACGCCTGGCAGGTTAAGCAGGATCCGATGCGCTGGGGCTGGCCCGCGTGGCCGAAGGCTTATCAGGATACCGATAGCCCGGAGGTTAAAGCGTTCTGCGCCGAACATGCCGACGAGGTGAATTTTTACCTGTGGCTGCAATGGCTCGCTTACACCCAGTTCGCCGAGTGCTGGCATACCAGCCAGAACGATTCCATGCCGATCGGCCTGTATCGTGACCTGGCGGTGGGCGTTGCGGAAGGCGGGGCTGAGACCTGGTGCGATCGCGAACTGTACTGCCTGAAGGCTTCCGTCGGCGCGCCGCCGGATATCCTCGGCCCGCTGGGGCAAAACTGGGGCCTGCCGCCGATGGATCCGCATATCATGGTGGCGCGCGCCTATGAGCCCTTCGTCGAGCTGCTGCGCGCGAATATGCAAAACTGCGGGGCGCTCCGCATCGATCACGTGATGTCGGTACTGCGTCTGTGGTGGATCCCTTACGGCGAGACGGCCGATCATGGCGCCTATGTGCAGTATCCGGTAGACGATCTGTTGTCGATTCTGGCGCTGGAGAGTAAGCGTCATCGCTGTATGGTGATCGGCGAGGATCTGGGAACCGTACCGGTTGAAATCGTCGGCAAGCTGCGTAAAAGCGGCGTTTACTCCTACAAAGTGCTCTATTTCGAAAATGACCACGAAAAGACTTTCCGTGCGCCGAAGGCGTATCCGGAGCAATCAATGGCTGTGGCTACGACGCATGACCTGCCAACGCTGCGCGGCTACTGGGAAAGCGGCGACCTGACGCTGGGTAAATCGCTCGGCCTGTATCCGGATGAGGTGGTACTGCGCGGACTGTATCAGGATCGCGAGCTGGCGAAGCAGGGGCTGCTGGATGCTCTGCACCGCTACGGCTGTCTGCCGAAGCGTACCGGGCATAAAGCGTCGCTGATGGCGATGACGCCGACCCTGAATCGTGGGATGCAGCGCTATATCGCCGACAGCAACAGCGCGCTGCTGGGCCTGCAGCCGGAGGATTGGCTGGTGATGGCCGAGCCGGTCAATATTCCCGGGACCAGCACCGAGTATCCAAACTGGCGTCGTAAGCTTTCCACCACGCTTGAGGCGATGTTTGCCGATGAGCAGGTGAATAAGCTGATTAAGGATCTGAATAAGCGGCGTAAGGCGGCAAGTAAGAAGAAGCCTGCCTGATGTAAGCCTAAAAAAAGCCGGGAAGCGATTCCCGGCTTTTTCATATCTGCGGACCTGATTAGCGTTTCGGCCCTGCGGCCACCAGCGCAGCGCCCGCTGGCGTATCGGTGTACTTCTCGAAGTTCTCAATAAACAGCTTCGCCAGCTGCTCCGCTTTCTCCTGCCACTGCTCTGGCGAGCCGTAGGTGTTGCGCGGGTCGAGGATATGGGTATCCACCCCCGGCAGCTCGGTCGGGATCTGCAGCTCAAACATCGGCAGAGTGAAGGTTTCGGCATTGTCCAGCGAACCATCAAGAATCGCATCGATTATGGCGCGGGTATCTTTGATCGAGATACGTTTGCCGGTGCCGTTCCAGCCGGTGTTGACCAGATAGGCCTGGGCGCCGGAAGCCTGCATACGTTTCACCAGCACTTCTGCGTACTGCGTCGGGTGCAGCGACAGGAAGGCGGCGCCAAAGCAGGCGGAGAAGGTTGGCGTCGGCTCCGTGACGCCGCGCTCGGTACCGGCCAGCTTGGCGGTGAAGCCAGACAGGAAGTGGTACTGGGTCTGGTCGGCGGTCAGACGAGAAACCGGCGGCAGAACGCCAAACGCGTCGGCGGTCAGGAAGATAACCTTGGTGGCATGACCGGCTTTGGAGATGGGCTTAACGATGTTCTCGATATGATTGATCGGATAAGAGACGCGGGTGTTTTCGGTCTTTGAACCGTCGTTAAAATCGATGGTGCCATCGGCCAGCACGACCACGTTCTCCAGCAGCGCATCGCGGCGAATCGCATGATAAATATCCGGCTCCGCGGCTTCGGAAAGCTTAATGGTCTTAGCGTAGCAGCCGCCTTCGAAGTTGAATACCCCGTCGTCATCCCAGCCGTGTTCATCATCGCCAATCAGGCGGCGTTTCGGATCGGTAGAGAGGGTGGTCTTGCCGGTACCGGAAAGGCCGAAGAAGATAGCGACATCCTCTTTTTCCCCGACGTTGGCGGAGCAGTGCATGGAAGCGATGCCCTTCAGCGGCAGCAGGTAGTTCATAATCGAGAACATCCCTTTTTTCATTTCGCCGCCGTACCAGGTTCCGCCGATAAGCTGGATGCGCTCGGTCAGATTGAACGCGACGAAGTTTTCGGAGTTCAGACCCTGTTCTTTCCACTGCGGGTTGGTGCACTTAGCGCCGTTCATCACGATGAAATCCGGCTTGAAGTTCGCCAGCTCTTCATCGCTTGGGCGAATAAACATGTTCTTCACGAAATGCGCCTGCCAGGCGACTTCGGTAATAAAGCGGACGCTCAGGCGGGTGTCGGCGTTGGCGCCGCAGAAGGCGTCAACGATAAACAGGCGCTTGCCGGAGAGCTGGCGGGTCACCAGCCCCTTCAGGTGCTGCCACGTTTCCTCAGAAAGCGGCTTGTTGTCGTTCTTACCTTTGCCTTTATCGGCCCACCACACGGTATCGCGGGTGGTGTCGTCACGAACGATATACTTATCTTTTGGAGAACGGCCGGTAAAAATACCGGTATCTACGGCGATTGCACCAAGATTTGTTAATACGCCACGTTCATAACCTTGAAGATTGGGGGCGAGCTCTTCCTGATACAAAGTATCGTAGCTGGGGTTATGGACGATATCCTGGACGTCATTGATACCATAAGCCTTGAGATCCTGCGGGGTTAAACCATTATTAACGCGCATGTCACTGCTCCTT
Source organism: Klebsiella sp. MBT K-1 (assembly GCF_002556465.1). NCBI lineage: Bacteria > Pseudomonadati > Pseudomonadota > Gammaproteobacteria > Enterobacterales > Enterobacteriaceae > Klebsiella > Klebsiella sp. MBT K-1. The sequence continues at coordinate 50,964 of NZ_PDEL01000003.1, read as the reverse complement.
AGCCAATATGTACTGCTTTAAATTGTAGGGTTTATTACGGGGTATAGACCGCGACCAGGCTCATAGATTTACGTATCTCGACAAACGGCGGACTTACGAAAAACGTTGTGACTCCTGTCACGAGGCGCAGGGGATTATCTCAGGAATTAGGGCTACAGTGGGGGTAGATGTTTCTTAATTGTTAAAAAGTAATTAAAAAAACTGTTGAAATGTGAATGTAATCGCTTACCTGAAAGAAAATTACGTAACTCTTTCATGGGGAATCGATTCACCACGCGAAGAAAAATTGTTGACGCCAGGCGCGAGGAGGAAAACCGCGCCTGACAAAGTGAGGATTAGTGGATTTGCGGGTCGGCCGGGGAGGCGTTGTTACGAATTTCGGCAATATCCATCGCATTAAAGATGTAATGATTACCGCAATAGTCGCAGTGCATATCGATTTCTCCTTCGTCGGCCAGGATGCTATCGATCTCCTCATCCGGCAGCGTTTTCAGCGCGCCGGCGCAGCGCTCGCGGGAGCAGGTGCATTTAAACTCAACGCCCTGCGGCTCGTATACGGTAACTTCTTCTTCGTGATACAGGCGCCAGAGCACATCGTTTGCGGGCAGGGTAAACAGCTCTTCAGCTTTGATGGTTTCGGTCAGCGTGCTCAGATGTTCGAAATCAGCCGCCTGCGCGTCCTGCGCCGGCAGAACCTGCAGCAGCATGCCGCCGGCCATCGGTTTACCTTCGTGTTCACCGCTACGGATAATCAGTCGGGTTGGCAGCTGTTCGGAGCGCTGGAAGTAATCTTCGAGGCAGGCCGCCAGCGTATCGCCTTCAAGACCGACCACCCCCTGATAGCGCTCGCCCTCTTCCGGAGAGATGGTAATGACCAGATATCCGTTGCCGACCATGGTTTTCAGGTCCGCCCCTTCCGGGATCTCACCCTGGGTGCGGGCGACACCGCGCATCTGCTGCTGGTTGTTGCCGTTGATCACCGCCAGCGACAGCGGGCCATCGCCCTGCAGCTGAACGGTAATATCGCCCGCGAACTTCAGCGTGGCGGTCAGCAGGCTGGTGGCGACCAGCAGTTCCGCCAGCACGGTTTTCACCGGCTGCGGGTAGCTATGGTTGGTCAGAATCTGTTCTAAAGTTTCTGAAACTGTTACCAGCTCACCGCGTACGGCATAGTTTTCAAACAGATAGCGGTGTAATTGATCGTGTTGAGTCATAATCATCTCTCTTGCGGGCCACAGTTATTCACTATCGCCGTGTTTAAATCTCATCAGGTCGCGCCGCTCTTTCTTATCCGGTCGCCTGTCGGGATGCGGCATGGTTAAGGCGTTCATTTTGCGCGCCAGCGCCACTTTCTCGCGTTTCTCGATGCTCTCAGCCGTCTCTTCATAAAGCGCGACGGCTTCACTGGCGGGTCTGCGCTGTTCGGTAATGCCTTTTACCACGATGGTGCGTTCGTCATTGCCCTGGCGGAGCATCAGGGTCGCATTCAGCTCGACTACCTTTCCCGGCTTACTGCGCTGTCCGTTATAGTGCACCTTGCCGCCTTCAATCATCTCGCGCGCCAGCGCACGGGTTTTATAAATGCGGGCTGCCCACAACCATTTGTCCAGCCTGACGGCTTCGACGGGTTTTTCTTTCATGGCCTCTCCTGTAGGGTCAGCGAGGGGATCAGGTGCCGGTAATCGTTCAACCCTGGATGGCGAGCGTAGCTTTTTTCCGCCAGCCCGGAGTCGGGATTGGTGATACCGAGGCAATAGCGGATGCCGTACTCCGCCGCCGCGTCCAGAATTGCCTCGTTATCATCGACGAACAGCGTATTGCGCGCGTCGAAGCCGGTTTCTTCAGCTACCGCGTGCCACAGCCGCTGATCCTCTTTCGGATAACCAAATGTGTGGGTGGAAAGCAATAAATCAAGGTGCGCGTCCAACCCGGTATGCTTTAGCTTCACCGCCAGATTATGCGGATGGGCGTTGGTCAGCAAAATCCGCCGTTTACCGCTGGTTTTAAGCGCCTCAAGGAACGGCACGGTATCTTCACGCAGCGCGGCCCTTGGCCCCTGCTCGCTGGTCATCGCACAAATATCCAAACCCAGTCGCTCGCTCCAGTAGTCCAGGCAGTACCAGTTTAGCGTATGTTGTACCGCATGATACTCCTGGCGCATCGCGTCTCTGGCTTCCTGCAGGTTGAGCCCCCGCGCGGCGCCCCAGGTTTCCGGAACCAGTTTTTGCCAGAAGTAGTTGTCGAAGGCGAGGTCGAGTAGCGTGCCGTCCATATCCAGCAGAACGGTATCAACCTCTTGCCAGGCGATATCAAAATGCATGGTCAGTCTCCAGCGAGGGGGAAAATTGCGCGACAGGTTATCACACCCCGTCGCGCAGAGAATTATTCTTGCGGGTCGGGTGAGGAAAGCAGAACCGGATTCAGGCAGCTTTCATAGTATTTCTGGATCTCTTCCTGTCGCTGGCGATGGCGCTGATAGCGACGAAAAGCCTGGATACCGTGATACGCCGAACAGCCCAGCATGGCCAGCAGTAGCAGCGTTGTGCCGAGGTAACGCCACAGACCGGAGCGGTCAGGAATACGATGCAGGTTGATATGCTGCGTGCCGTTGGCATCGGTGTAAAGATTGGTGACGATGCCTTCTGCCTGGAACGGCGTGTGCATTAGCATACCCGCCAGACGCTGCAGTTCGCTCCATTGCTGGTGGGCAGGGAAGTCGTATAAGCCGGTGCCTGGCCACGGCTGGTTCACCAGGTCGCTGCCTTCATCGCTGGCAATCAGGAAACCGCCGGGCGCCGGGCTATTCAGCGCCTGCGCCGCGCGCGAGGTTTCACGGCTGATGAACGGCGCGGTGGAGGTGGTGACCAGGTTCTCCAGCGACTCCGCGCTTACCGGGCGTAACAGGACGTTGACGCCGTCCAGTTTGCCCGCGCTGGCGCGTTTGGTCAGGGCTTCCCAGTTGCGGGTGTTGCCGAGGTTAACCAGCGCATTCTTCAAACGAACGCAATCGTCTTTCGCTGAGCACAGGTCGTTGGTTTTTGTGACGAGATCGCCAAAGTCATCCAGCAGCACCATGCCTGACTTCTGAATGGCGGAACGCAGCGCCGGGCTGACGCGCGAATCTTCATCGGATTCGGGATGGAGCTGGCGCTGGACGGTCTGCATCAGGGCGGTGGCCTTACTGACGATATCTGATTCCGGCAGCGGCAGGGGAGGGGCATCATTCCAGACGATTTGCGAACAATCGAACGGCATAAACGGCGAGTTTTCTTTTGCCGTCCAGGCGCCCGGCGAATGGATGTTGCACATTCCTGTGCCTTTCAGGCGCAGCGTGTCGCCGATGCGAATCTTTGACTTCTCCAACTGGGCAACCGTCGTGGCTTCGATAGTTTGCGCGCCCTTGAGCCATGAAAGGGTGAATTTAAAAGGCATATTCAGCGGTACGCTGGCCCACAGCATCACGACGATCAGCAGCGCGCCGAGGGCGATAATCGCGCTGCGGAGCCAGTACTGAAGCGGGAAGTCTTTGACCTCATCATGCAGCGACAGGAAGCGCCCCTGGCGGACAACGTGGCGGCTGAGGTAGATATCGATATCCGTTTGCTGGCCGAGGTCCTGCGCAATCCATGGTTGCCAGTGGCGCGGGTAGATAAGGTCGATAATGCCGAGGGAAATATTATTGATATGTTCCTGGTTATTTTCGCCAAACAATCCCCAGCGTTTCGGCATGCCGCGCAGGCAGTGAATTTCCCGCAGCGATGTTTTGCGCGGGGGAGCGTAGATCCCCCATACGCCTGCCAGCAGCAGGAGTAACCCGCCGCCCAGCAGCCAGGGCGAAAAAACGTTCGGGGTTATCAGGCTGCAATAAAACAGCAGGAAAGCGGCAACCACCAGAATGGCTTCGCGCAGACTCTCAGGGCGGCTGAGCGCATGCTCTTCCGGTGTTTCCTGGCGGATGTTCAGCAGCTCAATTTGCTCGCTCTCTTCCCCGCGGATGGATGCCTGAGGCACCGCGGCTTTTTCAAGCGCGAACCCCCGAGATTCCTGTGGATAGTCGCTGAGCGTTTGCCCATTGAGAGCAATCACCAGCGGAAGGCTATCGGTGGAGATTAACTCGACGCTGTTTTCATCATTGATATGTTGCTCCCAGAAGGGAGGTAGATGAATTTCAACTGAATCAAGGAAGTAGCGCCATTTATTGAGGTCATCGGTGGTGATGCCATAGCGCGTAATGGCGCGGGTGACGCTATAAACGGTGCCGCTCTGTTCGTTCAGCGTCAGGTTGACCGGCGCGGTGCTGGCGCCAGACGCCGGCAACTGCTGGTTGCGGCTGAGGCTTTCGAGGTATTTTTCAACGGCGCTGCGCTCTTCATCGGAAAGCTTGCGCGTCGCGGCATCGCTAAAGGCGTGCAGCAGCGGCAGGCGACGACGTCTTGTATGCGTGCGATACCACCAGCCGATAAGCAATGCGCAGATTAGCAGAGCTAACAAAAATATCAGAAAGGTGCCCATGCCCATCCCATCATAGTTATTCTTTTCTTACTGGTATCGTCGGTTGCCATGCATCAATGGAGGTAAAACAGCCGTCGAAATCGGCACTTATTACGTCAACGGGAGAAAATCTATTATGCAATGCAGCAGCATACAACCTTATCAAAAGCGTTAAAATCCAGGAATCAGTATATTCTCAAATACCGTTCAACCTATTGACTTTTTAGTCTTTGTGATACCTGTGGTCAAGACGAAAAAGTTGCAACTATGTAAATTAGTGGCGATTAGGATTGCCGAAACCGTGCTGCGTATCGCACAATGACCGCTGTAATCACAGCATAGACCGATGACAATGAGCAAATCATTACAAAAACCCACCATTCTCAATGTTGAAACAGTCGCGCGCTCGCGCCTTTTTAATGTTGAAAGCGTGGACCTTGAGTTCAGCAACGGCGTGCGCCGGGTGTATGAACGGATGCGGCCTTCTACCCGTGAAGCCGTGATGATTGTGCCGATTGTCGATGACCATATAATCCTGATTCGCGAATATGCAGTTGGTACGGAGTCCTATGAGCTGGGCTTTTCAAAAGGCCTGATCGATCCGGGCGAAAGCGTACTGGAAGCCGCCAACCGTGAGCTGAAAGAAGAGGTTGGGTTTGGCGCGCAAAAGCTGACGTTTTTGAAAAAGCTGAGCATGGCCCCGTCCTACTTCTCCAGCAAGATGAATATCCTGGTGGCGGAAGACCTTTATCCGGAGTCGTTGCCCGGCGATGAGCCCGAGCCGCTGCCGCAGGTGCGCTGGCCGCTGTCGCAGCTGATGACGCTGCTTGATGAAGAAGATTTCAACGAAGCGCGTAACGTTAGCGCGCTTTTCCTGCTGCGCGAATGGCTGCAGGCGCAGGGGCGGCTGTAGCGCCTCTCTCAGATAAAAAAAGCGCCCGCAGGCGCTTTTTTTTGTCAGAACAGTTCGTGGGTCTCGCCCCCGCCATCGGTAATGGTGGTGCCGACTTCATGAACCGCCTGTTGGGTCGGCTGGGTGCCGTCAATAAAGTACTCGGCGCGGCTGTTACCGCCGCTGGCCAACTGGCCGGTGCTGCGATCGATGTTCACCGTAATAATACCCGGCGGCGGCGTTAGCGGCTCTTCCGGTACGCCTTCCAGCACCCTTTTCATAAAGTCATCCCAGGCCGGCTGGGCGCTTTTAGCGCCGCCTTCATAGCCGGATATCTGATCTTTGATTGCTCCGGAGGCGGTGGTGCGGCCCAGATCGCGGCGGTGGTCATCAAAGCCAATCCATACCGACGTTACGACGCCAGGACCATAGCCTGAGAACCACGCATCTTTTGAACTGTTGGTGGTCCCGGTTTTGCCGCCGATATCGTGACGCTGCAGGTCGCGGCCCGCCCGCCAGCCGGTACCCATCCAGCCCGGTTCGCCGAAGATGTTGGTGTTCAGGGCGCTTTTAATCAGGAACGCCAGCGGCGTGTTGATCACGTGCGGCGCGTACTCCGGAGCGCCACTTTGCGCCACCAGAGACTGGTTCGCCTGCGCAAGCTGCGGCTGTGGAGGAACGCCGGGGTTTTGCGGGTCCTGTGAGGTCGCGACGTCCTCAACATCTTTATTATCCAGTACATCAGACTTCGGCGTATCGCCGTAAATCACCGGAATATCGCACTGTGGGCAGGCAACTTTTGGCCGCTCTTCAAAAATGACGCCGCCCTGATCGTTCTCGATTTTGCTGATGAAATAAGGGCTCACCAGGAAACCGCCGTTAGCCATCACCGAATAACCGCGAGCAACCTGAAGCGGGGTGAAAGAGGCTGAACCCAGCGCCAGCGATTCGGTCCGAACGATGTTCTGTGCCGGGAAGCCAAAGCGCTGGAGATACTCAGCCGCGTAGTCCACGCCCATGGCCCGCATCGCGCGAACCATCACCACGTTCTTTGATTGACCCAGCCCCTGACGCAGGCGGATAGGGCCCGCATACTGCGGCGGTGAGTTTTTGGGGCGCCAGTCGGAGCCGGAGCCGGCATCCCAACGGGAAATTGGCACATCGTTGAGCATGCTCGCCAGCGTTAAGCCTTTATCCATTGCTGCAGTGTAGAGGAACGGCTTAATGTTAGAACCGACCTGGCGCAGCGCCTGTGTCGCACGGTTGAACTTGCTCTGGTTGAAATCGAAGCCGCCAACTAGCGCAATGATCGCCCCGTTTTGCGGGTTGATCGAGACCAGCGCTGAGTTGACATCCGGCACCTGCGACAACCACCAGTTGCTACCCACCTGACGTACCCAGACCTGTTGCCCGGTCTGCACCACATCGTTTACTTTACGCGGCGTGGCGCCCTGCTGGGTATCAGAAATAAACCGACGCGCCCAGCGGACGCCTTCCATATTCAGCGACACCGAGGTTCCGTTACTCATTAGCGCGACGGCTTCCTGCGGATTTGCCGACGTGATGACCGCCGGCGAGAGCGGTCCGGTATTCGGGGTTTTTTTCAGCATATCGAGGATTTTCTGGTTATCCCACGGCGTTTCACCCACCTTCCACAGCACCTTGTCCGGGCCGCGATAGCCGTGGCGCATGTCGTAATCCAGCACGTTTTTACGCACGGCCTCCTGGGCCGACTGCTGATTTTTACGGGTAATGGTGGTGTAGACGCGATAACCGTCTTCATAAGCCTGCTCGCCGTAGCGGCTGACCATTTCCTGACGCACCATTTCGCTGAGATACGGGGAGGAGAAGGCGATTTCCGGCGTATGGTAGCTGGCGTCAATCATCTGGCTACGCGCCTGATCGTACTGCGACTGCGTGATGTAGCCTTCGCTCAGCATCCGTGAGAGAACAACGTTGCGGCGGGTGGTTGCACGATCCATGGAGTAGAGCGGGTTAAACGTCGAAGGCGCTTTAGGCAGGCCCGCAATGACCGCCATCTCGCTCAGCGTCAACTGGTCGACGGATTTACCGAAATAGACCTGCGCGGCCGCGCCGACGCCGTAGGCGCGGTAGCCAAGATAGATTTTGTTCAGGTACAGCTCAAGGATTTCATCTTTATTGAGCAACTGCTCGATGCGGATCGCGAGGAAGGCTTCTTTTACCTTACGCATCAACGTCTTTTCAGGGCTCAGGAAGAAGTTGCGCGCCAGCTGTTGAGTAATTGTACTGGCCCCCTGAGAGGCGTGACCGGAGAACATCGCGACGCTGGCGGCGCGGAAAATCCCGACCGGGTCAACGCCATGATGCTCATAAAAACGGCTGTCTTCGGTGGCGATAAACGCTTTTATCAGCTCTGGCGGCATTTGCTGTAGCGTGACGGGAATACGGCGTTTCTCGCCATATTGCGCAATCAGCTCACCATCCGCGCTATAGACCTGCATCGGGATCTGCAGGCGCACATCCTTCAGGGTTGCTACGTCGGGGAGCTGGGGCTCTATATATTTATAGAGACCAAAAATCGAGCCTGCTCCCAGCAGTACGCAACATACTGCAAGGATAAAAAGATACTTTACGAACTTCACCGGAGATTTCTCATTTAGTTTTCATTGGGCAGTTTATAAACAAACGCGCAGTAGTATAAAGGCAAGCCTGGAGCATTGATATAGCGAAGCATATCGGCGGATAAGGAGATCGTAAGCATGGCGTTTAGAAACTGGCGCATAGGAATGCATATCCAGCAGGACCATATTGCTATTGTCGCGTTATTACATGAGCGCTCACGCTGGGCGCTACGCCGCTGGTGGAGTATCCCGCTCATGCCCGGTAGCGTGCGGCAGGGAATGGTGGTGGACGTTGAATCGCTGGCCCGCCAGCTGCAAAGCTGGCGGCGGGAGCTGCCTTTGCAGCATCAGATCTGTATCGCCTTCCCGGCGGCGCGAACCCTGCAAAAGCAGCTCCCGCGCCCGCAGATTTCATTAAGAGAAAGCGAACAGGCGACCTGGATTGCCAGCGCGATGGCGCAGCAGCTGGAAATGCCCGCATCTTCGCTATGCGTCGATTATGCGCAAACCGGAGCGGTTGATGGCTGGCGGGTTACCGCCGCGCAGCGGTTGGACGTTAACCTTCTGTGCCGCCTGGCAAGTCGACTCAAGCTGAGGGTGGTGGGGATTGTTCCGGATGCCAGCACGCTTAGCGCCTTTCTCCCCTGGCAACCTGATGACGTTCAGGGGCTGGCCTGGCGTGACGAAGCGAGCTGGCTTTGGGCCACCGCCGATAGCTGGGGATGCTGTCCGTGCAGCGACGCTCCCTCTTTTCCAGACCTGGTATCCCGGGTGAATGGCGGTACGTTTCGCCTCTGCGCCTCCGCATCGCCCGACGGGCGGAATTTTGACGCCTGGAGCGCTATCCATCGCCTGCAGCCCCCGCTCCCGGCACGTGGCGATAGCTTTACCGTTGCCCTCGGCCTGGCGCTGGGAGCGCGTCAGTCATGAGCCATATAGTCAACTTCCTTCCCTGGCGCGAAACGCGTCGACGGCAACGTCTGCAGATGGCGGGTCTGCTGATTCTTGGTTTGCTGCTTATTCTGCTGGCGGCGCTCCTCACTTCACGGCTCAACCAGCGGGTCAGCCACTCGCTTGAAACCGCGAAGACTAGCGCTGAAGACCAGCTGTATACCGCCTTTCAGCAGCGTGAGCGCGCCATGCGCCAACGGTTACAGCAGCAGGAACAACGACGCCTGCGCGCTCTGCGGCGGGAGAAAACCGCCGCGTGGCAGTCGAGGTTGCAGGCGATAGCGGCGCTTATGCCGGAACACGCCTGGTTAACCCAACTGGAATACCGCCAGAATACCCTGGTACTGAGCGGACTCACGTTGCATCTAAAGGGGCTGGCTGAGCTTGAAAAAGCGCTGGGGAGTGTTGCCGGCTTGCGTCCGCCAAAGGCGGGAGAAACGCACCGCGACGGTGAAGGGCGCTGGTTATTTCACTTTTCCATGGCCGGAGAGGACGACAATGCGGGTTGAGATTGAACGCTGGCTGACGGGGCGCAAAAGCCTGTTAACAATACCTGTCGTCCTGGTTTTCATTGCCGGAGTCTGGGGATGGCTACTGCAGCCCCCCCAACCAGACATTAACGCGGGCGGCACGCCGCGCATACAAGCGCAGTGGCGCAAATTGTTGCCGCTGCGGGCTGCGCTACAAAACGTTGGTATTGATGAGCAACAAACCCAGGCTTTCTCTCCCATTGACCTCCCGGTGACGGGCGCTGCGCTTATGGACTGGCGGCCAATAGGGCGCGGTGGCGAGATGCAGCTGGCGGTTGACTGGCAAGCGGTACCGGCGCTTTTTTCCTGGCTGGCCCGCTGCGGGATGCGAGCCACGGCTTTCTCAATGCAGCCGGAAAATCAGGCTCTACGGCTGATCCTGCAACTGGAGGCGGAAGATGCGCCGTAAAGGCTGGTGTTTACTGCTGTTTCCTCTGCCGCTGCTGGCTGCGGAACGCGATCCCTTTCAGCCTCCGGTCGATAGTTGCCGGACTGCGCAGCTTAATCAATGGCGCTACGGTGGGGCGATAGGCGATCCGCGAGAGTTGATTGGCATCCTGCAGGATAGCGCCGGGAAATGGCGCCGCGTGAGGGATGCGGAGACGCTGCCTACAGGCTGGCGGGTGACGCTTCTGACATCTGAAAAAATGGCTATATCAACCAGCGCCGGGTGTGAACCCGCGCAGTGGGTCTGGCTGCGAAAGGGAATAAAGAATGATGCGATGGATAAGCCTGCTGTTTCTACTCCTGCCGATGATGGTCGACGCGGTAAAAAAGGATCTTCCCGTGTCGCTGGTCGTCGATGATGCGCCGGTGGCCCAGGTACTCCAGTCGTTGGCGGAGCTAAAGCAAAAAAATCTCGTGGTGGCGCCGGACGTTAGCGGAACGGTATCTCTCCAACTGAAGGAAGTGCCGTGGCAGCAGGCGCTGCGATCGGTTATCGATAGCGCCGGTCTGACCCTGACCCAACAAGGCTCGGTACTGTACGTGCATACTCTGGTCTGGCAAAAGGCGCAGCAGGCACAGCTTGAGGCGGAGAGAGCAAAGCGTCTACAGAATCTCCCTCTACAGGGGCATAGCATGAGCCTGCGTTATGCTGATGTAGAGGATCTGGCCAAAGCGGGCGAAAAACTGCTGAGCGCTCGCGGGCATCTGACGGTCGATAAACGAACCAACCGCCTGTTGATTCGCGATGACGCCCAACACCTCCCGGCGTTAATAGCATGGGTTCAGGAGATGGATGTGCCTGTCGGCCAGGTTGAGCTGGCGGCGCATATTGTCTCAATGAGCGAAACCAGCCTGCGTGAACTGGGCGTGAAGTGGAGCCTGGCGGACGCCAGCAGCCCACCAGGCTCCGGTAAACTGACGACCCTGAGCAGCAACCTGGCGGTAGGGGATGCCAGTACGAGGGCCGGGTTTAACATCGGCCGCATCGGTGGGCGGCTCCTGGAGCTGGAGCTTTCCGCACTTGAGCAGAAACAGAAGGTGGACATTATCGCCAGCCCCCGTCTGCTGGCTTCACATATGCAGCCCGCCAGCATTAAGCAGGGCAGCGAGATACCCTATCAGGTCTCCAGCGGCGAAAGCGGCGCGACCTCCGTTGAGTTTAAAGAGGCGGTGCTGGGGATGGAGGTGACGCCGACGGTGCTACATCACGATCGCGTGCGGTTAAAACTGAGGATCAGTGAAAATACGCCGGGCCAGGTGCTCAAACAGGAAAATGGCGAAGTGCTGGCTATCGATAAACAAGAAATAGAAACGCAGGTGGAGGTGAAAAGCGGAGAGACCCTGGCGTTAGGCGGTATCTTTGCGCAAAAAAATAAAACGTCTCGCGATGGTATTCCTCTACTTGGCGATATCCCCTGGCTTGGCCAGCTGTTTCGCCGTGACGGTAAGGATAACGAACGACGTGAACTGGTTGTCTTCATTACTCCACGTATTCTGGCAGTGCATTAAGCGGTTTTTCTTGCTAAACACGTTTCAGGTGTTTGACGTGAGGACGGATTTAGCATACAAGGGGTACCGATTTGAGAGTCGGGTACGACATCAATCCTCCCTTTCTTGTCCGGTGATTTATTCTGTTGCCAAACCAGCCGGAGTATTGAGATAATTTTTAGTCTGACTCTCGCTCTATTGCATATGAGGTTTCAGTTCATGTCCTGCTGCGCTGGGTGTCTGCGAAGCGGGTTTACCATTAACGAATAGTCTTAGTAGTACCGAAAAAATGGCAGAGAAACGCAATATCTTTCTGGTTGGGCCTATGGGTGCCGGCAAAAGCACTATTGGGCGCCAGTTAGCCCAACAGCTCAACATGGAATTTTACGATTCCGATCAAGAAATTGAGAAACGCACTGGCGCAGATGTGGGTTGGGTCTTTGATGTAGAAGGCGAAGACGGCTTCCGCGACCGTGAAGAAAAAATTATCAATGAGTTGACGGAAAAACAGGGAATCGTGCTGGCAACCGGCGGTGGCTCTGTAAAATCCCGTGAAACGCGTAACCGTCTCTCCGCCCGCGGCGTGGTGGTCTACCTGGAAACAACTATCGAAAAGCAGCTTGCCCGTACGCAGCGCGATAAAAAGCGTCCTTTGCTACAAGTTGATGCGCCGCCTCGCGAAGTACTGGAAGCGTTGGCGGATGAGCGTAATCCGCTGTACGAAGAGATTGCTGACGTCACTATCCGTACTGACGATCAAAGCGCGAAAGTGGTAGCAAACCAGATTATTCATATGCTGGAAAGCAACTGATTCTGGCTTAATAAAGTGCGTCAGAGTAAAAGCAACTGAGGTGGACGTCGCGTTATGGAGAGGCTTACTGTAACCCTCGGGGAACGTAGTTACCCGATTACCATCGCGGCTGGTTTGTTTAACGATCCAGCTTCCTTCCTGCCACTGAAATCAGGCGACCAGGTTATGCTGGTCACCAATGAGACGCTGGCGCCGCTTTATCTGGATACCGTACGCTCCGCACTTGAGCAAGCGGGAGTAAAAGTCGATAGCGTGATCCTTCCCGACGGCGAGCAGTTTAAAAGCCTGGCGGTGATGGATACCGTTTTTACCGCGCTATTGCAAAAACCACACGGCCGCGACACCACATTAGTGGCGCTCGGCGGTGGGGTAATTGGTGATTTAACGGGATTTGCAGCGGCCAGCTACCAGCGTGGCGTACGCTTTATTCAGGTTCCGACCACTCTGCTGTCGCAGGTGGATTCTTCGGTCGGCGGCAAAACGGCCGTCAACCATCCTCTCGGCAAAAACATGATTGGCGCCTTCTGGCAGCCGGTTTCTGTTGTTGTCGATCTCAACTGTCTCAAAACGCTGCCGAAGCGTGAGCTCTCTTCCGGCCTGGCTGAAGTGATCAAGTACGGCGTTATTCTTGACGGCGAATTCTTCGACTGGCTGGAAAATAACATTGATGCATTGATGGCGCTGGATGAAACCGCAATGGCGTACTGTATCCGTCGCTGTTGTGAGCTGAAAGCGGAAGTTGTCGCCGCCGACGAGCGCGAAACCGGGTTACGTGCTTTACTCAATCTTGGCCATACTTTTGGTCATGCTATCGAAGCTGAAATGGGCTACGGTAACTGGTTGCATGGTGAAGCGGTCGCGGCCGGTATGGTGATGGCGGCGCATGCGTCCGAGCGTTTGGGGCGCTTTGATCCGCAGGATACGCAGCGAATTATTCATCTGTTGCAGCGTGCTGGTTTGCCGGTATGCGGGCCGCAGGAGATGGCGGCAGAGGCGTATTTGCCCCACATGATGCGTGATAAAAAGGTGCTGGCAGGCGAGATGCGGCTGGTGCTACCCCTCGCGATAGGGAAGAGCGAGATACGCGGCGGAGTACCGCACGATGTTGTTCTTGGCGCGATTGCTGATACTCAGCAGGCGCAACAATAAGAAGGTCTGGCCGCGTTCGCGCGGCGTTATCATTTCGGGTGATGTGCAATAGTCGTGAGCATAAGCCTTTTAGTGGGGTGTTAAATGGATGAATTAAAACCAGAAGACGATATGAAAGCCGATCGCAGCGATCGTCGTACTGGTCGTTCTCGTCAGTCTTCAGAGCGTGATGCCGATCCGCAAATCAATTTTGATGATGTCGATCTTGATGATGCTGACGATGGTCGCCCGACGCGCGGCAGCAAAGCACGCCGTGAGCGCGACGAAGAACAGTATGAAGAGTACGAAGAAGAGGTAGAGTCTGACGAAGGCGATGACGAAGAGCGTCAGGTTGAGCGTCGTCCTCGCAAGCGTAAGAAGGCGCCTGCGAAACCCGCCTCTCGTCAGTACATCATGATGGGGGTGGGGATCCTCGTTCTGCTGCTGCTGATTGTTGGCGTGGGTTCCGCGCTGAAATCACCATCCTCATCCAACGAGCAAACGGCTTCCGGTGAGAAGAGCATCAACCTCTCCGGCGAGCAGGACAATAATAATACTCAGCCTGCTGCTCAGGATTCATCAGCGGCTAGCAGCTCGCAGCCGCAGGATGTTTCTCTGCCGCCTATCGCCTCTAACCCGACTCAAGGTCAGGCTACGGCTGAACCGCAAGGGCAGCAGCGCGTTGAGGTTCAGGGCGATCTGAACAATGCGCTGACCCAGCAGCAGGGTCAGATTGATAGCGCGGTAGCGAACTCTACTCTGCCAACTGAGCCTGCTACCGTTGCGCCAGTGCGCAATGGCGCCACTGCCCCGCGTCAGGCGACGACAGAGCGTCAGACGGCGGCGACACCGCGCCCGGCTGAGCGTAAGCATACGGTTATCGAACCGAAACCGCAGGCCACGGCGAAAGCGCCGACCCAGCCGAAACCGGCTCCGGTCCAGCCTAAGCGTACAGAAAGCGTCGCGACTACGGCTCCGGCAAAAGCTCAGCCGACCACTAATTCTACCGCTACTGCACAGGCTAAACCGGCTGCGACTACCGCTCCTGCGGCAACGGCCGCAACTGCATCTACTGCTCCGACTGCGACTGCGACTGCAACTGCCGCTCCGGCAGCAACGGCTGCTGCGGGTAAAAGTGCCGGCGACGTCAGCTCGATGAAGTCTGCGCCGTCCGGTCACTACACGCTGCAGCTCAGCAGCTCTTCTAACTACAACAACCTCAACAGTTGGGCGAAGAAAGAGAAGCTGGAAAAATATGTTGTCTATGAGACTACGCGTAACGGTCAGCCCTGGTATGTTCTGGTGAGCGGCATTTACGCTTCGAAAGATGAAGCGAAACGTGCTGTTGCTACGCTGCCAGCAGATGTACAGGCGAAAAACCCGTGGGCAAAACCGCTGCATCAGGTTCAGTCTGACCTGAAATAATGCCGCAGAGTAGTCTGAAGCGCAGGATGCTGTCGGAGCTTTCTCCGCAGCCGGAGAATGTGTAATTAGTTAGGCAGCATGAAAAAGAATCGCGCTTTTCTGAAATGGGCAGGGGGTAAATACCCCCTGCTTGACGATATTAAAAAGCATTTGCCGCAGGGCGACTGCTTGATTGAGCCTTTTGTGGGCGCCGGGTCGGTATTTCTTAATACCGACTTTTCTCGTTATATCCTCGCTGATATCAATAGTGATTTGATCAGTCTGTATAACATCGTCAAGCTGCGTACCGATGACTATGTTGCGGCGGCGCGTGAGATGTTTACACCAGAGAACAACGTCGCAGAGCAGTATTATCGGTTCCGGGATGAGTTCAACCAGAGCCAGGAGCCGCTGCGTCGCGCGGTGTTGTTCCTGTATTTGAACCGTCATGGCTACAATGGCCTGTGTCGCTACAATCTGCGCGGTGAGTTTAACGTGCCGTTTGGTCGCTATAAAAAGCCCTATTTTCCCGAAGCTGAGCTGTATCATTTTGCGGAGAAGGCGCAGCATGCAGAGTTTCATTGTGAATCTTATGAAGAGTGCATGAAGCGGGCAGATAACCGCTCCGTTGTTTACTGCGATCCGCCCTATGCGCCGCTGTCGTCTACGGCGAATTTTACGGCTTATCATACGAATAGCTTTAGCCAGGAGCAGCAGGAGCTGCTGGCTAAAAAAGCGGAATCGCTGATGAAAAAGCGTATTCCTGTGCTTATTTCAAACCATCGCACGCCGCTCACTCAGGAGTGGTACAAAAACGCCGCTGAGACGCATATTGTGAAGGTTCGACGCAGCATCAGCAGCAACGGTGGTACACGTAAGAAGGTGGACGAGCTTCTGGCTCTGTACCGTCCGCCCAAGACCAAATAAATTTCAAGGAGATGCGGATGAAGCAGTATTTGATTGCCCCTTCGATTCTGTCGGCTGATTTTGCCCGTCTGGGCGAGGATACCGCCAATGCGTTGGCTGCGGGTGCCGATGTTGTGCACTTTGACGTGATGGACAACCACTACGTGCCGAATCTGACCATTGGTCCGATGGTGCTGAAATCACTGCGAAATTACGGTATCACCGCGCCGATTGACGTGCATTTGATGGTCAAGCCGGTTGACCGCATCGTCCCTGATTTTGCCGCCGCGGGCGCCAGCATCATTACTTTCCATCCGGAAGCTTCCGAACACGTTGACCGCACGCTGCAGCTTATCAAAGAGCACGGCTGTAAAGCCGGTCTGGTGTTTAACCCGGCCACCTCCCTGAGCTACCTCGACTACGTGATGGATAAGCTGGATGTCATCCTGCTGATGTCCGTCAATCCGGGCTTTGGCGGTCAGTCTTTTATTCCACACACTCTGGAAAAACTGCGTGAAGTTCGTCGTCGCATTGACGAATCCGGCTACGACATCCGTCTGGAAGTCGATGGCGGCGTAAAAGTCAGCAATATCGCTGAGATTGCTGCAGCCGGTGCGGATATGTTTGTTGCCGGATCGGCCATTTTCGATCAGCCTGACTATAAAAAAGTGGTCGATCAAATGCGTAGCGAATTAGCAAAGGTTAGCCATGTATAAGTTACAAAATATTCGCGGCGTGGCGTTCGATCTCGACGGGACGCTGGTCGATAGCGCGCCGGGCTTGACCGCAGCCGTTGATAACGCCCTGTATGCGCTGGAGCTCCCGATGGCGGGAGAAGAGCGAGTCGTGACCTGGATTGGCAACGGCGCGGACGTCTTGATCCAGCGAGCCCTGACCTGGGCTCGTCAGGAGCGCGCGGCGTTAAGAGCCTCTCAGGGCAAACCTTCCGTCGATCATGACGATATTCCGCAGGCTGAACAGCAGACCATTTTGCGCAAGCTGTTCGATCGCTACTATGGTGAAGTGGCGGAAGAGGGGAGCTTTTTATTTCCAGCCGTTGCCGATACGCTGGGCGCGCTGCACGCAAAAGGCCTGCCGCTGGCGCTGGTGACCAATAAACCGACGCCGTTTGTCGCGCCGATTCTGGCGTCGCTGGATATCGCCAAATATTTTACCGTTGTTATCGGCGGCGATGATGTAAAAAACAAAAAACCGCATCCGGAACCGCTGCTTATGGTTGCGGAGAAACTGGGGCTGGCGCCCGCGGAGCTGCTGTTCGTTGGCGACTCGCGCAATGATATTCAGGCCGCGAAGGCCGCAGGCTGCCGCTCAATCGGTCTGACCTACGGCTACAACTACGGCGAGCCGATTTCGCAGAGCGAGCCGGATTATATCTTTGACCAATTTAATGAACTCTTGCCCGCTTTCGGGCTACCGTACAGTGAAACTCAGGAATAAAAAATGACTAAGCCCATCGTTTTTAGTGGCGCACAGCCCTCAGGTGAATTGACCATTGGCAACTACATGGGTGCGCTGCGTCAGTGGGTAAACATGCAGGACGATTACCACTGCATTTACTGCATCGTTGACCAGCACGCGATTACCGTCCGTCAGGACCCGCAGCAGCTGCGTAAGGCCACGCTGGACACGCTGGCGCTGTATCTGGCGTGTGGTATCGACCCGCAAAAAAGCACCATCTTCGTTCAGTCCCACGTGCCGGAGCACGCGCAGCTCGGCTGGGCGCTGAACTGCTACACCTATTTCGGCGAACTGAGCCGTATGACCCAGTTTAAAGACAAGTCATCGCGCTATGCGGAAAACATTAACGCCGGTCTGTTTGACTATCCGGTGCTGATGGCTGCCGACATCCTGCTGTATCAGACTAACCAGGTCCCGGTCGGCGAAGATCAGAAACAACATCTGGAGCTGAGCCGCGATATCGCCCAGCGTTTTAACGCGATCTATGGCGATGTGTTTAAAGTCCCTGAGCCGTTTATTCCAAAATCCGGCGCGCGCGTGATGTCGCTGCTGGAGCCGACCAAAAAGATGTCCAAGTCAGATGATAACCGCAACAACGTTATCGGCCTGCTGGAAGACCCGAAATCGGTGGTGAAGAAGATCAAACGCGCGGTCACCGACTCCGACGAGCCGCCGGTTGTTCGCTACGACATTCAGAATAAAGCGGGTGTCTCCAACCTGCTGGACATCCTCTCTGCCGTTACCGGTCAGAGTATTCCAGAGCTGGAGCAGCATTTTGAAGGCAAAATGTACGGTCACCTGAAGGGCGAAGTGGCGGAAGCCGTTTCCGGCATGCTGACCGAACTGCAGGAGCGCTATCACCGATTCCGCGGTGATGAAGCCTTCCTGAATCAGGTGATGAAAGAGGGCGCGGAGAAAGCCAGCGCTCGCGCTTCTGTTACCCTGAAAGCGGTCTATGAAGCGATTGGTTTCGTCGCTAAGCCCTGAGTAATCTGCTGGCCGCAGCGCAATAAAAAGCCGGGTGCAATGCATCCGGCTTTTTTATATGTGAGCCGTTTTGAGCTCAATCTTCGCCATTAATGGTTTGAGAACCAGTTCAGCTTGTCGCGCAGGCCAACCACGCGGCCGACAATGATCAACGCCGGGCTGGCCATTTGCTTCGCCAGAATATCCAACTGCTCTAAGGTTCCGGTGACAACCTTCTGAGTGATTGCCGTTCCGTTTTCAACGATGGCGGCGGGCATATCCGCCGCCATGCCGTGGGCAATCAGTTTTTCCCGGATCGCCGGGGCCTGGTTCAGGCCCATATAGAACACCAGGGTTTGCTTTTCTACCGCCAGGTTTTCCCAGTCCAGCTCGCCGCCGGTCTTGAGGTGGCCGGTGACCAGACGCACGCCCTGGGCGAAATCCCGATGGGTCAGCGGGATGCCGGAGTAGGCCGAACAGCCGGAGGCCGCGGTAATCCCCGGTACGACGGAGAATGGAATACCGGCATGGCACAAGGTTTCCAGCTCTTCGCCGCCGCGGCCAAAGATAAACGGATCGCCGCCCTTCAGGCGTACAACGCGTTTTCCACCCTGGGCTTCGCGCAGCAGAATCTGGTTGATCTCCTCCTGCGGTACGCAGTGGTAGCCCGAGCGTTTACCCACGAAGACCCGATCGGCATCGCGGCGCACCAGATTCATAATGTCGTCGGAGACCAGGCGGTCATAAACCACGACATCGGCCTGCTGTATTTGCTGCAGGCCTTTGAGGGTCAGCAGTCCGGCATCGCCGGGGCCGGCGCCTACCAGCACTACTTCGCCGCGATGATCCAGCGGCTCGGTCAGCAGCTGCTCCGTCGCGTCCGCGACGGCCTGGCGGTCCTCATTGGCCAGCGACTGCGCCAGCCTGTCGTTAACAAACAGTTTCTCCCAAAAGCGGCGGCGTTCGCCAACGGTGGCAAACTGTTTCTTCACCCGGGAGCGCAGCTGACCTGCGTAGTGGGCTAATTGACCTAAATGTAGCGGCAGAACCGACTCCAGCTTTTCACGCAGCAGGCGCGCCAGCACCGGCGAGGTGCCGCCAGAAGAGACGGCAACCATCAGCGGCGAGCGGTCGATAATCGACGGCATAATAAAGCTGGCTTGCTGAGGAGCGTCGACCACGTTGCAAAATATTCGCCTTTCTTCCGCGGATTTGCTGACCTGCTGATTAACCGCTTCGTTGTCGGTGGCAGCAATCGCCAGCCAGCAGTTATCCAGCAGCACAGGATTAAACTCACCTTGTACCAAAGTCAGCATGTTCGAATCGGCCCAGACCTGGAACTGCGGTACGAAATCCAGGGCATTGACCGTTAATCTGGCTCCCGCATCCAGTAACAGGCGAGCTTTACGCTCAGCCACATCGCCACCGCCGACTAACAGGCAGTCGCGATCGCGTAGTTGGCAAAATATAGGCAAATGGTCCACGACATTACCTCTTAATTATTGGCAGCAGCCTCTGATTGTTTGATTTTTTCCGGAGCAGGGCGCTCCGATTGCGGCGTAGCATACCAATAACCCAACCCCATAAATACGACACCGGACAAAGTATTGCCGAGTGTTACCCATAACAGATTGTGACCGATACCCGCAAGGGTATAGGCATCGCTGTGATGGCCGAACCAGGAGAGGGCAAACAGCGTCATGTTGGCGACCGAGTGTTCGTAACCGGAGGCGATAAACGCCAGCAGACACCACCAGATAGCGATAAATTTTGCCGCGCCCTCGGTGCGGATTGCCATCCAGATTGCCAGACACACCAGCCAGTTACACAGCGCGCCTTTGAAAAAGAGCGCCATCGCCGACTGGCTGGTTTTTGCCAACGCGACGGTATGGACGAGGCTGGTATCGACCGGCAGCAGGCCGCCGCCGCCCCAGCTATACAGCAGCGCCACGAAAACAGAACCTAAAAGGTTACCTACCCAGGTTTGCGGCAAAATCGCCCACATTTGGCCCTGGCTGATGGTGCCCGCTTTTACGCCCAGGGTCAGGAACATCGTATGGCCGGTAAATAGTTCAGAACCGGCGATAATCACCAGGGTTAACGCAATGCCAAAGGTTGCTCCCATCACCAGCGGGCGAACGGAAGGGTCGAGTAGATTGCCGAGGGTGAAAATAAGGATGATGCCAAGGCCAACATAGGCCCCCGCCATCATCGAACTTACCCAGAAGCTCAGCGGATTGTTTGCCGAGAGGCGTGCGATGCGCGCAGCGTTAGCCGCGCACTTGTTGATAGTGTCCGTAAACATAGGTTTCCTTGAGAGATAAAGATAAAAAATGCAAAAAAAAGGAGGCATTGCGCCTCCCATAAATTGATTAACCGCGTAGCTGCACGACGCCGTCTTTCACTCTGGCCTCATAGTGCGCCACCGAATGGCTTTCATCTTCCATACACAGGCCGTCGCGCAGGCGGAAGCGCTGCTTTTTCAGCGGACTGGCAACCCACAGCTCGCCCTGATGCTCGGCGATCAGGCCGCGAGACAGGACGCTGGACTCAAAGAACGGGTCGATATTGCTAATCGCAAACACCTGGTCGCCGTGATACGGGCGGAAAATCGCCACTTGTTTATCGCCTAACAGCGCGCAGACGCCGGTTTCCGGCAGGATGTCATCGATTTTACAGATGTTTTTCCACTGGCTCATGCGTTTTCCTCCACCAGAGTTACCGGGATACGTTCGTCGGGCGCGGCCGGGCGATGCTGTTCACGCTCAGGGACCACCTGGACGTTCGGGTCGCGCTTATCGCTGTTGATGAAGTGTTTAAAGCGAACCTGGGCCGCTGGGGTGTTGACGGTTTCCGTCCACTCGCAGACTACCGCTTCACGCAGGCGGGCCATCTCTTCTTCCAGATGCGCGTTCAGGCCCAGCTTGTCATCAATGATGACCGACTTCAGGTAATCGATGCCGCCTTCCAGGTTATCCAGCCACGGCGCGGTACGGGTCAGTTTGTCGGCGGTGCGGATGTAGAACATCATGAAGCGGTCGAGGTATTGCATCAGCGTTTCGCGGTCAAGATCCGCCGCCAGCAGATCCGCGTGGCGCGGCTTCATGCCGCCGTTGCCGCAGACGTAAAGGTTCCAGCCTTTCTCCGTGGCGATGATGCCGACGTCTTTACCCTGGGCTTCCGCACATTCGCGGGTACAGCCGGAGACGCCAAACTTCATTTTGTGCGGCGTACGAATGCCTTTGTAGCGGTTTTCCAGCTCGACGCCGAAGCCGACGCTGTCGCCTACCCCGTAGCGGCACCAGGTGCTGCCGACGCAGGTTTTCGCCATCCGCAGCGCTTTGGCGTAGGCATGACCGGTTTCGAATCCGGCTTCGATCAGCTGACGCCAGATTTCCGGCAGGTCGTCTTTTTGCGCGCCGAACAGGCCAATACGCTGAGAGCCGGTGATCTTGGTGTACAGATTAAATTCACGGGCGATGCGGCCCACCGCCACCAGGCCTTCCGGGGTGATTTCGCCGCCCGCAGAGCGCGGGATAACGGAGTAGGTGCCGTCTTTCTGGATATTCGCCAGGAAGTTGTCGTTAGTATCCTGCAGCGGGGTGTGCTGCGGCTTGAGGATATATTCGTTCCAGCAGGAAGCCAGCAGGGAACCAACGGTCGGTTTACACACTTCGCAGCCGTAGCCTTTACCGTGTTTCGCCAGCAGCTCTTCGAAGGTTTTGATGCCTTCCACACGGATGAGGTGGAACAGTTCCTGGCGGGAGTACGCGAAGTGCTCGCACAGGTTATTGTTGACTTCTATGCCCTGTTTCGCCAGTTCGGCGTTGAGCACCTGAGTTACTAGCGGGATGCAGCCGCCGCAGCCGGTACCGGCTTTGGTTTCCGCCTTCAGCGCCGCCACCGTGTGGCAGCCTTTATTAATGGCGGCAATCAGTGCGCCTTTGGTGACATCGAAGCAGGAACAAATTTGCGCGCTGTCCGGCAGCTTATCCACGCCGATGGACGGCTTACCGCTGCCCGCGTGCGCCGGCAAGATCAGCGAGTCCGGGTTTTCCGGCAGTTCGATGGCGTTCAGCACCAGCTGCAGCAGGTTGCCGTAATCGCTGGTATCGCCCACCAGCACCGCCCCGAGCAGGGTCTTGTTGTCAGGGCTGACGATAAGGCGTTTATAGACCTCTTTGCTTTCGTCGAGATAAACATAGCTGCGCGCGCCCGGCGTACGGCCGTGGGCGTCGCCAATCCCACCGACATCAACGCCCAGCAGCTTCAGCTTGGCGCTGAGATCCGCGCCTTCAAAGGCGTTTTCGGTCTGGAGGATATGGTCAACGGTAACCTGGGCCATTTTGTAGCCTGGCGCGACCAGGCCAAAAACGCGGTTGTTCCAGCTGGCGCATTCACCGATGGCGTAGATATCCGGGTCAGAGGTCTGGCAGGCGTCGTTGATCACAATACCGCCGCGGGGAGCGACTTCCAGACCGCACTGGGTGGCCAGCTTATCGCGCGGGCGGATACCGGTAGAGAAGACGATAAAGTCGACTTCCAGCTCGCTGCCGTCGGCAAAACGCATGGTTTTACGCGCTTGCGTCCCTTCCTGAACGATCTCTTTGGTGTTTTTGCTAGTGTGAACGCGTACGCCCATGCTTTCGATTTTACGGCGCAGCTGTTCGCCGCCCATCTGATCCAGCTGTTCAGCCATCAGCATGGGAGCGAATTCAATCACGTGGGTCTCAACGCCGAGGTTTTTCAGCGCGCCCGCGGCTTCCAGCCCTAGCAGACCGCCGCCGACGACCGCGCCGCGTTTGCTGCGACGGGCACAGGCTTCAATAGCGTTAAGGTCTTCAATGGTGCGATAAACAAAGCAGTCCTGAGTTTCAGAACCTTTAATCGGCGGGATCCACGGATAGGAGCCGGTCGCCATAATCAGCTTGTCATAGAATACGGTACGGCCCGCGCTGGAGTGGATAACCTTCTCCTGGCGGTTGATGGTGATGGCGCGTTCGCCGACCAGCACCTTAACGCCGTGCTTCTCGTAGAAACCTTCCCGTACCAAAGAGAGCTCTTCGGCGGTATGGTGAGAGAAGTAAGAGGAGAGGTGCACGCGGTCGTAGGCGATACGGGGTTCTTCACAGAACACGGTAATATCGAATAGGTTGGCGTCGGATTTATCAAGAAGGTCCTCAATAAAGCGGTGGCCGACCATACCATTACCAATGATAGCGAGTCTGACTTTGCTCATTTTTGCCTCGATTTCTTTTATATTACCGCCTACCTTAACGATTCAGCCGCGACACTTATTGATGCAAATCAATTACACCTTTACCTACTACTTAAGTGGTATGTTTATGATTTGTCAGTATTTTTATAAGTGCTGGAAAACGCTGGCTTTTCCTTTTTGCTTTTTTTATGTACAAAATTGGCAACGGAGACCCACGGCGGGTTGACTAAATATTCAGCAACAATTACGGGAGTCAGCAATATGACAGCAGCGCCGCTTTGGTTAATTGAGAACGTTCGTCTGCCCGATCGCGAAGGACTATGGCAGATAGCGATAGACAAGGGGCGCTTCGGGGATATCACCCCCATGGGTGAGGCGCGCAATGAGAGTTATGAAGTGCTGAATGCGCGCGGCGGGCTGGCGATCCCTCCGTTTATTGAGCCGCATATCCATCTTGATACTACGCAAACCGCCGGTGAGCCGAACTGGAATCAGTCCGGAACCCTGTTTGAAGGGATTGAGCGTTGGGCGGAGCGGAAGGCGTTATTGAGCCATGAGGACGTTAAAGCTCGCGCGTGGAAGACGCTAAAATGGCAAATCGCCAACGGCATCCAGTTTGTTCGTACCCACGTTGATGTTTCCGACCCTACGCTGACCGCGCTCAAAGCCATGCTGGAGGTCAAAAAGGAGGTCGCGCCGTGGGTAGAGCTGCAGATTGTCGCCTTCCCACAAGAGGGTATTTTATCCTATCCCAATGGTGAGGTTCTGCTGGAAGAGGCGCTGCGTCTGGGCGCCGATGTGGTCGGCGCGATTCCGCATTTTGAATTCACGCGCGAATATGGCGTGGAATCCCTGCACATTGCTTTCCGGCTGGCGAAAAAGTATCAGCGGCCTCTGGATATCCACTGCGATGAAATCGATGATGAACAGTCGCGGTTCGTTGAAACCGTGGCGGCCCTGGCGTTAAAAGAGGGTATTGGGCCGCGAGTGACCGCCAGCCATACCACCGCAATGCACTCCTACAATGGCGCGTATACGTCACGTCTTTTTCGTTTACTGAAGCTGTCGGGCATTAACTTCGTGGCCAATCCTCTGGTCAATATTCATCTTCAGGGACGCTTTGACGACTATCCGAAGCGCCGCGGCATTACGCGCGTGAAGGAGCTGATGGCGGCGGGAATTAACGTCTGCTTTGGCCATGACGATGTATTTGACCCGTGGTATCCGCTGGGTACCGGCAATATGCTGCAGGTGCTGCATATGGGGCTGCACGTTTGTCAGATAATGGGCTATCAGCAGATTAATGATGGACTGAAGCTGGTGACGGAAAACAGCGCGCGAACGTTTGGCCTCAGCGATTACGGTATTACAACGGGGAACCCGGCGAATCTGGTGATTCTGCCCGCTGAAAACGGGTTTGAGGCCGTGCGCTGTCAGGTGCCGGTGCGCTGGTCAATTCGTCAGGGGAGAGTGATTGCCACCACGCAGCTGGCGCAGACCTGGGTACAGACTGACAGGGGCGGGGAGGAGCTGTTCTTTACCCGAAATAGCCCCTTTGCCGGAACAAAGGGGCCTGAGGCTTAGTGCGATTCCGCTGCCGCGTTGTTCTGACGGTGGCGGGAGACGAAGCCGAGGATCAGACACATCACAAATACCATCGCGTAGAGAACGTTAGCGGTATGCAGCGCCGCCAGCGGGCCGCTGGCGGCAACGATAGGACCGGTGACCACGAAGGTCAGCATGGTGCCTACGGTGCCGCAGGTGAGAATGAAGTTCACCAGCTTCGGCGATGACACTTTGGTCTGCAGCGAGCCCAGGGTGATGATCGACGTATAGATAGCGCTGGAGAAGAAGCCGAGGGTCAGGATAAACCACGGCATATGCTCCGGCGAACCGTTGATAAACAGATACATCAGTACCGTCGCCACGCCCGCCAGCACCGTCAGAATACGCTGCAGGTCGAAGAAGCGCAGAATAAAGCTGAATGACCACATGCCGATCATGTACGACATCCAGAAATCACTCACCAGTTTACCTGCGTCGCCAAGACTCATACCGAGGCCTTTGGCGTATTCCGGCACCCAGGAGATAAAGCCCAGTTGGCCGAGGATATAGCACAGCGCGGCGATAGAGAGAAACAGTACGCCGATGCCCCATTTCTCTTTCGCTACCGGCTGGCTTTCCTGCAGGGCTTTTTTACCCAATACCGGGAATTCACAGCCGAAGGTCAGCACGAAAATCGCGACGTAGACCAGGCCGATGCAGGCATACACCCAGTACCACTCGATGCTGCGCGCCAGCAGATAAGCGGCCAGCATCGGGAAGATCATCCCCGCCATGCTGAAGAAGGAGTCGGTGAACAGCAGACGCGCCCCGCGCTGACGACCTTCATACATATGGGTGATCAGGAAGGTACCAATCGACATGGTGATCCCGCTGACCAGGCCAAGCACGAACATTGAAGCGGAAAACAGCGCCAGGCTGTGGCTGAACATTAAACCCGCGACGGCCAGAACCATCAGGATAAAGCCAAAACGCAGCTGGGTTTTCAGCGGAACAATTTCCATCAGCCAGGCGTTCAGGAAGATAGAGATCAGGATACCGGCGTTAAGGAAGGTAAAGGTGTTGCTCATACTGGAAACGGGCAGATGAAAATAATCTGCGATGTTTCCCATCACCATCCCGGTGACAATCACCAACGCGCCGGTCAGGGCGTAGGAGAAAAAGCTGATCCATGTGAGCTTGATACGGTTGCTGTTAGTCATGACTGGCCTGTGAATAGAAATGTAAAGCGCGTTGACTCTGCGCCGGGCGGACAGATTTTATGCGTTAGCGTGATTCAAGCAAACGTTTATTCTGAAAATTAGATCTTTTTGCAATTATTAATGTGACTTACTTCACATTTATTTATTTGGCGGATCAATAGACGCATCGTTACAAGTGTTTCAGCTAAGTAAAATTAGGTAAAAGGCTGGCCCAGGATGCAAAGGCTCTTTAGAATCAAAGCACTCGGTTTTTATTCTGCTCCGTTAAGGAATTTCCATGCTCAAATCCACTCTCGCGGCGGTGGCTGCCGTTTTCGCCATTTCAGCATTCTCCCCGGCCATGGCGGCAAAGGGCGATCCCCATGTGTTGCTGACCACGTCTGCGGGCAATATTGAGCTTGAGCTGAATAGCCAGAAAGCGCCAATTTCGGTTGATAACTTCCTCAAGTACGTGAACAGCGGTTTTTATAACAACACCACGTTTCACCGCGTGATCCCAGGTTTTATGGTGCAGGGCGGCGGCTTTAACGAACAGATGCAGCAGAAGCAGCCTAATCCGCCGATTAAAAACGAAGCCGACAACGGCCTGCGCAACACGCGTGGCACCATCGCCATGGCGCGTACCGCCGATCAGGACAGCGCCACCAGCCAGTTCTTTATCAATATTGCGGATAACGCCTTCCTCGATCATGGCCAGCGCGATTTCGGCTATGCGGTGTTTGGTAAAGTCGTCAAAGGCATGGACATAGCGGATAAGATTTCTCAGGTGCCGACCCATAACGTTGGGCCGTATCAGAATGTACCGTCGAAACCTATCGTGATTCTTTCCGCAAAAGTGCTGCCGTAAACCTATTTGCGCGGGTAACTCATGCCCGCGCATTCCCCCGCTTCCCTGCGAAATCGTTTTTTGCCGCTTATACTTGTGGCAACCGCGGAATCGTCAGGGAGGTGTTAAATGAAAAAACTCACCGAAAAACAGAAATCCCGTCTCTGGGAGGCTCGACGTAACGTTAATTTCCAGGCCAGCCGACGGCTGGAGGGCGTCGATATTCCGCTGATAACCCTCACCCCCGAAGAAGCTCTGGCGCGTATTGAGGCGTTAAGGAGTCACTATGAGCGATAAATTCGGCGAGGGGCGGGATCCTTATCTCTACTCGGGCCTGAAGGTCATGCGCAACCGCCTGGGCATCCGCCAGGCTCAGCGCCTTGAGCAGGCGGCATGGGATCTGACCGCATTACGCGCGGCAACCATTGAACTCGGGCCGTTGGTGCGGGGATTGCCTCATCTGTGCGCGATTCATCGCCAGCTCTATCAGGATGTTTTCGACTGGGCGGGGCAACTGCGTGAAGTGGATATCTATCAGGGCGACACCCGCTTCTGCCATTTCGCCTATATCGAAAAAGAGGGAAACGCGCTGCTTCAGGATCTTGAAGAGGAAGGTTATCTGGTGGGGCTCGCGCAGGATAAATTCATTGAACGTCTTGCTCATTACTATTGCGAAATAAATGTCCTGCATCCTTTCCGTCTCGGTAACGGCATGGCGCAACGCATTTTCTTTGAGCAGCTGGCTATCCATGCGGGTTATACGCTGGATTGGCGCGATATTGCGGTCGATGCGTGGAACCAGGCCAACCAGAGCGGAGCGATGGGCGACCTTTCTCCGCTGCAGACGATATTTCGCAAAGTGGTAAGCGAAGCCGTGGAAACTGAGTAGAATAGCGCAGTTCTTTGTTCCCGGAGCCGCTATGATCCTGCTTATCGATAACTACGATTCTTTCACCTGGAATTTGTATCAGTATTTCTGCGAGCTTGGCGCGGAAGTTCTGGTCAGACGTAATGACGAGCTGACGTTAGCGGATATCATTGCTCTGGCGCCAGCGAAAATCGTTATCTCGCCGGGCCCCTGCACGCCCGATGAGTCAGGGATTTCGCTGGCGGTGATTCGCCACTTTTCCGGTAAGACGCCGATCTTAGGCGTTTGTCTGGGCCATCAGGCGATTGCCCAGGTTTTCGGCGCCGCGATCGTACGAGCCGCGAAAGTGATGCACGGGAAAACGTCCCCGGTCAGCCATACCGGTCAAGGGGTGTTCCTTGGACTGAATAACCCGCTTACGGTGACCCGCTACCACTCCCTGCTCATTGATCCGCTAACGCTGCCTGAATGCTTTGAGGTGACCGCCCGCAGCGAAAAGGGGGAGATTATGGGCATTCGCCACCGCATCTTCGATCTCGAGGGCGTGCAGTTTCATCCGGAGAGTATTCTCAGCGAGCAGGGACATCAGCTGCTGGCAAACTTCCTCAATCGGTGATTTGTAGTTGCCATGGGTTGATTTTTTATGCATATTTTGTGATTAGATTATCATAATCATTGCTGCATAACGTAAAGGATGGGCACCACATGGCAACTGAACAACCGGCAATCACCCGCGCTACATTCGATGAAGTCATTTTGCCGATTTATGCACCGGCAGAATTTATTCCGGTGAAGGGCAAGGGGAGCCGAGTATGGGATCAGCAGGGTAAAGAGTACGTTGATTTCGCCGGTGGGATTGCCGTGACCGCGCTCGGTCATTGCCATCCGGCGCTGGTGGCGGCACTCCATGAGCAGGGTGAAAAGCTGTGGCATACCAGTAACGTTTTTACCAACGAACCGGCCCTGCGCCTCGGGCGTAAGCTGGTGGATGCGACTTTTGCCGATCGCGTGGTGTTTATGAACTCCGGGACGGAAGCCAACGAAACGGCATTCAAGCTGGCGCGCCATTACACCGTGACGCGCCATAGTCCGTACAAAACCAAAATCATCGCTTTCCATAACGCCTTTCACGGTCGGTCGCTGTTTACCGTCTCCGTCGGCGGTCAGCCCAAATATTCTGATGGTTTCGGGCCGAAACCGGCCGATATCGTTCACGTACCGTTTAACGATTTACACGCGGTGAAAGCGGTGATGGACGATCATACCTGCGCGGTGGTGGTCGAGCCGATTCAGGGTGAAGGTGGAGTGACGGCGGCGACGCCGGAATTCCTGCAAGGATTGCGCGATCTCTGCGACCAGCACCAGGCACTGCTGGTGTTTGATGAAGTCCAGTGCGGTATGGGGCGCACCGGCTCGCTGTTTGCCTATATGCACTACGGCGTGACGCCGGATATTCTGACCAGCGCCAAGGCGCTTGGCGGCGGCTTCCCTATCAGCGCGATGCTGACCACCCATGATATCGCCAGCGCTTTCCACGCCGGTTCCCATGGTTCGACCTACGGCGGTAACCCGCTGGCCTGCGCGGTCGGCGGGGCGGCCTTCGATCTGATTAACACGCCGGAAGTGCTGGACGGCGTCACCGCGAAGCGCGAGCTGTTTGTTCAGCACCTTCAGCAAATTGACGCGCGGTTCGATCTGTTTAGCGATATTCGCGGCATGGGTCTGCTGATCGGCGCCGAGCTGAAGCCGCAGTATCACGGGAAGGCGCGCGATTTCTTGTATGCAGCCGCAGAGGCGGGCGTCATGGTGCTCAATGCCGGACCGGACGTGATGCGCTTCGTACCGTCGCTGGTGATTGATGATAGCGATATTGCTGAAGGCATGGCGCGCTTTGCCCAGGCGGTTGAGCGGGTGCTTAGCGCTTAGTGGCGCGCAGCCAGATGCCATGATGCGGACGCTGACGCCATGCCACCGATGAAATGGTGTGCATGGTGTTCAGATGCCCGAGGATGCGCTGCAAGTGCTGCTCCATCGTACTGAGCGGGCCGCGAGGGACCTCCGCATCCTGCGCCTCCATAATATTCACATCCCCCGCGCTGCCGGGCCCGTCGGAATCCAGCCGCTGCTGGCAGCGCTGGAGCGCAATCTCGCAGGACTCCAGATAACGCTGGGCTAAATCCGGCGTCAGCATATTGTGCTCGCGCGCCAGGGTAGTCATGGCATTGATGTGCTCGACAATAAACTGGCTGTGGGTCACCCACAGCTTCATGTCTTCGAGATAGTGGGAATTAAAACCGGGTTCCTGCATCGCCTGATTTAGCGAGTTAAACAGCGCGTTATGCGTCTGATTAACGCGCATGCGCTGATAGGCCAGCGCCGGGGCCTGATGGTCGTCGCTGAGGATCAGCCTGATGGCTTCCTGATCGGCTTCCAGCGCGTCGTGGGCATTTTTGCGCAGCAGACCGCTTTGCCACTGCGGCCATAGCCAGACCATGCCGCCGAAAGCAATCAGGCAGCCAATCAGCGTATCAATCAGTCTGGCGACGATAAACTGCTCGCCGTTCAGGGTGAGCAGTTGCAGGGTGTACACCGCCGTCACGGTAAATCCGACCATCGCCCAGCCGTAATGCTGGCGAATAATCAGGTAGCTCAATAGCGTAATGAACAGCATCGCGGTCAGCGTATAGCCTTCAGGAACGTGAAAGTGCAGCGTGAGCCCGGCAATGACCAGCCCCGCAATGGTTCCGGCAGCCCGATGGACGATACGAACCCGCGTCGCGCCGTAGCCGTTTTGCGTCACGAACAGCACGGTCATCAGGATCCAGTAGGGCTTAGGCAGATGCAGCGCGCTGCCCATCAGGCTGGCGGCGCTCAGCATTACGCTGATACGCGCGGCGTTACGTAACGCCGGCGACTTAAGCGACAGATAGTTTTTCAACGCGGGCAGCAGCGGCAGGCGGCGGGTTTTATCCGCCATCAGGTTACGCGCGTACAGCGGGCGCTGGGTGCGCAGAACTCTGGCAATACGGCTGAAGTGCCAGGCGCAGAACTGGCCGACAGGATTATCCGGATGCTGCCAGGCGATTTTTTCCAGCGCGCCGATCTGTTTGTCCATCTGAAAGCGCCGGGGATAACGGTGGTAGAGCAGATCGTCCGCCAGCTCCCGCAGGCGGGCGGCAACGGTTTGCGCGTTCCAGCGAATCACCGCTTCCGCGTGACTGCGTTCCACCAGCTTCTGCACCTCTTCTGGCTGATGAAGGCTGACGGAAATATGCTCCTGAAGGTCCAGTCCAACCTGGAAAGCGCGCAGTAGGCGTTTGTGATCGCTGCGCTGGTTAGCCGCCAGCATATGCATCTGCTGATAGCACTGGGTAATCAGATCCACCACCTTTTGCTGGCGGTTGAGCAGCGGCGGCAGCGATGTGGCGGGGTCCGTATGCTGGGTAAGCAGGCTGTATTTGGCCTCGCAGTAGTTGGCGAGCTCACGGTAGAGCAGGCTTAAGGATTCGCGCAGCGGCTGCTCGCGCCAGAGCCAAAACCAGAACCAGTTGAACACCCCATACCATAAGGTGCCGAGGGCGTAGATTAACAGCGGCTCCCACACCGGCATGTTGCCCGCGAGACTGAGGGTAAAAATAGCCGCGATAAGCGAGGCAGGCAGCAGCCGCGCGTGCAGAGAGCTGATTTCAGCCGTGACGCCGAGGATTAGCGCCAGACCTGTGAGGATTAGCGGCAAAGGGATTTCGCGTTGCAGAAGAAGCTGGACGATCAGGCTACAGCCGGCAAACAGGCTGCCGCCGACAATCAGACGCTTAAAGAAACGCTTATGCGGCGTATCCAGCCCGGCAATGTTGCAGCAGGCGGGAACCAGAGAGAACAGAAGCCCCTGCTGTAAGTGGCCAAACAGAAGCCCAATCGCGACCGGCAGACACAACACCAGCGTTTGCCGCAGTGCATAGTTGACTTCAGGGTGGTAAATCAGCCTGCGCCACATGAGGAGAAAACAAAAACGGCGTATCGTCAGGCAATACGCCGTTTTACCGACTTAACGGGTACCGTAGACGACGATAGTTTTACCGTGCGCGGAGATCAGGTTTTGATCTTCCAGCATTTTCAGGATGCGGCCAACGGTCTCGCGGGAGCAGCCGACGATCTGGCCGATTTCCTGACGGGTAATTTTAATTTGCATACCGTCCGGATGGGTCATCGCATCCGGCTGTTTAGCCAGGTTCAGCAGCGTCTGAGCGATACGACCGGTAACGTCAAGGAAGGCGAGGTTGCCCACTTTCTCAGACGTGACCTGCAGACGACGAGCCATCTGCGAAGAGAGACGCATCAGGATGTCCGGGTTAACCTGGATCAGCTGACGGAATTTTTTGTAGGAGATTTCGGCCACTTCACATGCGGTTTTCGCACGTACCCAAGCGCTACGCTCCTGGCCTTCTTCAAACAAGCCTAATTCACCGATGAAATCGCCCTGATTAAGGTAAGAGAGGATCATCTCTTTACCTTCTTCATCCTTGATGAGTACAGCCACGGAGCCTTTAACGATGTAGTACAACGTTTCTGCTTTCTCACCCTGGTGGATCAGCGTGCTCTTTGATGGGTACTTATGAATGTGGCAATGAGACAAGAACCATTCAAGGGTAGGGTCTGTTTGCGGTTTGCCAAGCACCATGCGCGGTTATCCTCTGTTATAAGCTATCTCCGGGTGCCGACACTACACGGCATCCGGGCATGCAATCGTATTGAATCCCTATACCTGGGAATCCGGCTGAAAGTTTTCTGCAGCCTGTAATGTGAACTCCTCTGCATACATGCAGTACATCAATGTATTACTGTAGCATCCAGATTGTTTTAGCATAGCTTTCGCCGCATGTCTCCTGGTGTCTCGCTTCAGCATGACCCAGGTCGCCTTCCGTTGCGAGAATTGTTATGTACGCGTAATCTGTCGGGAAAATTACAGCCCTGGAGTTAAATTTATGCAAGCGCGAGTGAAGTGGGTTGAAGGGTTAACCTTCATCGGTGAGTCGGCTTCTGGTCACCAGATTCTGATGGACGGCAATTCCGGGGATAAAGCGCCCAGCCCAATGGAAATGGTTCTGATGGCGGCAGGCGGATGCAGCGCGATCGATGTGGTTTCCATATTGCAGAAGGGCCGTCATAACGTTACCAACTGCGAAGTTAAGCTGACTTCTGAGCGTCGCGAAGAGGCTCCGCGTCTGTTTACCCATATCAATCTGCATTTTATCGTGACCGGTAAAGAACTGAAGGACGCTGCCGTGTCTCGCGCGGTCGACCTGTCGGCGGAAAAGTATTGTTCCGTCGCGCTGATGCTTGAGAAAGCGGTAAACATTACCCACTCTTATGAAGTGATCGAAGGGTAAGCCGAAAGGCCCCCGGCCGGCAAACGCGTCACCGGGGTTTTGACCGTTAGCTTATTTTCCTGCCTTCCATCAGGCGCTCAACCAGCGGCGCCATGATCAGTTCCATCGCCAGCCCCATTTTCCCGCCCGGTACCACCAGCGTATTCATATGCGAGATAAACGAGCCCTGCAGCATCGCCAGAAGCCAGGGGAAATCGATATTTTTTAGATTACGGAAATGGATAACGACAAAGCTTTCATCCAGCGAAGGGATGGCTTTGGCCGCAAACGGGTTGGACGTATCCACCGTCGGTACGCGCTGGAAGTTGAGGTGGGTGCGCGAAAACTGCGGGGTGATAAAGTTGATGTAGTCTTCCATCGAACGGACCACGGAATCCATCACCGCCTCACGAGAGTGGCCGCGTTCGCTGGTGTCGCGAATAAGCTTCTGGATCCACTCAAGATTGACGATGGGCACCACGCCAACCAGCAGGTCGACATGGTTTGCTACGTTATGCTGCGGCGTCACCACGCCGCCGTGCAGGCCTTCATAAAACAGGACGTCAGTCGGTTCGGGCAGTGGCTGCCAGGGCGTGAAGGTCCCCGGAACCTGATTCCACGGCACGGCCTCGTCATAGGTATGTAAATACTTGCGCGACTGGCCTTTGCCGCTTTGCCCATATTCGGCGAACGTGTGTTCCAGCAGGCCGAAGTCGTTAGCCTCGGGGCCAAAGTAGCTGATATGTTTGCCCTGATCGCGTGCTTTACGGATCGCCATGTCCATTTCCGGACGGGTATAGCGGTGAAAGCTATCGCCTTCAACTTCGGCGGCGTGCAGATTAAGCTGGGCGAAGATTTTGCGAAAGGCGAGGCTGGTGGTCGTGGTTCCCGCGCCGCTGGAGCCCGTGACGGCAATCACCGGATGTTTGGCAGACATAACAACTCCCAGAGTAAACGATAGTGTGTGCCGCCTTAGCCGTGAAACTGCTTGCGGGGCATAATGTTCACCGTCTCGTGCAGTTCTGACCACACCAGCACGACTTCTCCGCTTTTCAACTGCAGTTTAACATCAGCGACTTTATCCGTCAGCGAACGTTCATGTTCACCATAATCGGTGCCTTCACGTAATACAAAACTTTCGATCAGGTTATCCAGCGTTTCGGGATCGAGATCTTGCCAGGGAATGATCATATTTGCGCTCCTAACCAACGGGTTAGCCAATCCGGAATTCTTTTTTCAAGCCACATTTCCGGCTTACGCAGCGTGCCGCCGACGAAACCAACGTGCCCGCCGTGCTCCGTGAGCTGATATTCGACATTCGCCGGCAGCTGTTCCTGCGGGGGAATCGAGTGGTGATCCATAAAGGGATCGTCCTTCGCGTGAATAATCAGCGTGGGCTTAGTGATATCGCTTAAGCGCGGCATGGCGCTACATTGGCGATAATAGTCCAGCGCATCGGCAAAGCCGTGGATCCTGGCCGTGATGCTATCGTCAAATTCGCGAATACGGCGCATGCTTTTTAGCTGGCGTAAATCGACGGGCAGAGAGCCGGGATAGGCTTTTAGCTTACGCGCGGCGTTGGCTTTCAGCAGGTTGAGCAGATAGCGCTGATAAACGCGGGAGAAACCTTTGTCCATATGATAGCTACAGGCCTCCAGCATAAACGGCGCCGAGACGATAACCGCGGCATCAACGGGAATTGCGTCGCCCTCTTTTGCCAGCAGGCAGCCCAGCATATTGCCCCCGAGCGAATATCCCACCGCGGCGGTGGGGGCCGTGCCGTACTCGCGCTGGAGCCAGCGCAGAAACCAGGAGCCATCTTCCGTTTCGCCCGAGTGGTAGATGCGGTTATTCCGGTTGGGTTCGCCGCTACAGCCGCGAAAGTGCATCACCACGCCCAGCCAGCCGCGCTGCATGGCCGCATGGATAAGTCCGTGGGCGTAAGGGCTGTGCAGGCTGCCCTCCAGGCCATGAAACACCACCAGGCGTGGTTTATGACGCGCCTGCGAAGGGTCTTCGCTCCACGCCAGATCGATAAAGTCGCCGTCCGGCAATTCCAGACGCTGCCAGTGGGGAGTAAAGCGGAGTTTGCGACGGATTAGCCGCGGCAACATGGTTTGCAAATGACGATTGCCTACGCCGCGCATCGGATGAAACTGCTGCGAGTCGTCTTCAGGGGGCGTCATTTCTGTAGGAGTGATATCAACCATAGCACCAGAGCAATAAATAATCTTTATAACATACTATACCGCGCATGAAGTGCGCAGGTTAGCCCATATGTGGCCTTGCGGCTAATCGGTCAGCAGGTTACGTGAAAAGAGATGAAAATCGACGCCGGGTTTACGCCGCCATAGCCGCGCTTTGCGCGCGCCGGTTGCCGCTGTTTCCCCGGTCTCTTCAAACATTCCGGAGGCTTCGAAGCGGCGAATCAGGCTTTTGCGTTGAATCGGCTGACCAAGGATGATTTCCGTGGCTTCCAGCAGCTGACCATGGGTAAAGGTCTCCGGCAGACAGTAAACCGGCAGTAAAGAGTACATCGTTTTTTGGCGTAAGCGGTGCAGACCGGCGTCGATGATCTTTTGATGATCGAAAGCCAGCGAATAGCTATCCAGCTGCGCCACCGGCACCCAGCGGGCATCGCTGACGCTGGCGATATGCGGCTGACAATCTACCCATGAGATTAACGCAAACCAGGCGATAGTCAGGCTCCAGCCGCGCGGATCGCGATCCGGCCCGGAAAAGGTGTCGAGCTGCTCCAGCCATGACGGTGAAATCCCGGTTTTTTCCGTGAGCTTACGTAGCGCCGTGGCGCGGGTTGAATCATCGTGCGCCAGATCGATAAAGCCGCCGGGTAGCCCCCACGCCCCCTGCTGCGGCGGATGAGCGCGCTCAA
Organism: Klebsiella sp. MBT K-1; assembly: GCF_002556465.1. Taxonomy (NCBI): domain Bacteria; kingdom Pseudomonadati; phylum Pseudomonadota; class Gammaproteobacteria; order Enterobacterales; family Enterobacteriaceae; genus Klebsiella; species Klebsiella sp. MBT K-1. The sequence continues at coordinate 14,932 of NZ_PDEL01000003.1, read as the reverse complement.
CCAGCAGAACGCATAGCGCCCCTTCATGCAGGGTAAACAGGACGCTATCGACGGTCACCAGCGGCGAGGGAAAGCGGCTGGCATCGTATTGGCTGAGGTATTCGGCATCGGTGGTCATAGAGCGCTCGCAGCGGAAAAGAACGCTGACAAGTGTACCAGCCCCTTCCTGAGCAGCAAGTCTCTATTTTTGTTATTATTTTTCAATAGCCTAATCCATTTTTCCGCTTAAATGACATTTAACACTTGCATCATGTGTGTCTTAGGGACACTATTGATTGTGTCTTAGGGACACAATTTAATGAGCGGAGGTCACCATGAGCGAAAAATTTACCCTGGAACTGGATGATGAGGCGTTTACGCTTGCCAGCGGCGTCTTTCCCGATGGCGCTGTGTGGCTGAAGGTGACCGAACAATTACCGCCTTCCGCCCGTTTGATGCGCATCCGGGCGGTTACTCTGCGCGATATGAACGATTTTATGCTGCTGGCGCAGCTGGTGGAGGCCGTGCGTCATGTTACCGACGTGGCGTTTAGCCATCTGGAACTGCCGTGGCTGCCGTGGGCGCGCCAGGATCGCCATATGGTGCCGGGAGACAGCTTTGCTTTGAAGGTCTTCGCCCGGCAGCTTAATACCCTTGGCTTTGACAAAGTCGTGGTGCTTGACCCGCATAGCGATGCCGCCGCGGCGGCAGTCAATAATATGGTTGCGGTTGCCCAGCAGCACTGTCTTCTGCAGAACGCCGTTCTGCGTCAGGCTATTGCTACCGGGGAGCTGATGCTGGTGGCGCCGGATGCCGGCGCGCTCAAGAAGATTCACCCTGTGGCTAAAGCCTGCGGTGCCGGAGAGTTCGCGATCCTCGGTAAAGAGCGTGACCTTGCCAGCGGCGCGTTAACCGGTTTTTCTCTGCTGGCCGGTGATGTTGCAGGTAAAGCGGTGCTTATCGTTGACGACCTGTGCGACGCTGGCGGCACCTTTATCGGCTCGGCGCAGGTGCTCCGCGCGGCGGGCGCCCGCAGCGTGAGTTTGTATGTGACCCACGGCGTTTTTTCTAAAGGCGTAGAGCATTTGCTGAATAACGGCATCGATGCCGTTTACGCCACCACCTCTTTGACTTCGCCTGCCCTGGCTCACCCGCAGCTGGAGCTTATCGATATAGACGCCATCTACCGCGCACATTGGGGATAATATGATGAAAATAAATCCGATTCTGGCTATTGATGGTTATAAAGTTTCCCATCGCGTGCAGTATCCGCAGGGGACTACGAAGGTCTACTCAAACTTTACTCCGCGCAGCGATCGTTTTTTCCAGTCGCCGCAGGCCGACGGCAAGCTGGTATTTTTCGGCCTGCAGGGGTTTCTGCAGTGGTTCCTGGTCGATCTGTTTAACGAGGCGTTTTTCGCCCGCCCGGAAGAGGAGGTCGTCAACGAGTATAAGCAGGTGATGGACGGCTATCTGGGGCGCGATACGGTTGGGGTGGAGCCTGTTCGTGCTCTGCATCGGCTTGGCTATTTACCGCTGCATATCAAAGCGCTCGATGAAGGCACCAAGGTGCCGATGAAAGTACCGGTGCTGACCATCACCAATACGCAACCTGAGTTCTTCTGGCTGGTGAACTATCTGGAGACGGTGCTTTCGGCGGAGCTGTGGAAAGCGTCAACCAACGCGACCATTGCCCACCACTATCGCCTGATTTGCGAACGCTGGGCGGAGAAAACCTGTAGCGATCTGACGCACCTTGATTTCCAATGTCACGACTTTTCGTTTCGGGGGATGTCCGGGCTGCACGACACTGCGCAGTCGGGCTGCGGACATCTGGCCAGCTTCAAAGGTACCGATAGCCTGCCTTCGCTGCTGTATGCCCGGGATTATTACACTCGCGGTGAAGATGAGCTTATCGGCGCCAGCATTCCGGCCACGGAACACAGCGTGATGTGTATGGGCGAGCGCGAGCGGGAAATTGAAACCTTTCGCCGGCTGATTACCGAAGTCCACCCGCAGGGTTTCGTCTCTATCGTCTCGGATACCTGGGATTACTGGCAGGTGCTGACCGAATACACCCGCGAGCTGAAGGCGATAATTATGCGGCGCCAGGGGCGAGTCGTATTCCGTCCGGACAGCGGCGATCCGGTGGCTATTCTGTGCGGAACGGCGGCTGACGACGACACCCGCAGCGAGCGCAGCGCCGAGGAGAAAGGCTCCGTTGAAGTACTGTGGGAAATCTTCGGCGGTACGATTAACGAAAAAGGATACAAGGTACTGGATCCGCATGTCGGCCTGATTTACGGCGATTCCATTACTCTCGCCAGAGCGGATGAGATCCTGCGTCGCCTGGAAGCGAAAGGCTTTGCCAGCGCTAACGTGGTGTTCGGCGTGGGTTCCTTTACCTACCAGTACAACACCCGCGATACCTTCGGCTTCGCGATGAAGGCGACCTGGGGGGAGGTGAACGGCGAGGGAAGAGCCCTCTTTAAGGAGCCGAAAACCGATAATGGCCTCAAACGTTCGGCGCGTGGTCTGCTGCGCGTGGAACGCGACGCCGTGGGGGAACTGCAGCTGTACGATGGGCAAACGCTGGAGCAGGAGCAGCAGGGCGAGTTAAAAACGCGCTTTCTGGATGGCAAGCTGTACGGCTATGCCTCGCTGTCGCAGATCCGCGCCCGGCTGGCGGCGCAGCGTTAAGCGGCGGGGAGTGGGATTAAAAAAGGCGGGCGTTCCCGCCTTTTGGTACTGCATCATGCCGTTAGCCTTCCTGGAGCATCTGCTCCAGCTGTTCCTGGGCATCCAGCCAGGCCATTTCACACTCTTCCAGCCCGGACTTCGCGCTAGCCTGCTGCTGTAAACAGGCGGTGAGCTCCGCTTTGCGGCTTTGATCGTATAATTCGCTGTCGCCCAGCTTCTCTTCCACCTGCGCCAGCTGCGTGTTGAACCTCTCCATCTCTTTTTCCAGGCGGGCAATCTCTTTGCGCAGCGGCTGGGTCAGCGTACGCAGCTCGGCTTCCCGGCGTTTCTGATCTTTACGCGCCTGGGCACTGTTGCCGTTTTCCTTCGGCTCTTCGGAGGCCTGGTTTTCCTGCTTTTGCGTGTCGCTCAGCCACTGCTGGTAGTCTTCGAGATCGCCGTCGAAAGGTTCGACTTTGCTATCGTGCACCAGATAAAGGTCGTCGGTGGTGGAGCGAATCAGATGGCGGTCGTGCGAAACCACCACCAGCGCGCCTTCAAAATCGATTAACGCTTCGGTTAGCGCCTGACGCATATCGAGATCGAGGTGGTTGGTGGGTTCATCAAGCAGCAGCAGATTTGGCCGTTGCCAGACGATTAACGCCAGCACCAGGCGCGCTTTCTCGCCGCCGGAGAAACGCTGCGTCTGTTCGTTGACCTTATCGCTCTGGAAGCCGAAACCGCCCAGATAGTCGCGCAGTTTCTGCTCCAGTTCCTGCGGCGCGAGGCGGGCAAGATGCTGCAGCGGGGATTCATCCGCGCGCAGAAATTCCAACTGATGCTGAGCGAAGTAGCCAAGCTTGATGCCTTTCGCCAGACCAATCTCACCGTGCAGCGGCTGTAGCTCACCGGCCAGCAGTTTAATCAGCGTCGATTTACCGGCGCCGTTGCGCCCCAGCAGACCAATGCGCGAACCGGGAACCAGATTCAGCTTGATTGAGTCGAGAATCACCCGCTCTCCATAGCCGGCGCTAACCTTTTCCATCTTCAGCAGCGGATTGGGCAGGCTTTCCGGCGCGCGGAAGCTAAAGTGGAACGGATTATCCACGTGGGCAGGCGCGATGAGCTCCATGCGCTCGAGCATTTTGATACGGCTTTGCGCCTGTTTAGCTTTGGTGGCTTTAGCGCGAAAACGGTCGATGTAGCTCTGCAAATGCGCGACGCGCAGCTGCTGGCTTTCGTACATCGATTGTTGCTGCGAAAGGCGGGTCGCGCGCTGCACTTCAAATGAGCTGTAGTTGCCGGTGTACTCGAACATCGTTTGCTGTTCGATATGGATAATTTTGTCGACGATCGGATCGAGAAAGTCGCGATCGTGGGAGATCAGAATCAGGGTCCCCGGATAGCCTTTGAGCCATTTCTCCAGCCAGATGACCGCGTCGAGATCGAGGTGGTTCGTCGGTTCATCAAGCAGCAGCAGATCGGAACGGCAAATCAGCGCCTGAGCGAGGTTAAGGCGCATACGCCAGCCGCCGGAAAAGTCGCTCACCGGTCTTTCAAGCTGTTCGTTGCTGAAACCGAGCCCGTGGAGCAGGCTGGCCGCGCGCGAGCGGATGGTCCAGGCGTCGATGGCGTCCAGCTTACCGTGGACCGTCGCAATGGCATGACCGTCATTACGTTCGTTGGCCGCGTGCAGATCCGCCTCCAGCTTGCGGAATTCGCGATCGCCATCAATAACATAGTCAATAGCCGGCTGCGCAAGCGCAGGCGTTTCCTGGTTAACCCAGGCCAGCTGCCAGCTGCCGGGGAAGGTCATCGAGCCGCCGTCGGCGCTAATCTCGTTTTTCAAAAGCGAAAGCAGCGTGGATTTACCGCAGCCGTTTTTACCCACCAGGCCGACTTTTTGCCCTGGGTTGATGGTAGCGGTGGCGTTGTCCAGCAGGACGCGTACGCCGCGACGAATTTGTAAGGAGGAGAAAACAATCATAAGGCGCCGTATGTTCTGACTATGTTAATTTGTCATTATGATAATGTAGTGTGGAGCGAATCGCTCAACCGGGCCGCAATGGTAGCCCAAAATGAAGATGATACACAAAGTCATTCTGGTTGCGTCGGGACGCAGCCGCTGCACAGGCCGCCAGAAGACGTTCGGGAGGGGAAAGATGTCTCAGACAGCGAAAGTTTTGCTGCTGTATGCCCACCCAGAATCTCAGGATTCCGTGGCCAACCGGGTTTTGCTTGAACCGGCCTTACAGTTGTCGAATGTGACCGTGCACGATCTCTACGCGCACTATCCGGATTTTTTTATTGATATCGCCTGGGAGCAGGATCTCCTGCGCCAGCATGAGGTGATTGTTTTCCAGCATCCGCTCTATACCTGGAGCTGCCCGGCGCTGATGAAAGAGTGGCTGGACAGGGTGCTCAGCCGCGGCTTCGCCAGCGGGGCGGGAGGGAATCAGCTGGCGGGAAAGTACTGGCGTAGCGTCATTACTACCGGCGAGCCGGAGAGCGCCTACCGGCGCGATGCCCATCGTTATCCGATGAATGACATTCTCCGCCCTTTTGAATTGACTGCCGGCATGTGCCGTATGCACTGGATGAGCCCGATTATCGTCTACTGGGCGCGTCGGCAATCTCCCGAAGACCTGAAAAGCCGCGCTCGCGCCTACCGCGATTGGCTGGCTAATCCTGTAACGGCTGGAGGTCCAAATGGCGGGAGCTGATTTACTGCTGGCCGGGGTGTTATTTCTGTTTGCCGCCGTGGTGGCGGTACCGCTGGCGGCGAGGCTGGGTATTGGCGCCGTACTGGGGTATCTGCTGGCCGGTATCGCCATCGGCCCCTGGGGATTAGGGTTCATCAGCGATGTGGATGAAATTCTTCACTTCTCAGAATTAGGCGTCGTCTTTCTGATGTTTATCATCGGACTGGAGCTGAATCCGTCCAAACTGTGGCGGCTGAGAAGCTCCATTTTCGGCGTCGGGGCCGCTCAGGTCGCCTTCAGCGCGCTCATTCTTGGCGGTTTGCTTATGCTGAGCGACTTCTCATGGCGCGCTGCGGTGGTCGGCGGGATTGGGCTGGCGATGTCTTCCACCGCGATGGCGCTGCAGCTGATGCGTGAGAAGGGCATGAGCCGCAGCGAATCCGGACAGCTGGGTTTCTCCGTATTGCTGTTTCAGGATCTGGCCGTGATCCCGGCCCTGGCGCTGGTTCCATTGCTTGCGGGTTCTGGTGACGACCATTTTAACTGGCTCACCATAGGGATGAAGGTATTGGCTTTCGGCGGAATGCTGGTCGGCGGGCGTTATCTGCTGAGGCCGGTATTTCGTTTTATCGCCGGATCCGGCGTGCGGGAAGTCTTCACCGCCGCGACGCTACTGCTGGTGCTCGGATCGGCTTTGTTTATGGATGCGCTCGGTTTGTCGATGGCGCTGGGGACCTTTATCGCCGGCGTTCTGCTGGCAGAGAGTGAGTATCGCCACGAGCTGGAAATCGCCATCGATCCGTTTAAAGGGCTTCTCCTCGGTCTGTTCTTTATTTCCGTTGGCATGGCGCTGAATCTTGGAGTGCTTTATACCCATTTGCTGTGGGTTGTGGTCAGCGTCGCAGTGCTGGTGACGGTAAAAGGTCTCGTCCTGTATCTTCTGGCGCGGGTATACGGCCTGCGCAGTTCGGAACGGGTGCAGTTTGCCGGCGTGCTGAGCCAGGGAGGGGAATTCGCCTTTGTGCTGTTTTCACTCCCCGCTTCGCTTCGTCTGTTTCAAAACGATCAGATGGCCCTGTTGCTGGTGACGGTGACGTTGTCGATGATGACCACGCCGCTGCTGATGACGCTCATCGATAAAGTGCTTTCGCGGCGATTGAATCAACCCGAAGAAGAGGGTGAGGCGCCGTGGGTTGAAGATGACAAACCGCAGGTCATTATCGTGGGTTTTGGTCGTTTCGGTCAGGTGATCGGCCGTCTGCTGATGGCGAACAAAATGCGTATCACGGTACTGGAGCGCGATATCAGCGCGGTCAATCTGATGCGTAAATATGGCTATAAAGTCTATTTTGGCGATGCGACGCAGCTGGAGCTCCTGCGCTCAGCGGGAGCCGAAGACGCGCAGTCGATCGTAATTACCTGTAACGAGCCGGAAGATACCATGAAGCTGGTGGAGATGTGTCAACAACACTTTCCACATCTGCATATTCTGGTGCGAGCGCGGGGACGCGTTGAGGCCCATGAGCTGCTGCAGGCGGGAGTGGCGCAATTTTCTCGCGAAACCTTCTCCAGCGCGCTGGAGCTGGGACGAAAAGCGCTGATCTCGCTGGGCATGCATCCCCATCAGGCGCAGCGCGCTCAGCTGCACTTTCGGCGCCTTGATATGCGGATGCTGCGCGAGTTAATGCCGGTGCATAGTGATACCCTGCAGATATCCCGCGTGCGGGAAGCCAGACGCGAGCTGGAGGAGATCTTTCAGCGTGAGATGCAAAAAGAGAGCAGGCAGTTAGACGGCTGGGATGAATTTGAATAAAGGTAAATGATATGGCTGTGCGTAAACGTTTTATTGCCGGTGCGAAATGTCCGGCGTGCCAGGCTCAGGATTCACTGGCGATGTGGCGTGAGAATAATGTCGATATTGTTGAGTGCGTTAAGTGCGGGCACCAGATGCGTGAGGCGGATAAAGAGGTTCGCGAGCATGTTCGCAAAGAAGAGCAAGTGATAGGCATTTTTCATCCGGACTAGCGTTATCTATCGGCTTTTTTTAAGCTAGAGGGTACACGGCTGCAGAATTCCGCTACAATCTGCGCCACTATTCTTCCCATGCTCAGGAGATATCATGAAAGTAGCAAAAGACCTGGTGGTCAGCCTGGCCTATCAGGTACGTACAGAAGACGGTGTGTTGGTTGATGAGTCTCCGGTAAGCGCGCCGCTTGACTACCTGCATGGTCACGGTTCCCTGATTTCCGGCCTGGAAAACGCGCTGGACGGCCACGACGTAGGCGACAAATTTGACGTCGAAGTCGGCGCTAACGACGCGTACGGTCAGTACGACGAAAACCTGGTTCAGCGCGTACCTAAAGATGTATTTATGGGCGTTGATGAGCTGCAGGTGGGCATGCGCTTCCTGGCGGAAACCGATCAGGGTCCGGTACCGGTAGAAATCACCGAAGTGGGTGACGAACACGTTGTTGTTGACGGTAACCACATGCTGGCTGGTCAGAATCTGAAGTTCAACGTTGAAGTCGTCGCGATTCGCGAAGCAACGGCGGAAGAGCTGGAGCATGGTCATGTACACGGTGCTCACGGCCACGATCATGGCCACGACCACGATCACGACGGTTGCTGCGGCGGTCACGGCCATGACCATGGCCACGAACACGGCAAAGGCGGTTGCGGCGGTAACGGCGGCTGCGGTTGTCATTAATTCCGCTACGCTCGCGTTGCGGAATAGAAAAAAGCGGGGAGACCCGCTTTTTTTACGTCTTAATAATGCGGAGGAGGCGTTTCTTCCGCCTGTGAAGCCATGTGGGATGGCTGAGTCGCTTTCAATTTTTCCACCATCAGGCGCATATGTTCGCGCATCCTTGCCATTTCTATCTCGTGGGCGGTGACGGTTTTGTTGAGGTCTTCAATAGTGATTTCCTGAAACGCCAGTCTGCTCTCCAGCTCCGCAAGGCGAGTCTCTAAAGTGCTATCGTGCATGAGTAACCTCTTCTGTCTTATCCTGCGGGCGGATTCTACTGAAGTTTCAGCATCCGCGCAGCATCGTTACGTCTGACGGGAAACTAATTCATACAAAAATAGTCTGAAATGAGGCGATATTCAGGTACGTCTGTATGTTGATTTGTTCTGCAACGTTCTATAGTACGTTTTTTGTTTTTTACGATAACCCTGGGGTGAGATGCCCCGGCCCTGGAGAAATGGATGAAATCACTGTTTAAAGTAACGCTGCTGGCGACCACAATGGCCGTCGCCCTGAATGCACCGCTGAGCTTCGCTGCTGAGACGACAGCGAAAGCGGCACCCGCAACGGACAGCAAATCGGCATTCAAAAATGACGATCAGAAATCTGCTTATGCGCTGGGTGCATCGCTGGGACGTTACATGGAAAACTCCCTGAAAGAACAAGAAAAACTGGGCATCAAATTAGATAAAGATCAGCTGATCGCCGGTGTTCAGGACGCTTTTGCTGATAAGAGCAAACTGTCCGATCAGGAGATCGAACAGACTCTGCAGACGTTTGAAACCCGCGTAAAAACGGCTGCTCAGCAGAAAATGGAAAAAGACGCATCTGAGAATGAAGCGAAAGGCAAAGCTTACCGTGACGCCTTTGCGAAAGAGAAAGGCGTGAAAACCTCTAAATCTGGCCTGCTCTACAAAGTCGAAAAAGCGGGTACCGGTGAAGCGCCGAAAGACAGCGATACCGTTGTGGTTAACTACAAAGGTACGCTTATCGACGGTAAAGAGTTTGATAACTCCTACACCCGCGGCGAGCCGCTTTCCTTCCGCCTGGACGGCGTGATCCCAGGCTGGACCGAAGGCCTGAAGAACATCAAGAAAGGCGGTAAAATCCAGCTGGTCATTCCACCGGATCTGGCTTACGGCAAAACCGGCGTACCGGGCATCCCGGCGAACTCTACTCTGGTATTTGATGTAGAGCTGCTGGATATTAAACCGGCCCCGAAAGCGGATGCCAAGCCTGAAGCAGCCGCTGAAGCCCCTGCCGCTGACGCTAAGAAGTAATCGGTTTTAAGCCGCCGCCTCCAGGGGCGGCGGCTTTTTTATTGCGGGCAGATATAATTAAAACTGGAAAGAACCTCAGGCGCTGTATTACTTTAGATAGATTAATAATGATGATGAGCCTGCCCTGACGATAACGACAGGCTCCTGAAAAGGAGTGCTTTTTTTCATGTCCAGGTCGCTTTTAACCAACGAGACCAGTGAGCTTGATTTACTGGATCAACGTCCTTTTGACCAGACCGACTTCGATATCCTCAAATCCTATGAAGCGGTAGTGGACGGGTTAGCGATGCTCATCGGTTCCCACTGTGAAATCGTATTGCACTCATTGCAGGACTTAAAATGTTCCGCTATTCGTATCGCCAACGGTGAACACACCGGCCGACAAATCGGCTCGCCAATTACCGACCTTGCGCTGCGCATGCTGCACGATATGACTGGAGCCGATAGCAGCGTTTCCAAATGCTATTTTACCCGCGCAAAAAGCGGTGTGCTGATGAAATCGGTCACAATCGCCATCCGCAACCGTGACCATCGGGTTATCGGCCTGCTGTGCATCAACATGAATCTTGATGTGCCGTTCTCACAAATAATGAGCACCTTTATTCCGCCGGAAACGACGGAGGTAAACTCGCAGGTCAACTTTGCTTCATCGGTTGACGATCTGGTTGCCCAGACGCTTGAGTTCACAATTGAAGAGGTGAACGCTGACCGTAACGTTTCTAACAACGCCAAAAATCGGCAGATCGTCCTGAACCTCTATGAGAAAGGGATCTTTGATATCAAGGATGCCATTAACCAGGTAGCCGATCGGCTGAACATCTCTAAGCACACGGTTTATCTCTACATTCGTCAGTTCAAAAGCGGAGATTTCCAGGGGCTGGATAAATAATGCGCTTTGCCATTACGGTGACGGGCCCCGCTTACGGTACCCAGCAGGCCAGCAGCGCATTACAGTTTGCCCGCGCCGTTTTGCAGGAGGGGCACGAGCTGCTTAGCATTTTTTTCTATCGTGAAGGCGTCTACAACGCGAATCAGCTTACGGCACCCGCCAGCGACGAGTTTGATCTGGTTCGGGCCTGGCAGGCGCTGCATGAGGAACACGCTGTTTCCTTGCATATCTGTGTAGCCGCAGCTTTACGCCGTGGAATCACTGATGAACAAGAGGCCCGGCAGCTGAGTTTGCCTGCGCATAATTTGCAGCCGGGTTTTACCTTGAGTGGCTTGGGCGCGCTGGCGGAAGCCGCGTTAACCTGCGATCGCATGGTGCAGTTCTGATGAAACGCGTAGCCTTTATTTTTTCGTCTGCGCCTCATGGTTCAGCATCGGGCAGGGAAGGGCTGGATGCCCTGCTGGCAACCTCAGCCCTGACGGAAGAGATCGGCGTATTCTTCGTGGGCGATGGCGTATTTCAGCTGCTTTCAGAGCAGCGCCCTGCCGCGGTGCTGGCGCGCGACTATATCTCTACCTTCAAACTCTTATCGCTATACGATATCGAACAGTGCTGGATTTGCGCTGCTTCAGCACGGGAGCGCGGCCTGAATTCTGCTACGCCGTGGGTCGTTGACGGTGAATGGCTGGAGCCAGAGGCTCTGCGCGCCCGGCTTGATGATTTTAACGTGATACTGCGTTTCTGAGGCCTGAATGCTCCATACGCTAAGCACTTCCCCCTGGCACGCTGATATGGCGACGATGCGCCGTTTGATAAAAGAGGGTGACGATCTTCTCCTGCTGTCGGACGGCGTTATCGCCGCCATCGCGGAAGGGCGTTTCCTTGAAATCCTGCAATCTGCCCCCATTTCTATCTACGCTCTGCAAGAAGATATCGAAGCCCGCGGGCTGGCTGGTCAAATTGCGGACAGCGTCATCAGGGTTAGCTATACTGAGTTCGTCAGACTGACCGTCAAACATGCGGGTCAGTTGGCATGGTAATGGCGGGATTGTTGTATATTTCTTGACACCTTTTCGGCACCGCCCTAAAATTCTGCGTCCTCATATTATATGAGGCGATTTATTACGTGTTTACGAAGCAAAAGCTAAAACCAGGAGCTATTTAATGGCAACAATTAACCAGCTGGTACGCAAACCACGCGCGCGCAAAGTTGCAAAGAGCAACGTGCCGGCGCTGGAAGCCTGCCCGCAGAAACGTGGCGTATGTACTCGTGTATATACCACCACTCCTAAGAAACCTAACTCCGCACTGCGTAAAGTTTGCCGTGTGCGTCTGACTAACGGTTTCGAAGTCACCTCCTACATCGGTGGTGAAGGTCACAACCTGCAGGAGCACTCCGTGATCCTGATCCGTGGCGGTCGTGTTAAAGACCTTCCGGGTGTTCGTTACCACACCGTTCGTGGTGCGCTTGACTGCTCCGGCGTTAAAGACCGTAAGCAAGCTCGCTCCAAGTATGGCGTGAAGCGTCCTAAGGCTTAATGGTTCTCCGTTAAGTAAGGCCAAACGTTTTATATTAATGTCAAACTAAACTCTTAGAGTTTTGGACAATCCTGAATTAACAACGGAGTATTTCCATGCCACGTCGTCGCGTCATTGGTCAGCGTAAAATCCTGCCGGATCCTAAGTTCGGATCAGAACTGCTGGCTAAATTTGTAAATATCCTGATGGTAGATGGTAAAAAATCTACTGCAGAAGCAATCGTATACAGCGCGCTGGAGACCCTGGCTCAGCGCTCTGGTAAAAATGAACTGGAAGCTTTCGAAGTCGCTCTCGACAACGTGCGCCCGACTGTAGAAGTTAAGTCTCGCCGCGTTGGTGGTTCTACTTATCAGGTTCCAGTTGAAGTCCGTCCGGTTCGTCGTAATGCTCTGGCAATGCGTTGGATCGTTGAAGCTGCTCGTAAACGTGGTGATAAATCCATGGCTCTGCGTCTGGCGAACGAACTCTCTGATGCTGCAGACAACAAAGGTACTGCAGTTAAGAAACGTGAAGACGTTCACCGTATGGCAGAAGCCAACAAGGCGTTCGCACACTACCGTTGGTAATCCCTTCGGAGTCATAGTCACCAGACGGGCGCTTCAGGTAAGTCGCCCGTTTTGGATAACTTAACTGAACGCCTAAAGAAATAACGAGGAATCAAATGGCTCGTACAACACCCATCGCACGCTACCGTAACATCGGTATCAGTGCGCACATCGACGCCGGTAAAACTACTACTACCGAACGTATTCTGTTCTACACCGGTGTAAACCACAAAATCGGTGAAGTTCATGACGGCGCTGCCACCATGGACTGGATGGAACAGGAGCAGGAGCGTGGTATTACTATCACCTCCGCAGCGACTACTGCATTCTGGTCAGGTATGGCTAAGCAGTATGAACCGCATCGCGTAAACATCATCGACACCCCGGGGCACGTTGACTTCACTATCGAAGTAGAACGTTCCATGCGTGTGCTTGATGGTGCAGTAATGGTTTACTGCGCAGTTGGTGGTGTTCAGCCTCAGTCTGAAACCGTATGGCGTCAGGCAAACAAATATAAAGTTCCGCGCATTGCGTTCGTTAACAAAATGGACCGTATGGGTGCGAACTTCCTGAAAGTTGTTGGTCAGATCAAAACCCGTCTGGGCGCGAACCCTGTTCCGCTGCAGCTGGCGATTGGCGCTGAAGAAGCGTTCACCGGTGTTGTTGACCTGGTGAAAATGAAAGCCATCAACTGGAACGAAGAAGATGCAGGTGTAACCTTCACTTACGAAGATATCCCGGCAGACATGCAGGAACTGGCCGAAGAATGGCACCAGAACCTGATCGAGTCCGCTGCTGAAGCTTCTGAAGAGCTGATGGAGAAATACCTGGGTGGTGAAGAACTGACTGAAGAAGAGATTAAAACTGCTCTGCGTCAGCGCGTTCTGAACAACGAAATCATCCTGGTAACCTGTGGTTCTGCGTTCAAGAACAAAGGTGTTCAGGCGATGCTGGATGCGGTAGTTGACTACCTGCCATCCCCGGTTGACGTACCTGCGATCAACGGTATCCTGGACGACGGTAAAGATACTCCGGCTGAGCGTCACGCTAGCGATGATGAGCCGTTTGCTGCTCTGGCATTCAAAATCGCTACCGACCCGTTCGTGGGTAACCTGACCTTCTTCCGCGTGTACTCCGGTGTGGTTAACTCTGGTGATACCATCCTGAACTCCGTGAAAGCTGCACGTGAGCGTTTCGGTCGTATCGTACAGATGCACGCTAACAAACGTGAAGAGATCAAAGAAGTTCGCGCGGGCGATATCGCTGCTGCTATCGGTCTGAAAGACGTAACTACGGGTGACACTCTGTGCGATCCTAATGCGCCGATCATTCTGGAGCGTATGGAATTCCCTGAGCCGGTAATCTCTATCGCTGTTGAACCGAAAACCAAAGCTGACCAGGAAAAAATGGGTCTGGCTCTGGGCCGTCTGGCTAAAGAAGACCCGTCTTTCCGCGTATGGACTGACGAAGAATCTAACCAGACTATCATCGCCGGTATGGGTGAGCTGCACCTCGACATCATCGTTGACCGTATGAAGCGTGAATTCAACGTTGAAGCGAACGTCGGTAAACCTCAGGTTGCTTACCGTGAAGCGATTCGCGCGAAAGTTACCGATATCGAAGGTAAACACGCTAAACAGTCTGGTGGTCGCGGTCAGTATGGTCACGTCGTTATCGACATGTACCCGCTGGAGCCGGGCTCTAACCCGAAAGGTTATGAGTTCATCAACGACATCAAAGGTGGTGTAATTCCTGGCGAATACATCCCGGCCGTTGATAAAGGCATCCAGGAGCAGCTGAAAGCGGGTCCTCTGGCTGGTTACCCGGTAGTTGATCTGGGCGTGCGTCTGCACTTCGGTTCTTACCACGACGTTGACTCCTCTGAACTGGCGTTTAAACTGGCCGCTTCTATTGCCTTTAAAGATGGCTTTAAGAAAGCGAAACCAGTTCTGCTTGAGCCGATCATGAAGGTTGAAGTAGAAACTCCGGAAGAGAACACTGGTGACGTTATCGGTGACCTTAGCCGTCGTCGCGGTATGCTGCGCGGTCAGGAATCCAACGTGACTGGCGTTGTGATCCACGCTGAAGTTCCGCTGTCTGAAATGTTCGGATATGCAACTCAGCTGCGTTCTCTGACCAAAGGTCGTGCTTCTTACTCCATGGAGTTCCTGAAGTATGATGATGCGCCGAACAACGTTGCTCAGGCCGTAATCGAAGCCCGTGGTAAATAAGCCGCAGGGTTAAAACCAAAGTCCCGTGCTCTCTCCAGAAGGGGAGAGCACTATAGTAAGGAATATAGCCGTGTCTAAAGAAAAATTTGAACGTACAAAACCGCACGTCAACGTCGGTACTATCGGCCACGTTGACCATGGTAAAACTACTCTGACCGCTGCAATCACTACCGTTCTGGCTAAAACCTACGGTGGTTCCGCTCGTGCATTCGACCAGATCGATAACGCGCCGGAAGAAAAAGCTCGTGGTATCACCATCAACACCTCTCACGTTGAATATGACACCCCGACTCGCCACTACGCGCACGTAGACTGCCCGGGCCACGCCGACTATGTTAAAAA
>NZ_PDEL01000039.1:0-3281 GCF_002556465.1 Klebsiella sp. MBT K-1 | reverse complement strand
GTGCTGGCGTTTCTGTTTGTGCTGATTTTCGCCATCCAGGGCATGTCCGCCGCCGTCAACCGCGTCTTCCCCGAACCGGCTCCGGCGCCCAGAGCGGCACCTGCCGCCGCCGCGCCCGCTGACGACTTCGCCCGCTTAAAGCCGGTGATTGCCGCCGCTATCCACCACCATCGCCGACTTAACCCTTAATTCACGGAGGAATCCATGACCGTTGCCATTACCGATGTCGTCCTGCGCGACGCCCACCAGTCCCTGTTCGCCACCCGCCTGCGCCTCGACGATATGCTCCCCGTCGCCGCGCAGCTCGACGACGTGGGCTACGGCTCCCTCGAGTGCTGGGGCGGCGCCACCTTTGACGCCTGCATCCGCTTTCTCGGCGAAGACCCGTGGGTCCGCCTGCGCGAGCTGAAAAAGGCCATGCCGAAGACCCCGCTGCAGATGCTGCTGCGCGGCCAGAACCTCCTCGGCTACCGCCACTACGCCGATGACGTGGTCGAACGCTTTGTTGAGCGCGCCGTCAAAAACGGCATGGACGTCTTCCGCGTCTTCGACGCCATGAACGACCCGCGCAATATGCAGGCCGCCCTGCGGGCGGTGCGCAGCCACGGGGCGCACGCCCAGGGGACTCTGAGTTACACCACCAGCCCGGCCCACTCCCTGCAGACCTGGCTCGATTTAACCGAACAGCTGCTGGAAACCGGCGTCGACTCCATCGCCATCAAGGACATGTCCGGTATCCTCACCCCGATGGCGGCGTATGAACTGGTCAGCGAAATCAAGAAGCGCTATGACGTCAGGCTGCACCTGCATGCTCATGCCACCACCGGGATGGCGGAGATGGCCCTGCTGAAGGCCATCGAGGCGGGCGTGGACGGCGTGGACACGGCCATCTCTTCCATGAGCGCCACCTACGGCCACCCGGCCACCGAGGCGCTGGTGGCGACGCTGGCCGGAACGGAACACGACACCGGGCTGGATATCCTGAAGCTGGAGAGCATCGCGGCGTACTTCCGCGAGGTGCGCAGGAAATATCACGCCTTTGAAGGCCAGCTGAAGGGCACCGACAGCCGTATCCTCGTGGCCCAGGTGCCGGGCGGGATGCTCACCAACCTCGAGGGCCAGCTGAAGCAGCAGAACGCCGCCCACCGTCTGGATGAGGTGCTGGCGGAAATCCCCCGCGTGCGCGAGGACCTCGGCTTTATTCCTTTAGTCACCCCGACCTCGCAGATTGTCGGTACCCAGGCGGTGCTTAACGTCCTGACCGGGGAGCGCTACAAAACCATCGCCAAAGAGACCGCCGGGATTCTGAAGGGTGAATACGGCCACACCCCGGTGCCGGTCAATGCCGCCCTGCAGGCGCGCGTGCTGGAGGGGGCCGCCCCGGTGACCTGCCGCCCGGCGGACCTGCTGAAGCCGGAGCTGGCTGCACTGGAAGCGGACGTGAAGCGCCAGGCGCAGGAGAAGGGCATCATGCTTGCCGATGACGCCATCGACGACGTGCTGACCGTGGCCCTGTTCCCGCAGGTCGGTCTGAAGTTCCTTGAGAACCGCAATAACCCGGCGGCCTTTGAGCCGGTCCCGCAGGCGGAAGAGGCGAAACCTGCCGCTGCCCCGGTAAAACCTGCCGCTTCGGGCATCTACACCGTGGAAGTGGAAGGTAAAGCCTTTGTGGTGAAGGTCAGCGACGGCGGCGATATCAGCCAGCTCACTGCGGCGGCGCCCGTTCAGGCTGCTGCGCTGGCCCCGGCAGGCGCAGGCGCCCCGGTGACCGCCCCGCTGGCGGGCACTATCTGGAAGGTGACGGCCACCGAGGGCCAGACGGTCGCCGAAGGCGACGTGCTGCTGATTCTGGAAGCCATGAAGATGGAAACCGAAATCCGCGCCGCGCAGGCCGGAACCGTGCGCGGTATCGCGGTGAAATCCGGCGACGCGGTCTCCGTGGGCGACACCCTGATGACGCTGGCGTAAGGAACAGGAACCATGGAAAGTCTGAACGCCCTGATTCAGGGCATGGGCCTGATGCACCTCGGCATCGGCCAGGCCATCATGCTGCTGGTGAGCCTGCTGCTGCTGTGGCTGGCGATTGCGAAGAAGTTCGAGCCGCTACTGCTGCTGCCGATTGGCTTCGGCGGCCTGCTGTCGAATATCCCGGAGGCCGGGCTGGCGCTGACCGCCCTGGAGAGCCTGCTGGCGCACCACGACGCCGGGCAGCTGGCAGTGATTGCCGCGAAGCTCAACTGCCTGCCGGACGTTCACGCCATCAAGGAAGCGCTGGCCCTGGCCCTGCCGTCGGTACAGAGCCAGATGGAGCAGCAGGCGGTGGATATGGGCTACTCCGCCGGGGTGCTGGCGGTGTTCTATAAGGTCGCCATCGGTTCGGGCATTGCTCCGCTGGTGATTTTTATGGGCGTCGGGGCGATGACCGACTTCGGCCCGCTGCTGGCCAACCCGCGCACCCTGCTGCTGGGGGCGGCGGCGCAGTTCGGCATCTTCGCCACGGTGCTCGGGGCGCTGACGCTGAACTACTTCGGGATTATCAGCTTCACCCTGCCGCAGGCGGCGGCGATAGGCATTATCGGCGGGGCGGACGGCCCGACGGCGATTTATCTCTCCGGGAAACTGGCGCCGGAGCTGCTGGGGGCCATCGCGGTGGCGGCGTACTCATATATGGCGCTGGTGCCGTTAATCCAGCCGCCGATTATGAAGGCGCTGACCACGGATAAGGAGCGGAAAATCCGCATGGTGCAGCTGCGCACGGTGAGTAAGCGGGAGAAAATCCTGTTCCCGGCGGTGCTGTTGCTGCTGGTGGCGCTGCTGCTGCCGGACGCGGCGCCGCTGCTGGGGATGTTCTGCTTCGGCAACCTGATGCGCGAGAGCGGCGTGGTGGAGCGCCTGAGCGACACGGTGCAGAACGCGCTGATAAATATCGTGACCATTTTCCTCGGTCTGTCGGTGGGCGCCAAGCTGGTGGCGGACAAGTTCCTCCAGCCGCAGACGCTGGGGATTCTGGTGCTGGGGGTGATTGCGTTCTGTATCGGCACCGCGGCAGGCGTGCTGATGGCGAAGCTGCTGAACCTGTTCAGTCACAACAAAATCAACCCGCTGATTGGCTCGGCCGGGGTGTCGGCGGTGCCGATGGCGGCGCGGGTATCGAACAAGGTGGGGCTGGAGTCGGACGCGCAGAACTTCCTGCTGATGCACGCGATGGGCCCGAACGTGGCGGGAGTGATTGGCTCGGCGATAGCCGCCGGGGTGATGCTCAAGTACGTGCTGGCGATGTA
>NZ_PDEL01000038.1:0-3878 GCF_002556465.1 Klebsiella sp. MBT K-1 | reverse complement strand
AGCCAGATACAGATGTTTGAGCAGCGGCTGAAACCGCTCAATGAAGCGGTGCTTTTCTCGGCCCCGGAAGGCATGGCCATGACCAGTGGTGAAGATATGCAGCTGGCCGCTGGCCGGAACCTGGCGGTTAACTCCGGAGAAGACTTCAGTGCTGGCGTGATGGGCAATATGACCGCTCTGGCCGGAGAGAAGCTGGGACTGTTTGCCCGGACGGGGCAAGTCAGCCTGAAATCCGGAGAAGGGCCAATAGATGTCCAGGCGCAGAACGCCAGCATGCGGTTGTTTGCTGAGAAGAAGCTGACGCTGAGCTCAGCGAGTGACATCTCCTTTGCCGGAAAAAAACGTATCACGCTGATCGGCGGCGGAAGCTATCTGCGACTTGAGGCCGGAAAGGTCGAGTATGGTACGACAGCGACGTATATACGGAAGGTGAAAAGGACTATGGCGGCGGAGCCATCATCTCTTAGCTTAATGCCCTCTTTTAGTCAGAGCGGAATATGTCTGAGTTGTCTTCTTGAAGCTGCGGAAAATGGTGCACCAATAGTAATTAAGGGGGAGTAATTATGATTAATGATATGGCTGAACATATGTTTACATTGCAACGTGAAGATAATTCACGAAAGCTATATGCTCTTGTTGATGGGGCACAATATGAGCGATTTTATTCAGATGAATTATATGAAAGTGAGACTATTAAATCGTTATTTGAACATTCTGAAGATAAAAAGATTGCATTTGCAGGTCCTTGGTTACTTAATATCTCAATCTTAGGTGAAGACTGGTTGAGGAAAATAAATATTCTTGAGTTGAAATACCCTTCAGTTTCTTGGTTGCTAAGTTCATTGGATATGAGTGATCTATTTTTTTTATTTGAATAGAAATTTAGAGGTTAT
This sequence comes from Klebsiella sp. MBT K-1, assembly GCF_002556465.1. Taxonomy (NCBI): domain Bacteria; kingdom Pseudomonadati; phylum Pseudomonadota; class Gammaproteobacteria; order Enterobacterales; family Enterobacteriaceae; genus Klebsiella; species Klebsiella sp. MBT K-1. The sequence continues at coordinate 2,985 of NZ_PDEL01000038.1, read as the reverse complement.
CCTGCCCAATAATAAAGTAGCCATGCTGCGATATTATGATCCGCGTGTCCTTATTTACTTACCTGACGTGTTGACGAAAGAACAGTTTCAGTCATTTACCGCTGGAGTAGTTGCGTGGGGATTTCTGTATGAAGATGAATACCATCACATTCTATAACTTTCGAATCGTAAATATGACAAAAAAGGATTTGTGCAATGGCAATAAGTGGAGGCATTCAAAGTCCATCTGAGGTGGCTAGGTGCGAAGATCCCGCAATAAGTGCGACGCTACCATGTGCTTCTTGCTGGAGCAAGGATTATACCAAGGAGATTAAAGTACACACCGGGAAAAGGTATTCGGAGCAGCTAAACGCGGCTGGTGAATCGTATGATTATAATTTTGGAACAGTCCAGTATAAATTAAGTATTCTCTGTAAAACAAAAAAAATAGTTATTGTTGAAATCAGATTCAAAATTGAATCTGAGAATGCGGTAAATAAGGAGTTTGTTGCACAAGCTAAAAAAGCACTAACAGAAGGGGTCAAGCAACATTGGGATAATCAGTTTTCATTAAAGATTTCCGACCCTAAATGTGGTACAAAAATATTACCAATTGAGTTTAAGGTAATATTTGTTAAGTCTGATGAACATTATATATTCAAAATACATGATGAATATGATCGTGAAGGTGTCACGGGAAATGTTCTCGATGTATCGAAGGATACTGGTCCATGGACATACGCCCACGAGTTCGGTCATTGTTATGGGTTACCTGATGAATATGGATACAATCCTGACGCGGAAGAGAATGATCAAGTAGTTTACTATAAACCGGATGGGACTCTTGATGTACCAATTTCTGTTCCCTATAATGGAGGGGATCCGAGTGATCCTGCTTCAACGATTATGGCTGCATATGGGAATACTATTATTCTGAAAAGACACGGATGGCTTATAGCTATTGAAGCGAATGATATTTTTAATGAACGAGGTTTAGGGAGAAGGATAATATGCGATATAGTCTAATATTAAGTTTATTAACTCCCTTATATACATCAATTTCTATAGCAGAGAGTCCCAAAATGACAGATAATGAATTTTTCACCATCAGTGTTAGTTGCAGCGGCCAGAAAGAATGTACATATAATAATCAGAGTGAAATCCCTGTCATTGTGAGCCTCCGGAATATATATTCCAAAGGTTTCTATATACCTTTGGAATATATTAAAAAGACAGGGCCTAGTGTCAAATTAACTGACCGCGATAATAAAAAAAGCATGCCACTAAAGCCAAATCTTGTTAGTTGGGATTTAAAGAAAAGAATGGTTTACATCCCTGAAGGAAAAAATGTTGAATTTACCTGGGCTCTATTGGATAGAGATATTTCACCATTTATAAATGATGGTGCTGTTAATATTGATGCTGACTTCAAGGTTAGAACTAAAATATATGACGTCGAGAAAAATGAAATAGGTGAGTTTATTTCATTGTCAAAAATAATAATAAAAGGAAGTGATCTGAATGAAAATAAACGCTGAGCAACTCGCATTGTTAGATTCGTACTCCACTAATTCTTATGTTAGTGAACTAGTCAAACATTGTAAGTCTATTTTTCCGTTTATATATGATTCTTTGCATGAAAAAAAGTTAAGAGCGCATATTGCGAAATTAATTGAGAATGCAGGCCGTTCAAAGGTAACTCAACGTGGTCCCCTTCAACTTTACTTCGATATGGCTGTTACGTTAGGTTCTGAGTTTGAAACTGATCCAATGTACACTGACTTTAGCTTTAAGCCAGACCAATTTCCATCAGGCAATCAATTGGATATATCTTTATCTATTCATAAAAAATTTAGCACCTACATCGAAAATGTCATTGGGGGAGATAGCAAGTATGCAAAAGATTTTCTTGGCAGGTTAGAGACTGAAAATTTCTCAAGCATACATGAAATTAATTTTACAGATAGAATGCATAAATTATTATGTGATATTTACCCTCAGAAGTGCGAATGCTTGGGACGAGAAAAAATAAATAAACTGATAGATCTTGGCACTAAAAGATTTAAACATGATAATCCCAGTCCAAAGATGCAAGCTTCATATATTATGTTAATGTTTGTTATCGGTCATGGCTTTGAAAAAGATCTGTTTCATTTAAATGATAATATCTTTAATAGTAATAATTATGATGATGCATTTTATATATTAAAATCCAAAGGGTTTATTGTAAGATTCATCAAAGTATTGGTTTTTTAGAGTTAATTATAAAGGTAATGCATCCAACTGGTTGAGTCTGGTTTATAATGTAACTTTTGATATAAATTATGGCTACCGTGAATGTTCATTGTCCCCGTTGTGACTCTGTTCTGAAGCAGATATATGGCGATAGATTGGCTGGTAAGTTAGGTATTAGAACGCTTTATCTAAGTTTTGTTGACTGAACTTTTTACTCTACCGGTTTGATGTGCGCCTGCCGTACCGCGAGCCATCGGGTCTGTATGACGGCGCGGCAGAATCAGTCTGGGATGTCCGAACCTGGCACAACATCGCCATCGGCACCGTCGTCACGCGTGATTACAACTACCGGACTGCCAGCACGCCGATGGATGCGACGGTCAGCGTACGTAACGATGCGGTCACCGCCGGGAAGCATTACCGCTACGCCGCGCCTTATCGTGAAGCGGGTGATGACGCCAGTCCGGAGCCTGAAACCGAATCTGGCGCGTTCTGGGCCCGACTTCACCACGAGCGGGAGCTCAACATGTCGGCCCGTATTCACCTGTTCAGCAATGCTGCACACCTCACTCCCGGGCAGGTGCTGGAGCCGCAGGGTAATGTCATTGCCGCCCTGAAAGAAGGTGTCGTCCTCACGCTGGTGACTTTCCGGGGTGCGCGTGATTCCCGCCTGCACGTGTCGGTCTGGGGCTTACCTTACACCGAACGTTACTGCTTCCGTCCGGTAGAGATCCCTCGCCCGGTCATCCCGGGTACGCTTCCGGCCCGGAT
>NZ_PDEL01000037.1:0-4172 GCF_002556465.1 Klebsiella sp. MBT K-1 | reverse complement strand
GGAACTGAGTGTCAGGCGTGGAATGAGAAACCGCGGCCATAACAGCGGAATGACACCGGTAAACCGAAAGGCAGGAATGCGGGGGAGCACGAGGGAGCCATCAGGGGGAAACGCCTGGTATCTTTAAGCCGCATCGGGTTTCGCCACCACTGATTTGAGCGTCAGATTCTGTGATGCTTGTCAGGGGGGCGGAGCCTATGGAAAACCGGCAGCGGCGCATCCTTTCTTCCCCTCCTGCATTCACGTATTTCCCCGCCACGTCTTTATCCGTGAGTCCGTACCGCTCGCCGCAGCCGAACGACCGAGCGTAGCGAGTCAGTGAGCGAGGAAGCGGAATATCCACCGGGACAGGCATCAGCCTCTTACGCACCTGAGCCTCATCTCACAGTTTTCATGACTGACTATTTCATCCCGATTCCCGTCGTGCCACCATAGTAAGCCAGTATACACTCCGCTAGCGCTACGTGACTGGTTCAGGGCTGCGCCCCGAAACCCGCTAAATGCCACTGACGCGCCTGCGGCTTGCCCAACACCGCGCCGACCGGGAAAAGATTTCCCGCCCGTCCCGGCGTTATCAGGAGGCCGGATTGGCAGACAAACGCAGCAAAATGCTCACGATGTGGGTAACAGAAGATGAGCACCGCCGTCTGCTGGAACGCTGCGACGGTAAACAGCTCGCGGCCTGGATGCGGCAGACGTGCCTGGACGAGAAGCCCGCCCGGGCCGGCAAACTTCCCTCGATCTCGCCGGCGCTGCTTCGTCAGCTTGCCGGCATGGGGAACAACCTCAACCAGATTGCCCGCCAGGTTAACGCCGGTGGCAGTAGCGGTCTCGACCGCGTGCAGGTCGTCGCCGCGCTGATGGCCATCGATGCCGGACTCGAGCGGCTGCGGCATGCCGTACTGGAAAAGGGGGCTGACGATGATCGTTAAGTTTCATCCCCGGGGACGCGGAGGCGGTGCCGGCCCGGTTGATTATCTGCTGGGGAAAGACCGCCAGCGCGACGGTGCCAGCGTTCTTCAGGGGAAGCCGGAGGAAGTCCGGGAGCTTATCGACGCCTCGCCCTACGCCAAAAAGTACACCTCCGGGGTGCTGTCCTTTGCCGAACAGGACTTACCGCCCGGGCAGCGTGAAACGCTGATGGCGAGCTTCGAGCGGGTTCTGATGCCCGGACTCGATAAAGACCAGTACAGCGTGCTGTGGGTTGAGCACCGGGACAAGGGGCGGCTGGAGCTGAACTTCCTGATCCCGAACACGGAGCTGCTGACCGGCAAACGGCTCCAGCCATACTATGACCGCGCCGACCGTCCTCGCATTGATGCCTGGCAGACCATCGTGAACGGCAGTCTGGGGCTGCACGACCCGAACGCGCCGGAAAACCGGCGGGCACTGGTCACGCCGTCCGCGCTGCCGGAAACGAAGCAGGAAGCCGCTCAGGCGATTACGCGGGGTTTACTGGCCTTAGCCTCGTCCGGGGAGCTGAAAACGCGTCAGGACGTCACTGAGGCGCTGGAAAGCGCAGGTTTTGAGGTGGTTCGCACCACAAAAAGCAGCATCAGCATTGCCGACCCGGACGGGGGGCGAAACATCCGACTGAAGGGAGCCATCTATGAACAGTCTTTTAACGCTGGCGAAGGACTTAGAGCAGAAATCGAAAGTGCAGCAGCAGACTACCGGCGAGATGCTGAAAGCCGCATTCAGCGAGCACGAGAAGTCTGTCAGAGCGGAACTGAACGAAAGCGAGAAGAGAATCAGCGCCGCCATCCACGACCACGACCGGATGCTGTCCTCAGCCATGAGCCAGCGTACGAAAGGGATGCTGCGCATGGTCAGCCAGACGTGGCTGACCATCGTCCTGGTCTCCGTGCTGCTGATAGCCTCAAGTGCGGGCATTCTATGGTGGCAGGGGCAGCAGATACTCGACAATTACACGACCATCCGGGAGCAGAAGAGCACGCAGGCCATGCTGTCCGAGAGGAACAGCGGCGTGCAGCTCACGACCTGCGGAGAGGAACGACGCCGCTGCGTGAGGGTGAACCCGGACGCGGGACGGTTCGGAGAGGATTCGAGCTGGATGATACTGGCGGGGAAATAGCACATGACGGAACTGGAAAAACAGTTGCTGAGCGCATTAGAGCAGCTACAGCAGGACTACTCGAAAAGGCTGGACGAGTGGGAGAGCGCCTTCGCGGAATGGCGGACGATGTGTGGTCTTATGCAACGGGAGAACGCAGCGCTGAGCGAGCGCGTCACGGACTTGAGCACGCAGGTGCTGAGTTTAAGCGAGCAGCTGCGCCGGTTGTCGTAAGGCTGAACGACATCGAGGCACACCGGGAGCAGGAGCGCGCAGCGCAGCACCAGAAAGCGCTGGAGCTGGAACGATCGCAGCGTCAGCAGGAGTATGACGGTCCGTCGCTGTGATAACCGGATAAAACGGGGCTTTCATTGAGGATCTGCGCCGAAACCCGGTGCCATTCACCCGGCTGCATGGCTATGCAGTCGGGTGAGATTTATCAGGCGCAGAATGCACGGTTTGCGGGGTGGTTTACAGTCGGTTTTGCAGGACTGACGCCGCATTCGCGCTGAACCCGTCCGGAGAGGTGCGGGCAAGGGATGTTATGGTAAAAGCATGATGCCTGGCGGGTACGGAAAAATTGTGGCGACCGAGCCTGCAGACGCAAAAATCCGGCCCATACTTATTCGTCTCCTTCATCAGGAATGCAGTACTATCCAGCCACTGCAGGTATTTGGCCCCCAGCGGGGGCTTTTTTTGCCTGTTGTTGGGGCAGATAAAGAAAAGGGCCGCATTAGCGGCCCTTTTCGGAGAGAGCGATGCCTCAATGCGGAATTTCAGAGACTTCTTTAACGTCGGCTTTATTGATCTGCTGTTTGACACCATTTGCGTCTTTATAGCCCAGCAGGCCTGAGTCTGATTCTGTAGGCTTGCCGTCGCTGACAATTGTACGCCCGTCGTTGGTGTGGATGGCATAGCTTGTGCGCGTGCAGCCGGTTAGGGCTGAAAGCGCAACTGCCGCTGCGAACACTGAAACAAAAATCTTTTTCAAAGCCAGCTCCTTTTATCCGTATCAGTTGTCTAGTTCACTCATGTTGGTAATTTTGTCACGGTTGATCTGTTCGGTTCGGCCTGTATGGGCATCTTTGTAGGATACTAATCCCGTATCACTGTCAACTTTGGGTTTGCCGTCTGTAACGATAGTGCGATCATCTGTGGTTTTTATTTCTTGGTTTGAAGAACATCCAGCAGCGGCAAAGGTCACCAACGCGACCATCATGGCCGCCAACAGCGTTTTTTTATTCATAATAGGTTCCCTGCTTAAAGGTAAAGTGGATATGGTCACTAACCATCTAAGTATAGGTCGTTTTTTCATGCGAAAAGAGGATTGAATGGACAAGAATTTCGATTATTGCTGACAGAGCATGGAGAAAAAGAGGCTGTTTTACTGTTCGGAAAGAAATCTTTTGTTGCCGTGCCAGATACGCAGAACCTTTATGGTGGGTGTTATTACCTTTATTTAGAGGATGCTCACAAGAACGAGCTTTTAATTGAGTTAAACGAAAGTGATTTATACCCCGGTGGCGCAATAGAACTTCAACACAACGGCGGTCGGAAGATTCATTGCGAGATACTAAAAGTAAGGTGGAGTCGTTAACTCAAGTAATGTTTCCTAAGTATGTTGATAGGCAAACATAGTGGTAGTTAGTCTCTCTGAGTAAATGATCTTCTTGTGATCCTGTCGTTACAGTCGTAATCTCTTGCTCTGAAAACGAAAAAACCACCTGGGGAGGTGGTTTGATCGAAGGTTAAGTCAGTTGGGGAACTGCTTAACCAGGTAACTGGGTATACGAGACCGCAGAAACCAAAACTGTTCTTTCAGTGTAGCCTCTCTCAGGCCCATACTTCAAGACCTCTTAATTTGTCTCTCGTATACCTCCAGTTACTAATGGCTGCTGCCAGTAGCGATTTTTCGTGTCTTTCCGGGTTGGACTCAAGACGATAGTTACCGGATAAGGCGCAGCAGTCGGACTGAACGGGGGGTTCGTGCATACAGTCAATCCTGGAGCGAACTGCCTTCGCGGAACTGAGTGTCAGGCGTGGAATGAGAAACCGCGGCCATAACAGCGGAATGACACCGGTAAACCGAAAGGCAGGA
>NZ_PDEL01000036.1:2106-4391 GCF_002556465.1 Klebsiella sp. MBT K-1 | reverse complement strand
GGCTCCATGCAGACTGGCGTCCACACTTCAAAGCCTCCCACCTATCCTACACATCAAGGACCAGTGTTCAGTGTCAAGCTATAGTAAAGGTTCACGGGGTCTTTCCGTCTTGCCGCGGGTACACTGCATCTTCACAGCGAGTTCAATTTCACTGAGTCTCGGGTGGAGACAGCCTGGCCATCATTACGCCATTCGTGCAGGTCGGAACTTACCCGACAAGGAATTTCGCTACCTTAGGACCGTTATAGTTACGGCCGCCGTTTACCGGGGCTTCGATCAAGAGCTTCTCCTTACGGATAACCCCATCAATTAACCTTCCGGCACCGGGCAGGCGTCACACCGTATACGTCCACTTTCGTGTTTGCACAGTGCTGTGTTTTTAATAAACAGTTGCAGCCAGCTGGTATCTTCGACTGATTTCAGCTCCATGGGTAAACCACTTCACCTACATATCAGCGTGCCTTCTCCCGAAGTTACGGCACCATTTTGCCTAGTTCCTTCACCCGAGTTCTCTCAAGCGCCTTGGTATTCTCTACCTGACCACCTGTGTCGGTTTGGGGTACGATTTGATGTTACCTGATGCTTAGAGGCTTTTCCTGGAAGCAGGGCATTTGTCACTTCAGCACCGTAGTGCCTCGTCATCACACCTCAGCGTTAGTAACGTTCCGGATTTACCTGGAACATCCGCCTACATGCTTAAACCGGGACAACCGTCGCCCGGCCAACATAGCCTTCTCCGTCCCCCCTTCGCAGTAACACCGAGTACAGGAATATTAACCTGTTTCCCATCGACTACGCCTTTCGGCCTCGCCTTAGGGGTCGACTCACCCTGCCCCGATTAACGTTGGACAGGAACCCTTGGTCTTCCGGCGTGCGGGTTTTTCACCCGCATTATCGTTACTTATGTCAGCATTCGCACTTCTGATACCTCCAGCAACCCTCACAGGCCACCTTCAACGGCTTACAGAACGCTCCCCTACCCAACAACACATAGTGTCGCTGCCGCAGCTTCGGTGCATGGTTTAGCCCCGTTACATCTTCCGCGCAGGCCGACTCGACCAGTGAGCTATTACGCTTTCTTTAAATGATGGCTGCTTCTAAGCCAACATCCTGGCTGTCTGGGCCTTCCCACATCGTTTCCCACTTAACCATGACTTTGGGACCTTAGCTGGCGGTCTGGGTTGTTTCCCTCTTCACGACGGACGTTAGCACCCGCCGTGTGTCTCCCGTGATAACATTCTTCGGTATTCGTAGTTTGCATCGGGTTGGTAAGTCGGGATGACCCCCTAGCCGAAACAGTGCTCTACCCCCGAAGATGAGTTCACGAGGCGCTACCTAAATAGCTTTCGGGGAGAACCAGCTATCTCCCGGTTTGATTGGCCTTTCACCCCCAGCCACAAGTCATCCGCTAATTTTTCAACATTAGTCGGTTCGGTCCTCCAGTTAGTGTTACCCAACCTTCAACCTGCCCATGGCTAGATCACCGGGTTTCGGGTCTATACCCTGCAACTTAACGCCCAGTTAAGACTCGGTTTCCCTGCGGCTCCCCTATACGGTTAACCTTGCTACAGAATATAAGTCGCTGACCCATTATACAAAAGGTACGCAGTCACCCCATAAAGAGGCTCCTACTGCTTGTACGTACACGGTTTCAGGTTCTTTTTCACTCCCCTCGCCGGGGTTCTTTTCGCCTTTCCCTCACGGTACTGGTTCACTATCGGTCAGTCAGGAGTATTTAGCCTTGGAGGATGGTCCCCCCATATTCAGACAGGATACCACGTGTCCCGCCCTACTCTTCGAGTTCACAGCCTGTGTGTTTTAGTGTACGGGAGTATCACCCTGTACCCTGCGACTTTCCAGACGCTTCCACTAACACACAAGCTGATTCAGACTCCGGGCTGCTCCCCGTTCGCTCGCCGCTACTGGGGGAATCTCGGTTGATTTCTTTTCCTCGGGGTACTTAGATGTTTCAGTTCCCCCGGTTCGCCTCGTTTGACTATGTATTCATCAAACGATAGTGCAACGAATTGCACTGGGTTTCCCCATTCGGACATCGCCGGCTATAACGGTTCATATCACCTTACCGACGCTTTTCGCAGATTAGCACGTCCTTCATCGCCTCTGACTGCCAGGGCATCCACCGTGTACGCTTAGTCGCTTAACCTCACAACCCGAAGATGTTTCGTGAAACATCGTCGTGTCGCGAAAATTTGAGAGACTCGAACACACATTAGCTGTGTGTCGTTTCAATTTTCAGCTTGATCCAGATTTTTAAAGAGCAAAAT
>NZ_PDEL01000035.1:0-4434 GCF_002556465.1 Klebsiella sp. MBT K-1 | reverse complement strand
TCCCCATGTGAGAGTAGGGAACTGCCAGGCATCAATTAAGTGAAGAGCCCATCCTGACGGATGGGCTTTTTGCGTTTTTGTGGCCTGAGAATGACTGGACTTTGGTAACGTCATGGTTCCTGGTCCCCCTGACATTCAGGCAAGCCTTCCCTCGCTATATACGGTAAACTAATGCAGATTTTGCATCTGGAAGCCATTATGAGCCACTCACTTAAGCCCTGGAATACCTTCGGTATTGACCGTTCTGCCAAAACGATTGTTCGCGCCGAAACTGAAAAACAGCTACTGGATGCCTGGCAAAATGCCGCTGCACAGCGCCAGCCAATCCTGATCCTTGGTGAAGGAAGCAATGTTCTGTTCCTGAAGGATTATGCCGGTACGGTGATTATTAACCGTATTATGGGAATCGAAGTGAGTGAAACACCAGACGCGTGGCATTTGCATGTTGGCGCAGGAGAGAACTGGCATCAGCTAGTGCAGTTTGCGTTGAATAACGGCATGCCTGGCCTGGAAAATCTTGCCCTGATTCCTGGTTGCGCCGGCTCCTCGCCGATTCAAAATATTGGTGCTTACGGCGTTGAATTACAAAAGGTTTGCCAGTACGTCGATTGCGTTGAGTTAGCGACTGGTGAGAAACTGCGCCTTTTCGCCGCGGAATGTCGTTTTGGCTACCGGGACAGTATTTTTAAGCATGAATATCAAGATCGCTACGCGATTGTGGCCGTTGGTTTGATGTTACCAAAAGAGTGGCAACCCGTTTTGACCTACGGCGATTTAACCCGGCTTGATCCGCAAACCGTTACCCCTCGGCAGGTGTTTGATGCCGTATGTCATATGCGCATGACCAAACTTCCCGATCCCAAAGTGAATGGAAATGCAGGGAGCTTCTTTAAGAATCCGGTCGTTAGCGCAGACAAGGCTCAAGCACTGCTGGCTGCCTATCCGAACATCCCCCACTATCCTCAGCCTGATGGCAGCATGAAGCTAGCCGCCGGCTGGCTTATCGATCAATGCCAGCTTAAAGGCAAAGTCATGGGCGGCGCAGCGGTACATAGCCAGCAGGCATTGGTATTAATCAATCATAATCAGGCAACCAGTGAAGATGTGGTTGAATTGGCTCACTACGTACGTCAACAGGTTGGTGAGAAGTTTGATATTTGGCTACAGCCGGAGGTGCGCTTTATTGGCGAAACGGGTGAAGTCAATGCCGAGGAGACTATTGCATGAAAGACTACACCGTTCCTTTGACGCTGATATCGATACTGGCTGATGCTGAATTTCACTCAGGTGAACAGCTTGGCGAGCGTTTAGGAATGAGCCGGGCAGCGATCAACAAGCATATTCAAACGTTGCGTGATTGGGGAGTCGACGTGTTCACCGTTCCGGGCAAAGGCTACAGTCTCCCTGAGCCTATCCAGCTACTGGACGAAGAGCAGATCGCCCGGCAGATTGAGCATGGTCGGGTAACCGTACTACCGGTGATAGATTCCACGAATCAGTATCTTCTGGACCGGCTCAGCGAACTGCAATCTGGTGATGCCTGCGTGGCTGAGTATCAGCAGGCTGGCCGCGGCCGCCGCGGGCGCAAGTGGTTCTCGCCGTTTGGGTCTAATCTTTACCTTTCAATGTACTGGCGACTGGAGCAGGGGCCTGCTGCGGCTATAGGTTTGAGTCTGGTCATCGGGATCGTCATTGCCGAGGTGCTGCAGAGCCTGGGGGCGGATAAAGTACGGGTGAAATGGCCGAACGACCTCTATTTGCAAGACCGCAAACTGTCCGGGATCCTGGTGGAACTGACGGGGAAAACCGGCGATGCGGCACAGATAGTCAGCGGCGCGGGGATTAATCTCATGATGCGCCGCGTGGAGTCTGATGTTGTCAATCAGGGCTGGATCAGCCTGCAGGAGGCCGGGATCTCTATCGATCGTAATCAGTTAGCCGCTTGTCTGATTAAAGAGCTGCGGGCAGGTTTTAAACTTTTTGAGAATGAGGGTCTGGCGCCCTATCTGGGCCGCTGGGAAAAGCTCGATAACTTTATTAACCGTCCGGTTAAACTTATTATTGGCGATAAAGAGATCTTTGGCATTTCTCGAGGCATTGATGCTCAAGGCGCATTATTACTGGAACAAGAAGGGGTGATAAAACCCTGGATTGGCGGTGAGATCTCATTGCGAGGCGCTGAATGAAAAAGGGGAGCCAGCGCTCCCCTTTTTATTTCCTTAACCGCACCTGATTGACTGAGTGGTTTGCGCTTTTTGTCATGATAAGGCTGGCTCGCTCACGCGTTGGTAAAATATTCTCTTTTAAATTCAAAAGATTAATCTCATTCCATAGCGATGTGGCAATATTAATAGCTTCGTCTTTAGACAACTGAGCATAGTTATGGAAATAAGAGTCCGGGTCGGTAAACGCCCCTTCGCGGAATTTGAGAAAACGATTGATATACCAGGTTTTGAGCAACTCTTCTGGCGCATCCACATAAATTGAAAAATCAACGAAGTCGGAAACAAATACATGATGCGGATCGTGAGGATAATCCATTCCACTCTGCAAAACATTTAATCCCTCAAGAATTAATATATCAGGCTGAGTGACCGTCTTATCCCCATCCGGAATCACGTCATAAATGAGATGTGAATAGACCGGGGCCGTAGCGTCAGGTACACCGGATTTCAGGTCGGAGACGAATTTAACCAGGCGATGCATATCGTAAGACTGCGGGAAGCCTTTCTTCTTCATCAGTCCACGTTCTTTCAATACTGCGTTAGGGTGCAGAAAACCATCTGTCGTAATCAATTCTACATGTCGATGCTCAGGCCAGCGGCTAAGTAACGCCTGTAGTACGCGCGCGGTGGTGCTCTTCCCGACCGCCACGCTACCCGCAATGCTGATGATATAAGGAATACGCTGGCCGTTGGTGCCAAGGAATTGTTCCAGTACAGCCTGCCGGCGCAAATTAGAGCTGATATAGAAATTGAGTAAACGCGACAGCGGCAAATAAATCTCTGCAACTTCTTCCAGGGAAAGATCTTCGTTGATGCCTTTTAACCGCGTGATTTCTTCTTCTGTTAGCGTCATCGGAACGGAATCACGCAGTGCAGCCCATTGGTCGCGGTTAAATTGTAGATACGGTGTCATTAACGTTTGCTCTTTTAGGCTCATAAGCATGCTCTTGCAACCGCCGAATTACATGAAGGCGGGGTGCTTCACACTAGTTAATCAGGACAATGGGCAGGAGGGTAACACCAGATTGCGCGGAATAATAAGAAAAAAACTCATTGAATGATGCTTTCTAAAGGTAGCATCACAGAGATGAATGGTTTGGTAAGGGGATATAAAGTCCTCGGTAGAAGCCAGTGAGTTTTCATTGCATCTTATGGAGAGGCTGTGAGGAATCGATGCCGCTTTCGCGGTTTGGATATGCCTTTTGCCCTCCTCGTTAACCGTATTTGTGAAGAAGGTTGGCGTATTTTTGTCCGGCCCTGTTTGAAATTACACCGTTTTTTCTCGTTTGAGCACAAAATGTGAGCAATAGAACATTTTCTGCAATTTTTTAGTTGCATGAACTCGCAGGTCTCCCTAGAATGCGCGCTACTTGATGCCGACTTAGCTCAGTAGGTAGAGCAACTGACTTGTAATCAGTAGGTCACCAGTTCGATTCCGGTAGTCGGCACCATCAAGTGCCTGGTGGGGTTCCCGAGCGGCCAAAGGGAGCAGACTGTAAATCTGCCGTCATCGACTTCGAAGGTTCGAATCCTTCCCCCACCACCATCTTTCGGCAACGCTTTGCGGAGCCAGAGTTGATTGGTTAAACTGGTCAGCTCAAACAGAAAAAGAGACGCTTCTCTTTTTTTTGTTATAGAAAGAACTGGGTAGCCGAGTTTCAGGATGCGGGCATCGTATAATGGCTATTACCTCAGCCTTCCAAGCTGATGATGCGGGTTCGATTCCCGCTGCCCGCTCCAAACGTGCTGATATGGCTCAGTTGGTAGAGCGCACCCTTGGTAAGGGTGAGGTCCCCAGTTCGACTCTGGGTATCAGCACCACTTCTTTATCTCTCCTCCCCTGTTTCTCTCTAGTTTATTGCATTCAACAAGTCGGGCATGTTGCCCGGTTGATGTGGTGATATCACCGATTTATCCGTGTCTTAGAGGGACAATCGATGTCTAAAGAAAAGTTTGAACGTACAAAACCGCACGTTAACGTCGGTACTATCGGCCACGTTGACCATGGTAAAACAACGCTGACCGCTGCAATCACTACCGTTCTGGCTAAAACCTACGGTGGTTCTGCTCGCGCATTCGATCAGATCGATAACGCGCCGGAAGAAAAAGCTCGTGGTATCACCATCAACACGTCTCACGTTGAATATGACACCCCGACTCGCCACTACGCGCACGTAGACTGCCCGGGCCACGCCGACTATGTTAAAAA
>NZ_PDEL01000034.1:0-4798 GCF_002556465.1 Klebsiella sp. MBT K-1 | reverse complement strand
CGTGATTTTCAGCCCCATGCATAACCATGCACCTGACTGACTGGCGAGAACTTCCGGCCTGAATTCAGGCCGGAAGTCTCAAAAGACGCCCCAAACTCGGCTGAAAACGGTGAACGGGTGCGCAATTTATTGCGTGGCCGTGAGGCGTTGGACAAGCGCAGCGCGTCAGTTCTTTTTCTTTTCCGGTTTCTGTTCCGTTGTCAGCAGCTTTTCAAGGTCTGCCACTTTCTGATAGACGGCAGCAGACGCGTTGTAATTGTCCTGTAGTTCCGTTTTCACAAACCAGCTTGTGGCAAATATCAGTACGACAAAGGCAACCGCAACCCCAGCAAACCACTTCCAGCTGTAACCCCGCAGCGTGTTGTACTCCGCGATGATGTTACTGCGGATAATGGAAATTTCCTTGTCCAGCGCGTCCGCATTGATTTTCATGTTCCCGACGGATTTTTCCAGACGCTGAAAATCAGCGCTGATACGCTCGCCAATCAGCCCCGCAACATCCATTTTCTGCACTTCCTGCCGGACTTCATCCCTTACCTGCTGTGCCACACTGTCCGATATTTCCCGGTAGCCTTTCAGGGTTTCCCTTGCCACCGCCAGCGAATCCGCCACGGCTTTCTGCTGCTCTTTTGCGGCCTCTTTCAGATGCTCCGCCGACAGCAGGAGTGTGAGAAGTTTTTCTTCGGTGCTCGCCATAGTTACCTGCTTATGGAAAATCCGCGTGACAGGGATTTCACGCGCTCTATTTCAACATTTCCCTGTTTTGTGACCCGTGCAGCCATCTCCCGCCCGTACTGCTGCGAGATATCATGCGTCAGAGATCTGACCAGTTCCTTCCGGTTTACCTCGATACCGCTGGCATTCATCCAGCTACGGTCGCTGTGGTCGATATGTTTCGCCTGTTCAGGCACATCCACGACTGAAAACGTCCGGCTGTCTTTAATATCCTGCCTCTGGCTGTCGTCCAGTCGTCCGGCTGCTTCAAAACCGAGATGCTGTTCCGGTTTCCGGTCGATACCCTGTGTTTTCAGTGACCGGCTATCAATAAAACCCTGCTCAAAGCCATATCGTTTCATATGCGCGTTGTGCGTACGCTCCCAGCGCTCCCGCAGGGCTTTCAGTGCCTGTTTTTGTTCTGTAGGGGTTAAATTATGCCCTGAGTCCTTGCGCGCGCCGCCACGCGCCGGAAATTTGGCGTTATAGCGCCTGAAATACTGTTCGGGACTGCGCTCAATACCGTCATTGACGCGCTGGCTCATCATGATATGGGCGTGCGGCTGTTCGCCGCCGTCAATGCTGGCTTTCGGATTGTGGATCGCAAACGTCCATGCATGTTTGTCGCCCGTTTCCTGCTTCACAAAATCCCGGACAAGCGCCAGCCGCTGCGCTTCATTCAGCTCGCGGGGTAGAGCGATCTCAATTTCCCTGTACGTTGAACCGTTGGCACGTTCGAACGCATCCGCAGCCTGCCAGAAATGGGCGGGTTCATCTCTCGCCCATTCCGGCATATTGCCGTGTTCGGTGTGCTCGAGATCCTGGCGCTGGCTGAACTTATCTTCCCGCGTAATGTAACTGGCATGAGCAAGGGCTTTACCCTTGCCGCCAAATTTCACGCTGAGATGATACGTTGCCATGTTGTGTCAGCCCCCGGCAGGGCGCACTGTTTCTGCCCGCAGGGAGAAACATATAAGTGCGCTTTACTCTAATTTAAAGAATTATGAGTAAAGATAAGTCATGCGACTTCTGACCGCAAGTTATATACTTTCCCCGTCGGAAATATCGGGATGGGGAAGTTAAACGATGCGGATCAGTAACGTCGAATGGCTTAAAAAGCGCATAGCCTTCATCAGAAAGCTGGGAGAAAAAACGGCACGGCAACGGCAGATTATCGATCTGCTGGATGATGAAGCTTCGCTCAGTGAGACTGAAAGACGACTGCTCCACGTTCTGGCAACCGCTGAAAAAAACGCGTTGCAGGAACGGGATGCCGCACAGAAAAAGGCGGTTCAGGCGCGGATTTCAGGGCAGAAAAACCGCAGGGAACGCAATCACAGACTGTTTCTGGCGGCTGGTCTGATGATTGACGCGGGACTGGTTGATACAAAAACGGGTGAGTTGAATTTTGACCACGAAAAATTACTGACTGCGCTGAAACGGGTACGCTACGATCTGGAAACATCGGCGTGAACGTGCATTCTGCAAGGCCGGAGAAATGCCGCTTCCTCGCTCACTGACTCGCGTCGCTCGGTCGTTCGGCTGCGGCGAGCGGTAGGGATTTTCGGATAGGAGCATGAATTTTCTTGCTCCAGATGTACAAAAGCCCCGTGACAGAATCACGGGGCTTGAGTACTCTAATTCTTGCAGATACCTGCCAGGATCAGACGTCACAATCAAATCCTAGCAGGGCTGGCTAGGAATGTCACTACCAGCTTAATACCATTCAACGACATTAAACCCATATCTGCACCTTGACTCTCAGGTCTACGCCCCGGACTCCGGCAGGATAAACAGGCAAGCGGTGGGAACCTGACCAGCTCGGGAAAGAAGCTGGCTCTACCCGGTCTCACGTTAACCAATAACGTACCTGATAAAGTGAGAGTGAAGGCAGCGGTTGCGGTGAAGCGTGATTGCCAAGGTCTGGCGCAACACCCACAAAATCGAAGCAGCATACGAACGGCCTGATGCTGGTCGCTTCGCTCCCCGTTTTCTGGTGTACCCACCACGGGGGCATTAGGCTTTCTTTGCCCTAATATGGGTTTGCGACTCTCAAATCCGGGTTATAGAAGGATTCACTGTGATGATCCAGCGTCCGAGATTTGCATCGAATTCTGATTTAGTGCTGAACGAATTTGTAGTGTGAGTTCATCACACTGGTGGCTCTATGGAAGGTGCGAACAAGTTCCTGATATGAGATCATCATATTCATCCGGAGCGCATCCCAGAGGGACATCATGAGCCATCAACTCACCTTCGCCGATAGTGAATTCAGCACTAAGCGCCGTCAGACCCGAAAAGAGATTTTCTTGTCCCGCATGGAGCATATTCTGCCATGGCAGAATATGACCGCTGTCATCGAGCCGTTTTATCCCAAGGCGGGCAATGGCCGACGGCCCTATCCGCTGGAGACCATGCTGCGTATTCACTGCATGCAGCATTGGTACAACCTGAGCGACGGTGCCATGGAAGATGCCCTGTACGAAATCGCCTCCATGCGCCTGTTTGCCCGATTATCCCTGGATAGCGCCCTGCCGGATCGCACCACCATCATGAATTTCCGCCACCTGCTCGAGCAGCATCAACTGGCCCGTCAATTGTTCAAGACCATCAATCGCTGGCTGGCCGAAGCAGGCGTCATGATGACCCAAGGCACTTTGGTGGATGCCACCATCATTGAGGCACCCAGCTCTACCAAGAACAAAGAGCAGCAACGCGATCCGGAGATGCATCAGACCAAGAAAGGCAATCAGTGGCACTTTGGCATGAAGGCCCACATTGGTGTCGATGCCAAGAGTGGCCTGACCCACAGCCTAGTCACCACCGCGGCCAACGAGCATGACCTCAATCAGCTGGGTAATCTGCTTCATGGAGAGGAGCAATTTGTCTCAGCCGATGCCGGCTACCAAGGAGCGCCACAGCGCGAGGAGCTGGCCGAGGTGGATGTGGACTGGCTGATCGCCGAGCGTCCCGGCAGGGTAAAAACCTTGAAGCAGCATCCGCGCAAGAACAAAACGGCCATCAACATCGAATACATGAAAGCCAGCATCCGTGCCAGGGTGGAGCACCCGTTTCGCATCATCAAGCGGCAGTTCGGCTTCGTGAAAGCCAGATACAAGGGGCTGCTGAAAAACGATAACCAACTGGCGATGTTATTCACCCTGGCCAACCTGTTTCGGGTGGACCAAATGATACGTCAGTGGGAGAGATCTCAGTAAAAACCGGAAATAACGCCAGAAATGGTGGAAAAAATAGCCTAAATAGGCTGATTCGATGTGTTTGCGGGAAAAAAATCGGCCCAGATCCGCGAAATTTTAATCAGCGAGTCAGCTTGGGAAGAAATGACCTGCTTATTCGCACCTTCCCTAAATCGCCGCTCTATTCCCGTTCCCGTTCACCTGTAAAGGGCATGCAGGTCTCTCAATACGTGGTGTAACACATATCGCCTTCACCGAAATGATGTGAAGACTTCATCATTTTAGCAATCACAGGTTGCCCTAATCACTTAACGCTATTATTGTTCTATTGAAGCCTTAACCTAAACCCACTCACAAAACGTGGATTATCTGGTTAGTGATTCGCAGCAACAAAGCGTCCCGGTTCAAAACGAATCGTAAGACGTAGTTTCCCTTGATGTAGGGCTTGCCGATGGAACAGGCGGCTTTTTTATTCTCCGGCGTGGGGGGGGATGCTGTTGACAGAAATGGAAATAAGTAACATCCGGAATATTACGCTTATTGCCCGGCGTCTTGCCTGGATTAATGCCAAAAGAACTCATATCGATATACCATCGTTTGCAGAACTGCTTTTCTCCGGCCAAAAAGCGCTGTTCTTCGAACAATATAATTATTTTCACTCACGACGGTACACAACGGCAGGCACGTCAAAGCCACCGGATTTACCATAACATCCGTTACGCGCACCGCTGAAACGCGCTCAGGGCGGTTTTACGTCCTGAGCCATAAAAACCCCCGGCTTCTCACCGAAAACCGCTCAGAATCGCATACCGTGATTTTCAGCCCCATGCATAACCATGCACCTGACTGACTGGCGAGAACTTCCGGCCTGAATTCAGGCCGGAAGT
>NZ_PDEL01000033.1:0-5741 GCF_002556465.1 Klebsiella sp. MBT K-1 | reverse complement strand
GGAACTGAGTGTCAGGCGTGGAATGAGAAACCGCGGCCATAACAGCGGAATGACACCGGTAAACCGAAAGGCAGGAACAGGAGAGCGCACGAGGGAGCCATCAGGGGGAAACGCCTGGTATCTTTATAGTCCTGTCGGGTTTCGCCACCACTGATTTGAGCGTCAGATTCTGTGATGCTCGTCAGGGGGGCGGAGCCTATGGAAAAACGGCAACGCCGCATCCTTTTCGTGCCCTTTTCTGACTCTAGCTCCATCTCTTTATCTCGTCACTCGTGAGCAGGTAACGCCCGCCGCAGCCTCACGGCAGGAGCGTCAGCGACCGAGTGAGCGAGGAGGCGTCATATCCCCGGCACTACCATTATCTGCCTTACGCACCTTCGCTGCATGTCATCCCTGCCATATATAGCACTTTCGCTGATACCCATACCGATGCCACCATAGTAAGCCAGTATACACTCCGCTAGCGCTACGTGACTGGTTCAGGGCTGCGCCCCGAAACCCCACTGACGCGCCTGCGGCTTGTCCAACCCCGCGCCGACCGGGAAAGGCTTTCCCGTCCGTCACGGCGTTATCAGGAGGCGATTCTGGCAGATAAACGCAACAAGATGCTCACGATGTGGGTGACGGAAGACGAACACCGGCGGTTGCTTGAGCGGTGCGACGGAAAACAACTGGCGGCGTGGATGCGCCAGACCTGCCTTGATGAGAAACCGACACGCGCCGGCAGGCTTCCCTCGATTTCGCCCGCGCTGCTGCGTCAGCTTGCCGGCATGGGCAATAACCTGAACCAGATCGCCCGGAAAGTGAACGCCGGTGGTGCCGGTCATGACCGGGTGCAGATCGTGGCAGCGCTGATGGCGATCGATGCCGGTCTGGAACGGTTGCGGCATGCCGTACTGGAAAAAGGGCCGGACGATGATTGTTAAATTCCATCCCCGGGGTCGCGGCGGGGGCGCCGGTCCTGTGGATTATCTTCTGGGTAAAGACCGGCAGCGTGAAGGTGCCAGCGTCCTGCAGGGGAAGCCGGAAGAAGTCCGGGAGCTGATTGATGCGTCGCCGTATGTGAAAAAATATACCTCCGGGGTGCTGTCATTCGCGGAGGCGGACCTGCCGCCGGGTCAGCGTGAAAAACTGATGGCCAGCTTTGAGCGGGTTCTGATGCCCGGACTCGATAAAGACCAGTACAGCATTCTGTGGGTGGAACACGCAGACAAGGGTCGTCTTGAGCTGAATTTTCTGATCCCCAATACCGAATTACTGACGGGGAAACGCCTCCAGCCGTATTACGATCGTGCCGACCGGCCGCGCATCGATGCGTGGCAGACAGTGGTCAACGGCAGGCTGGGGCTACATGATCCGAACGACCCGGAGAACCGGCGGGCGCTGGTCACGCCTTCAGGACTGCCAGAAACGAAGCAGGAAGCCGCAGAGACGATTACACGGGGTTTGCTGATGTTAGCCTCATCAGGAGAGCTGAAAACGCGTGATGACGTCACAGGGGCGCTCACAGCGGCCGGTTTTGAGGTGGTCAGAACCACAAAAAACAGTATCAGCATTGCCGACCCGGACGGGGGGCGAAATATCCGACTGAGGGGAGCCATTTATGAGCAGTCTTTTAACGGCCTCGAGGGACTTCGAGGAGAAATCGAAAGCACAGCAGCAGCTTACCGAAGAGAGGCTGAAAGCCGCATTCAGCAAGCACGAGAACGTTGTCAAATCGGAACTGAACGCAAGCGCGAAGAGAATCAACGACGCCATCAGCGCCCACGAACAGGGGATGAACGCGGCGATGCAGTCGAACCGGCTGAGCGTGCTGCGAATGGTCGGGCGGACGTGGCTGACCATCACCATGGTGTCAGGGCTGCTGTTCGCCAGCCTGAGCGGGGTGCTGTGGTACCAGGGGAACCGGATAGCGGCGAACCTGGCGGAAATCAGGCAGCAGAGAGATACGCTGTCGAAACTGCACATGCAGACGTGGGGCGTGACCTATCTGGAGAACCGCAACGGACGGTTTCTGGTGCTGCCGGAGGGGATGAAAGCCGAAACGGGCCGGACGGTGGACAACAAGACGCGGAACGCGGTGAAGCTGGTACGGGAGTAGAGCAGAATGACGGAACTGGAAAAACAATTGCTGAGCGCGTTAGAGCAGCTACAGCAGGACTACTCGAGAAGGCTGGACGAGTGGGAGAGCGCCTTCGAGGAATGGCGGAAGATGTCTGGTCTTATGCAACGGGAGAACGCGGCGCTGAGCGAGCGCGTGTCGGGCTTGAGCAGGCAGGTGCAGAGTTTGAGCGAGCAGCTGCGCCGGTTATCGACAGGCTGAATGAGATTGAGCAACAGCGATACGGGCAAACAACGGAAAAGGAACCAGAGAAGACAGCAGATCTGGTACCGGAACGGCAACGCACATTATCTCATGGTGACAGGGAGTATGGAGACTGATAAACGCCCGTCTCAGGTGGCCTGAGCGTGACGGGGATCATGGCCATTTTCTGCGATTTCAGCACACAGAGAGTCTTTTTTAACCGAAATCACCGGCTATGCAGTGATGTGAATAAGTGATGCATATGCGTAAAATAAATCAGGTGCGTTTCTGGTGGTTTTCGGTGTACTTGCCACCACCTTTTGCCCGTCAGCCATCAGAAACGCCCTGAGTGCCTCCGGCGCGGTGCGGGTAAGAGATGTTATGGTAAATCCAGCGGTGTAGCTGTTCTTTTTGAACCAGCGATCAGTGACTTCTATGTTATTTGTTCAATACTAAAAAGCGGTGTACTATACCACTTATGTTGTGTTTTTTCTTTTCTGACAACTAGCATGGTGGTGACTACATGAGTAAAAAAAACGATTTAAACCTTAGTGAATCAACGTTAGAAAGCCTCAGGGAGTATGTCGATGACTTCGGTATGACTGTTGATGATGTTGTTCTGAAGTTAATTAATGAGAATAAGTCATTGAAGGAATCACTTGGACAAGACTTTGTGTTATCTGGCGAAAAGGAAGCGCACCACTTTAAAGATTATGTGATTCATAAACTGCCCAAAGGAAAAATTCTGGTTACCCATAATGGGCTTAAGGCCAGCAACATGAAGAAGATATTGATTGAGGCGGGGAGGGAGCTAGGCATGGATGAAAATGAACTCAATCCAGATTTCACAACCTATGAGATAGGGCGTTTTTTGTTTAAGCACCTACATGCGTAACAATCCTGCAGGCCTGAAGGGCAGGCATCGAACTTCGCTGCCCGGATGTTATGGTAAATATGAGTATTTAATCTGATGCAAAAAAAACCGCCTAAAAGGCGGCTTTTTGCTAAGGTGTGTTGGTTATTGGTGTCAGTCTTTGTGCGACAGCCCCACCATTAGCACTCACATGTGTGACTATGTTGTTGTCGGTTCGAGTGTGTAGCTGTACGAAGATATCAAAGCCTGAACTTGCATGAACATCACAGATGTAGGCTTCAGTATTGGGTGCCCAGATTGCACTGGTATCCTCTCTACGGAGTCTTACACCAAAGTTGTTAGATGCATGATTCTGGCAACCATTTACTATGCATGCTGGCATGGAGTGTCCTTGTTTTTGTTGAGGCATTTCCCCATTTATACTCTTCTGTTAGTTGCTATGATAGTCTGATTTTGAACCTGAGTTTCTTGCTACAAATAAAGCCCAATTTATTGAACCATCACTATTACAATATTCTGAAATAAACTCAGCCGTAAAAAGATTTAGTTTGGCATTTGTTAGTTCTATCAGTTCCTTGTTTTTTTCGTCTGCAAGCTTACCAATAGGCTCAATTATATCACTATATAATTCGTTGTTTCCGTTAGATATAAATGTCCAGAAGTCTTGGCCGCATAGTTTTATGTGGGTTCCCTTTTCAGGTCTGGCGTCATAACCATAACAACACCCCTCGATGCAAGTTATTGATTTTGAATTAATTCCACCGGATGTGCCTAGGACTTTTTTGGCTTTAATGAAGTTGTCTTGCATTTTCTTTTTTTGTGATGAGTTACCCCAGTTTGGGCCGGATTTGATGCTTATTAGATATTTTGTGCTTTCAGTTTCGAACTCAAGATCTATTCCTACCGCACTGGATTTTCTTCCACCAAATGCTTGGGAACATGTGAAGATTGCAATCTTTTCCATGAAATTGCCAAAAACGGTCTCCTCTCCAGAGGATACCGTTGCATCCATTATTGACTTTATTAAGTCACTTGCTGATGTTAGCCCCTTCGCCTTAAATAAATATGGGTTTTTTCTTTTTGTTATATCTGATAATTTTATCGCCCTTATTTTTTCTTGTTTTTTTTGATGGAACTCTTCATCAATGCAAGATTCTATAAAATCTGAAATAATCCGTGATTCAATCATTTGTATACCGGTATTTTTTTTGAGACGATTTTTTCAAACCTACTCTATTTGCCGTTATCTCGCAATATTCATCTAATATTTCAATACCTACAGCGTTCCTTTTCATTGCTTTCGCAACTTTTAATGTGGTTCCAGAACCGGAAAATGGATCCAGAACGGTGTCACCTTCTGTGGTGAAAAGTTTGATGAACCATTCAGGTAGGCTTTCAGGAAAAGCTGCGCTGTGACTGCGGTTTCCACACTCTGTAGCCATGTGTAGCACGTTGGTTGGGTATGCTAGATCCCTGGTGACCCAGTTTTCTATTTTTTTACCGAAACCACTCCCTACTTTCGATTCATCTCTTTTCTTATCTGTATCACTCATGTTTTTAAGTCGTGAGTTTTTCCAATCCCCCATAGGCACCATTACTTCCTCTTGGTACATGTTGAATTTTTTACTTTTCGTAAAGTGGATGCATCTTTCCCAAGAGTCTCTAAAGCGATTTGGCCATTTCCCAGGGTAACTATTTTTTTTATGCCATATGTATTCCTCTGTCCATAACCAGCCTAATTTTCGCATCATTAAAATTAGCTCTATTACATACGTATGGCGCTCGCCATTAATCGCCCTTTCCTTTATGTTTAGAACAAATGAGCCTGATGATTTTGTCACTCTCAGTAGTTCTTTGGCTATCGGGGTGAACCACTCAACATATTTGTCTGCACTTACTCCGCCATAGGTTTTTTTCCTTTGGTCTGCGTAAGGTGGTGATGTAACGATCAGATCTATTGAATCGCTTTGAAGCATCTTTAAAGCGATTAAACAATCATCATTGATTAGTTCTATCGTCTGTTTTTTTTCTTTAACTTCTTGTTTCATTAGCATTTCTTTTGTCGCATTCTGTGTTCATTATCAGGATATTACCTCCTTTTGTTTTGGAGGTCCAGTCTTGCTGATGGTTGTTGACCTAAGTATAAGATGCGACGTAATATCCTCGTCTGAAACGAAAAAACCGCCTGGGGAGGCGGTTTTTTCGAGGGTTCAGTAAGTTGGGGAACTTCTGAACCGTGGTAACAGGGTGTACAAGACCGCTGAAACCAAATTCTGTCCTTTCAGTTTAGCCGTAGTTGGGCTGAGACTTCAAGAACTCTGCATCAGTTATCTCTTGTACACCCTCTTACTGTTGGCTGCTGCCAGTGGCGTTTTGTCGTGTCTTTCCGGGTTGGACTCAAGACGATAGTTACCGGATAAGGCGCAGCGGTCGGACTGAACGGGGGGTTCGTGCATACAGTCCAGCTTGGAGCGAACTGCCTACCCGGAACTGAGTGTCAGGCGTGGAATGAGAAACCGCGGCCATAACAGCGGAATGACACCGGTAAACCGAAAGGCAGGA
>NZ_PDEL01000032.1:0-13660 GCF_002556465.1 Klebsiella sp. MBT K-1 | reverse complement strand
GCGTCGATTTTCGCCTGGCGCTCGGCGAGGGCTTTATCGACGGCCTTCGCCACAATGGCGTCGATCTGTTCCTGCGTGAACTCTTGGGCTATTGCAGAGGTAAACGGGAAAAAGGCGGCGATAACCGCCACGGGTAATGGAAGTTTTTTTATCATTGTCAAAATTATCTCAATATAGGTTAATTTTATTCAGATAATAACAATCCCATTCTGGGTAGACAGAATATCTCGCTATCATAAGAACATTATTTTAATTTTATACATCTACAGAGGCTTTACGCTATTAGGGTTATCCGACCTCCTCGCGCGTTGTTTAATAATGAGCTGCCCCCGGATAAATTATCATTTTGGATAATTTACGGGCCAGCAGCGGTGGTATTGATTGCGCCGGGCATGCGCCATAATTAGCGTCGTTGTTTCAGCAACTGGCGACGCCCTCCGTACTCACGGCACCACCTTTTGCCTCCAGGCGGCGGATAGCATTGATGGCGCCAGCGACCTGCGCTATTGCCGTGAAAAACAGGAACGGCGCGGCGTTGGCCGCCACCCCGGCACCGTCGAGTGGATGAGTAAAACCGCTGGCTGCGCCCCGCTCAGCATAAGATTGCATGATGAACCCCATAATTTATAAAGCCAAAATTTAACAACTGTGACACATCCTCTATTCTCCCGGCCGGTTGCTCAATTACGTTATTTCACTCAGCGATTAAGAAAATGCTCAAATGTGAGCCATCTCGCAAATATTAGCGTCATTTACTCAACGCCTGGAGAACTATGTAAAGTACATTTTTTCGGGTGATGAAGAGAGAAACAATAAAATAAAAAATGATTTTTTCGCGCCCTGAATCTATCGGGATATAGCTGCTAAATCGTTAGTCAACAAGAGAGACAAGATAGTCTTGATGGGTATTTGCTTCGATGATCACAGAAGTAAAAAAACATAATAAATTAATTTAAAAACGTAATGGATTCTTCGAGATCATTTATGTCAGAAATTGTTACACATCCACACAACACACCGGAGTCTGCTCAGAATGAGTAAAAACATAATGCAAAGCCGCCATGACGAATATCATAAATTAACGCGCGGGGAACGTATTGGTTATGGAATGGGCGACTTCGCTCAAAACCTGGTTTTTGGCACAATAGGCGGCTTTCTGGCTCTTCACATGCTGACGGTAAATACCATCAGCACGGCAACGGCTGGGTTTATATTTCTTTTTGTCCGAATCATCAATGTCTTTTGGGATCCGATGGTCGGCACGTATGTTGACAAAAGAACGTCAAAAGCAGGTAAATACCGTCCCTGGCTGATAAGAGCCGGCGTGCCGCTGGTGATCCTTTCCGCGTTACTTTTTGCTCCCATTCCTGGCGTCCGAGGTTCAGTCCCTTTTGCTTTTATCGTCTATTTGGCTCTGGATTTAGTTTATTCGGTGGTGAATATTCCTTATGGTTCTCTTAACGCGTCCTTGACCCGGGATCCGGAATCGATTGATAAACTCACCAGTACCCGCATGATGCTGGCCAATAGCGCGAACCTTCTTGTCTATACCCTGTTCCCGATGTTTGTACAAATGGCCTCGCCAAAAGATCGTAGCCTTAAGGACACCGGTTTTTTTGGCATTGAGCTCAATCTGGGAAACTATACCGATCCATCAGCGAACTACGCCTGGTTCGGCGTTTACTCCGTTTATATGCTAATCGGCGCTGCGGCGCTTTTCATCTGCTATAAATTCACCAAAGAACGCGTTGTTGCGACGGCAGAACAGACTGCCAACGTCAAAACGACCGATCTGTTCCTTGAACTTAAACATAATCGTCCGCTGGTTATTCTCGGGCTGTTTTTCATGCTGGCGTTTACCTTCATGTTTTTCATGAACACGGTTAACGGCTTTTTCAATCAGTACGTTGTGGGTCATTCAGAGTGGATGGGGGCCGTCGGCCTTGTCGCCTCGATTCCGGGCATTGCCTTCCCTATTTTCTGGCCCAAACTCAAGAAAATTTTTGGTAAAAAAGGATTCTTCCACATTTTTCTGGCCATGTTTATTGTCGGTGAATTACTGACTTACGTCTGGTCACGGGAGGGTATGCATGATGCGCTTTGGCTTGCTTACATCGCGACCTTCATTAAACAGTGGGGCTTAACCTCGGCGACCGGCTTTATGTGGGCGCTGGTTCCCGAAGTCATCGCGTACGGCGAATTAAAATCTGGCAAACGGAATGCGGCGATCATTAACGCGATTATGGGGCTGTTTTTCAAGATTGGTTTTACTATCGGCGGCGCTATCCCGCTGTGGCTGCTGGCCGTCTATGGATTCAATGAAACCGGCGCCCAGCAAAGCGCCAGCGCTATCGACGGGATCATTATGACCGCGGTGTGGATCCCTATCGCGTTAGCCATTATATCGATGATCATCATTCAGGTTTATCCCATCTCTGACAAAAACGTTAACGATATCAACCGTCAGCTTGATGAGATACGCGTGTAGCTAAAAATTATAAATCCAGCCATTAAGTCACTTTTCATTTTAAAAAGGTGTAATGATATGTCTCTTATTCAAAACCCTATTTTACGTGGGTTTAATGCCGACCCCAGTATTATCCGCGTGAAGGATACCTACTATATCGCCAACTCGACGTTCGAGTGGTTCCCGGGCGTTCGTTTACATGAGTCAAAAGACCTGGAGCACTGGAATCTTCTCCCTTCGCCATTGTCAACAACCACCCTGCTGAATATGAAAGGCAATCCTTCATCAGGCGGGATTTGGGCACCGGCGCTCTCTTATGCGGATGGTCAATTTTGGTTGGTGTATACCGACGTCAAAGTCACCGAAGGCGCCTTTAAAGACATGACCAACTATCTGACCACCGCAACCGATATTCGCGGCCCATGGACGGATCCCATCAAGCTCAACGGCGTAGGTTTTGATGCTTCACTTTTCCATGACGATGATGGGCGTAAATATATCGTGCAGCAAACCTGGGATCATCGTGAGTATCGCCATCCCTTTGACGGCATCACCTTAACCGAACTGGATACCAGGACCCTAAAATTAAGACCAGAAACCGCGCGTACTATTTACCGCGGCACTGCCGTTGCGCTCGTTGAGGGCCCGCATCTGTATAAACTGAACGGCTATTATTATCTTTTTGCCGCCCAGGGCGGCACCGTATTTACGCACCAGGAAGTGGTTGCGCGTTCTAAAACCTTAGACGCCAACAGCTTTGAAACCGAGCCTGGTGAGGTCTTCTTAACCAACGTCGATACGCCAGACAGCTATATCCAAAAGCAAGGACACGGTGCCTTAGTTTCTACCCCAGGGGGGGAGTGGTACTACGCCTCGCTCTGCGCGCGTCCGTGGAATCGCCCGGGTGAGTCGGTCTACGATCCTCGCGGTTGGTCAACGCTGGGCAGAGAAACGGCTATTCAAAAGGTGTATTGGGATGAAGATGGCTGGCCGCGTATTGAAGGAGGCCATGGCGGGAAAACGTTTGTTGAGGGTCCAAAAGATGCCATTTATACCGAAAGCCCGGAAAACCATAGCCAGCACGACGACTTTACAACGGCGACGCTCGATCGCAACTGGAATACCCTGCGGGTGCCGTTCACAGAAAAAATGGGTACCACAGGCGATGGCAAGCTAACGTTAATTGGCCAGGGCTCTTTAGCGAATACCCACGACCTGTCGCTGATTGCCCGCCGCTGGCAGGCCTTCTATTTTGACGCGAAAGTTAAAGTCAAATTTAATCCATTTAACTACCAGCAAATGGCAGGATTAACAAACTACTATAACGATCGTCACTGGAGCTTTGTGTTCATTACCTGGAATGAAATTAACGGCAAGATCATTGAATTAGGTGAGAATAACCGCGGGAAATATACATCATATTTAAAAGATGACGCTATCAAGGTCCCGGACCATGTTGAAGAAGTCTGGTTCCGCACGAAGGTCAGGAAAGAAACGTATAGCTATGAATATAGCTTTGATGGGGTTGAATTCACTGAAATCCCCG
Source organism: Klebsiella sp. MBT K-1 (assembly GCF_002556465.1). Lineage (NCBI taxonomy): Bacteria > Pseudomonadati > Pseudomonadota > Gammaproteobacteria > Enterobacterales > Enterobacteriaceae > Klebsiella > Klebsiella sp. MBT K-1. The sequence continues at coordinate 9,647 of NZ_PDEL01000032.1, read as the reverse complement.
TCAGGTTAGATGCCGCGATCCTTTCGGATGATTATGTTCTGCAAAGCTACGGCGGGTTCTTTACCGGGGCGTTTGTTGGCCTTGCGGCAGTCGACTACTCCGGTTATGACGCCAGCGCTGAGTTTTATCATTTCGATTACCAGGAGCTGGGCGATACGTTAATCGCCAGTGACGCTTACAGCTGGGAAGCCAGTGAGTTACGTGGTTATTAGATAGCCCTGACCGGGGATGTGAAATGAGGAACTGGCGCGACAGGCCGCGCCGGTTCCGGGTATTGCGGGGGGGTTCTGGCCGCAGAATGGATATCCCGGATACCTTTTCGTCGATTATCTGTGGAAAAGAATATCACGGTGGATGCGATCCCAGGGTTATTCCGCCGTTTTTTGTTTCAACGCGGCGTAGCGGGCAATCAGTTGCTGCAGGTGCTGTTCCGTCTGGCTCTGCTGCGCCGAAGTCCCTGGCTGATTGTGCGGCTGTTCTGACAGCTGCCTCAGCTGCTCTTCCGCCGGAACGGCCCGGCTGAACGACTGCGTTATGGCAAACACCGCCGACTTCAGCTCACTCACCGTGATATACCCCCCCTTCTGCTCATCCAGCGCGTTAAGCCGGTTCGTCAACTGCTGTAGCTGCGTCATTCCCTGGTGCCAGCCGTTGAGATTCTCCGCGGGAAGCGCGGCGGCGCTGACCTGCTGTTGCCATTGTCGCGCCAGCGGTTTCGCCTGTTCCGGCCATAATGTCAGCGCCTGCTGCGCCAGATGGTCGCCATAATCCAGCACCCAGTCCGGTTTTAGCTGTAAAAGCTGCGCCAGCCGCTGCTGCGTTTGTTTTATACCCGTCTCCGGCGTAGGGGTGTGTTGTCGCAGCGACCGTAGCTGCTCGGCAGAAAGCGCCGCGGGTAATGGGGTAAGCATGGCGGTAAACTGCCGCAGCGCCGTTTCGGACGGACGCATTGCCAGCCATCCTCCCGCCGCGGCTCCGGCCAGCGCTAGCATGGTCAGCATCCCGGCGGCAAAGGGTTTCCAGGGCTTCGCGGACGGCGGGAATGCCGTTACCGCGTCAGCTTCCGGCCGCGGTGCCGGCTCGGCGACATAGACCCATTTCATCTGCACGGTCGGTTCAGGGAGGCTGGCGCAGGAAGGTTCAGGCATAGCGGCGCCCGTTTGCAGCGCGGTCTCCTCTTTATTTTCGCTGTCTTCCAGCCGCACCGCCGTGTTGTGCATCAGGGTATACAGGGCGTCAAGCTGGCTGACATGTTTGAGTTCCAGGCGCTGCAGTACATCATCCAGCGCCGCCAGGTGCGCTTCGGCCTGGTAAAGCTGTCTCAGGTCTGTAGAGGTCAGCGGCAGAGTACGCATCGCCAGCTGCAGCCGTTTACTGAGCGAACTGAGTATTTTCATTCGCACCGCCGTCTGCTGCGGCCACACATTGCCCCACTGCCGGGAGACCAGCGCGACCAGGATCGTCAGCCCCTCATTCAGCCCGTTTAGCCCGGCCTGATGGGTTCGGGCAAGCGTATACCAGGCGGCAGTCTGCAGTTCCACGCCGTTGTGCTCAAACAGCGACAGGCAGAGTGTTTCCGCGTGCTGCCAGTTGACGTCCGGGCGCGCCGGATGGGTCAGTTTATTCATTTCATCGCGAAGGCGCGCGTAATCCGCAAGCGTGCGCGGGTCGCCGCCGGTTTTGAGGTGGCATTCAGGAGGAGTAGTCATGATGGTTTCAGCCAGAATAAAAACTAGAGGGAGGAACGGACTTCCAGGTACTGCTGCTGTTTCAGGTGGCGGATAAGCACCCTGCCCTCAGGCATAAATTCGGTGCCGTAGCGCACCAGCCCGATACCTTTCAGTTCCGCGTCAATGGCATAGCGCAGTTCGCCGGGAATATCCTGTTCGAGCAGAATCACGTCAATCTTCTGCAACCGTGGTTCATATTTGAGCAGTACAGCTGACAGGGTTCCCATCAGCTCATGGGCTGTACCCGGCATACCCTGGAGGATTTTGGTCATATCCGGCAAACCATAATCTGGTAGATGGGATACGGTACCGGCCCGGGCGTTCAAAATACGTTGGATGTTATCTAGTACTGATAGAATGACCTGATCTTCCTCATTTACAACGTCAAGAGAAAGGTCACCAGTGAAATTTCCAGTGAGAATTTCGTATAAAGATGGGGATTTTCTATCCATATTAAACTCTAGAGTTCGTACGCGAAGAATGGAAATATTTTTTATGAGTGATACGTACAAATAACTTATTATAACCCCCCCATAAGACCTACACGTAATGGATGTAAAGAAAACCACTCATAAAATAGATATGATATTGTAAGTGCAAAGATAGTTAAATTCACCCTTAATGGTGAAAGCAAAGTCAAGAGTAAAGTTGGGGCCGCGATAAACATAAAGAAGAACGATATGAATATCATCCCGACAGTTCGATGGGAAGAAACAATGAATGTCTGTTCATATACCCGTGATGCTAAAGAATACCCCCCATCATAACTATAATTGAAGATATAAATGCCAGTATGATTATGCTGTTCTTTCCAGATGCCATATTTCTTTAACTCCTTTTACTTGGTGTAAAGTATGTCATGTACCAGTCGTAACCCAAATGATGCACTACCAGGATGATGGTACATCCAAGGAAGGATATTATTAGTTTTGCTATGATTTTTTATTTTTTTTGCATTCAGGTAAAGTCCAGCCTGAAAACCCGCTGTCAGATGGGTAAAGAAAATCGATGCCTGACCATCCAGGTGCAACTAAATCAGAGAACTGATATTCCCAAAAATGCCAAGCTGAACTTTTTATTTTTTCTCCCGTTTTATCATAGACGACGAAAAATGATTGGTTGGAAAATAACCGCAACACTCTCCCGATACCACCATATAGTCGATAGTCAGGGATATAAGTAATCAGTTCGCATTTATTATCACGATTCCATATAGAATCTTTCTTTAATGCATTTTGATAAGCCATGATCTTAATCGCCATTAACAAAACGAAAAAGAAGAGAACTGATATCAACATGAAGCAGAATATTTTTTTTATAAATCTATGCATTAACATTTTCGTCTTTCCAGTAAATATATTCCTCCATATCTATCTTATTCAAATGAATAATAATGTTTGCAGGGATTTTTTTTCACCGTCGAGTATACGAAAAAATCTTCGGTTTTATTTTCGCTTTTATATTTTTCCCTGTATCTCACAAAAGATGAGTTAGTAACTCTAAAGTATCTACAGCCGTCTTCATCAAGATATTCTTTTTCCAATAATTCACTCATCACCCCAGGTTTGATGACACCCTTCTCCCCCCAATAACCTAACGGTTGATCATCACCATCATTCATAAACTCGTATGTATCCCTAACGTACAATCCAAGTTCTTTAATTTATAATCTCATGAAACCATCAGTATCTCTGGTGACAGTAAGATCTGTAAATGCAAGTTTGATTATAAAAGAACCAAGGGCACCATACACATCATCCAGGGTATCTGTTGCTTTTTCCCACAATGTACTACCAATTTTAATAAAGTTAAACTGACTTATTTTATCAAGCTCTATTGCTGACAGGTTGCCATAATTTAAATAACATTCCTTTATTTCGTTGTTAACAAAAAGACCTGATTCATCCAGCCTGTTAATTATGTAACAAAGGCCATTAGACAACTGCTGTGATATTTGTTTTTTCTCCCCAAGTAGTCATTATACTCAATAATATTCAAAACTTGCCTCACGAAATTATCGTAAATCGGTTTAATTCGTAACGAAGAAGTTAACAACCAATCAAAATCCAAATCTTCAATGACATGGCGTTTGTCCACAGTATTCATATCAACTTTATTTAGCTTCTCTTTGGATGTCATTTCGTAAAATGGGTCATTGAACCATTTTCGCATAAAACGTGCTGACACCGTCCAATCTTTTTCCTCCATCACATCTGGGATGTCAGTTATTTTGAAGATTTTAACCGGGACCGTTTGTTTGTTTTCATTTTCGCTTGTTAACTTTGATCTAATCTTTACATTGGACACAAAATCACCCTATAAATAATGAATTTTGTTCAAGAATATTTAATTCTACTTCAGCCTCATCAGGATGACTAACAAAACCTGTTAGGCCCTTCTCGCATGAAACGCCTTTAACGACAGAACCTGTAGGTGAGGTCAATTCATATCTAATATTTGATATTGGTTCTTGAATTCTATCATCAACAAGAATAAAACTCCTTCGAAAAACATCACCAGGCCCTGGTAAAAATGGGATTTCTGGAGTCTGAGAATTACTTCCCGCCGCCATAGTCCGCTTCACTTTGCGTATATACGACGCCGTCGTACCATACTCGACCTTTCCGGCCTCAAGTCGCAGATAGCTTCCGCCGCCGATCAGCGTGATACGCTTCTTCCCGGCAAAGGAGATATCACTCGCTGAGCTCAGCGTCAGCTTCTTCTCAGCAAACAACCGTAGACTGGCGTTCTGCGCCTGGACATCGATTGGCCCTTCCCCGAATTTCAGGCTCAGTAGACCGGTGCGGGCAAAGAGCCCCAGTTTCTCACCGGTGAGCAGTGTCGCATTGCCCATCACTCCAACACTGAAGTCTTCTCCGGCGTTAACCGCCAGGTTCCGGCTGGCTGCCAGCTGCATATCTTCACCGCTGGTCAGGGCCATGCCTTCCGGCGCCGAGAAAAGCACCGCTTCTGTGCGGGGTTTGTCCGGGTCGAGGTCGTCACGGGTCAGTACCAGGCGCCAGCGGTTGTCCTTCTGATCCGGCCGGTTAAACAGCCCCACCACCGCCACGAACTGAGCGTCTTCATCCATGGGCATATTGAGTGTCACGCTGCCTTTGGGCATCACCAGCAGCGATTTTGACGCCAGTACGTCGTCTTTAAGTACCGTATCGGCATTACGCAGCAGCGTCTGGTAATCGGCGGCATCAGCCGCTTTACGATCCCTGAGCTGATAAACCCACGTCATAAGAGTAGTACTGGGTGAAAATAAAGGAATAGAAAATTGCGGAGCTAATAATCAATGGATTACCTTCTCTTAATCGAACTGATAATATGTTCAGCCATTTTTTCTATTTCGTCCTTATCCATTGGCGGCTGATTTTTAAGCTGACGGCTGTCCTGCATAACATAGAGCAGTAAATCTGGTTCCAGGTTTCTGGCTTTATGATTGCCCTGCACATAAGCCGCATAGCCATAGTTAATATAATTCATCCGGTTACTCACATGACCTTTATAGTCATATACTGGAACATTTTTGTATGTGCCTTTAACAAAAGTTCCGGTCCCGTCACGACCATCTATCTTAATTGAGCGCCACTTTGGTTTTATCAGCTCTTTTGAAGTTGCTCCCGCTTGGAAATCCCAGCTCCACAGCCAGGCCATGTAATCCTTCTCATTCAGGTCGTCTTATTCTCCTGCCTGCGGATTCATCATCCCCAGGTCCTGGAAAAATATGGTCACATCTGGGTGATTTTTCAGACGGTAAGTGACGGCCATATTGCGTTTTTCATGTCCGGAATCCCCGGCGATAAAACCATAGGGTAAACAGAACCCCTGTTTTGCCGGAACTTCGTAGAGTTTGCGTGGCTGAAAACGTTTAAGCAATGAAAGCATCTCAGGTCTGCTTTTGTTCAGTTGCTCATCAAGTGATTGTACTTTATCTGCCTTTTTAAAAATAAACAGTCTGTTGCCATTGCTTACAAATAAAGAATAACCACCCGAATCAGTGGCTGAAAAAGCATTGTCGTAGTTATTGATACTGTACGCAAGTGATCTTTCAGCAATATCTTTTGGTAATACTGGAAGTTTCATTGATAATTTGTGGTTCCTTTTATCCCAGTAGTCCTGTATTCGATTGTCAGTACGCTCTTTAAATTCCTTTTCATATTTCAGCAAATCGATAGTCGATTTGTTTTCAGAGGATACTATAACGTCATAATCTGCATAATGGAATACTGAGAATTGTGCCTGAACTGTGTCACCATTACTCTGATATCGATTTTCACCGAAAGATATTTTTGGAAACAAATAACGCGATACCAACGTGTTTTTTTGCCGCGCTGGATTTGCGAGTGGGTCAATGATTAAATTCACGGGATATAAAGCCACCTCCAAGCCATCAGGCAACAGCAACTGATAATAACCAATGCACTCACCCTTCCATTCCTGTGCAATAATACAATCAGAATAAACAAGGCAACCAAGTATAACAAGTGGTGGTAGTCCCTTCATGCCTGATTTACCTCATTATTATCACCGGCACTGTTATCCGCTAACAGCTGTGTATCGTCAGCAGATACAGCATTGCTGGCAATGAGCCGCATATTATATCGAATCATGTTATTCTCTCCTTCGGTCCAGTATATAGGCAGAGCAGTGAAATAACCTTTAATTGCATGCAGGGAACCGTCGTTCTGAAATTTATAATTTCGCCAAAAAATCTCTGAGAAGGGCATGCTACTTCTTACAAAACTTTTAATCTTGTCACCCGTGTTCATTACAGGCCATATTGAGGCGGGTATTTCATTAGTTTTTGTGCTTTCGGTATCAGAAACAGAAGGTGTTATTTCAGCAGGATAGGGATTGCTGTCAATATAATTTTTCGGAATAAAATCAAACACTATTTCATAGGTCTCAGCATTTTTTTTCGCCAACATCTGAATCTTCTCCCAGCCTTTTTTCAGTGCCGGTTTATCCAGCACCTCTGCACACTCTCCCGCTGCACTGCCCAGCCATTTACGCCATGCATTTTGTCTCAGTTCACGCGCAAAATTTCGGGTCGGTGCAGCAATGCCTGTACCATCCAGGTCCGTATAACAGTGGGCTGTATCGGATATCAGCACCGCAAGTTCGGAGTCCCGGTCACCTTGCAGGCTGCGATCGTTGATATTAGCGCTACCGACCAGTACGTAGCGGTCGTCGACAATCATCAGTTTACTGTGGACGTATATTTGCTCTGTTACCGCCATACCGTTTAGTTCGGCGTAGTCGCGCAGATTAAGCAGCGTGATATAATAATCACATTCAGAAAAATCAATATTTTTGTATTGTTCATCACACTGTAGTTCTAGTTCCGGGATACGCAAATACCACTCTTTGCGCGGTACCGACTGTACCTCAAGCTGTTGTTTTACCCATAAGCTGCGGCGTATACGGTTAAGCAGACTGTGCGAACCAAAGACCAGCGACTGCCGGGTTAAATGGATTTGCGCCACAATGGTTGGGTCGTCCAGTCGGCCTTCCGGGTTAACCGGCAGCACAATATAAACGTGGAACGGTTGCTGCATTTGACTGAAGATGGCGCGTGTTATCCGGTCACCCAGCCATTCTGCCACCGGGTTTTGCGGTGTTTCATCATCAGGCAAGAGCCGGGTTGCCCAGGTATCAAATGACGGATTAATGCTATCCGCCACCGGGCTTAGCCCACTCCCGGCATTAATCGATGACTGCCCAAACGCCGAGACAAAGAACTGATTCTCAATATAAATATAGTGCTCCGCCTTGCTGATAAGCAGGTGGATACTGCGCAGGATATCATCCTGTTTGAGCCTGGCCTTTGGTGCGCTGTCCGGCATACGTTTATGTTCATCTTTACGCATGTCGAGTGAGGCACTGCGCAGCACCTGCACCTGGCAGCTGCCTTTTTTCTGTGGCGGTGCTGCCGGAACCTCCAGTTCAGGAACAGAGGTTTTCAGCGAATGATCCGGATAGGGGTGACTATAACTGTTCCAGCGAAACACAAAGTTACGCACCAGGTCATAAACCGCTGGCCCGTCAATTTGCATTTGGTAGTCCTGCCAGGGCATCCGGGGCTGGACCGTCGGGTCCAGACAGGTACTGTCCTTTGACGTGGCGGATGACTGCAAGTGCTGATGGTTGAGCACGTTATCGATAATGTGCTGTACACTGTCAGCCTGCCGACGCTCGGCTTTGTGCCGTTCATCCTGCTGGTTATCCCTCTGGAAACTCCCTGTCGGGATGACATATTCCTCCATGGGGTTATAACTGTTTTGCCGGGAAACAGGCGGGATACACGAATTGTACATATTCATGCCCTGTCGTCCGTCTGCATTTGCCTGCAAACCATAATGGTCATCATAGCGTCCATAGGCCAGGTCAATTCCGCCGACAAATGCCAGTTTTTCATCGACAATCACACATTTCTGATGATGCGAAAACATCATTCCGGATTTAGAGCCCGCACGCTGAACATAAAAAGCCTGCCTTCCGAGATGGGTATTCATCGCAGCAAATACCCGCTCTGTTGCCGCCGAATAGGTTTCTACCTGTGAGGGGTTATTCCACGGCATAATGTACACCTGCAGCTCTGGTGAAACCTTTACGGCTTCGAGTAATGCATCCACCAGGCGAACCCCTTCCGCTAATTGGGCATCCCAGTTAACCTGCCAGCCTGTGATGTAAATGCATTTTTGGGCCTGTTTAAAGGCAGTCAGTAACGCAGTAAAATAGGCTTTTCCCCCCAGGAAAGCCTGCACCGCATTACCTTCGGTATACTCGGCAAAGTTTTCTGATTGACGCTCCAGGCCACTGGTGTAATGTACCCAATGGTTGTGAGTTAACGTGGCTGTATAGCTCTTGTCGCTTTTGTCATCGAAATACACACTCCCCCGATTCATGCCATCATCAAGTTTTTGCACTGCCATCTTATTTTTCCTCCCTGAGTGAATCGAGTATTGCCCCGTTAATCTGTTGTTCATCCTGTATACATTGTTCCAACTTTTCTCCAGGTTGAATGTTGTCGGAGACCGAATTGAACATGCGATGGAATCCCATTGCATCCTGTGCGCAGAAGTCCTTTGCATCACTGCCTGTATCGGCAGGTATCATATTGAAATACAACCTGTGCGCGCGGTCACCAGCAACCATCCATAAACGGGACGAATACTGTGATGCCAGTTTTATCAGTTGCGCCTGTTGTGTTTCTGACTGGAGTACATTGCCAGCATCGTCCGTTTGTCCGTTCATAAGGACTTCATCGGTAGTAATGGCCTGCATGTAAGAGTCTGCCTCGACGATTTGCCACTGACGTACTGATTGTGCGAGTCCGTTTACTCCTGGCGCATCAGACAAACGGAGCACCGGCTTAAGGTTCTGACTGATCGGTTGAGAGGTGAATAAATCAACCAGTGGCATCACAGGCAGATTTAACGGCATACTCGCCGCCCCCGCCGCCATAGTCCGCTTCACTTTGCGCATATACGTCGCCGTCGTACCATATTCAACCTTTCCGGCCTCAAGTCGCAGATAGCTTCCGCCGCCGATCAGCGTGATACGTTTTTTCCCGGCAAAGGAGATGTCACTCGCTGAGCTCAGCGTCAGTTTCTTCTCCGCAAACAACCGCATACTGGCGTTTTGCGCCTGGACATCTATTGGCCCTTCCCCGGATTTCAGGCTCAACTGACCGGTGCGGGCAAAGAGTCCCAGTTTCTCACCGGTGAGCAGAGTCAGATTGCCCATTGTTCCGACGCTGATATCGCCCCCGGCGTTGATAGCCACATTTCGTGCTGCGGCCATCTGCATATCTTCCCCGCTGGTCAGAGCCATGCCTTCCGGGGCCGAGAAAAGCACCGCTTCATTGAGCGGTTTCAGCCGCTGCTCAAACATCTGTATCTGGCT
>NZ_PDEL01000031.1:0-24042 GCF_002556465.1 Klebsiella sp. MBT K-1 | reverse complement strand
CGTTGAGCTAACCGGTACTAATGAACCGTGAGGCTTAACCTTACAACGCCGAAGATGTTTTGGCGGATTTGAGAGAAGATTTTCAGCCTGATACAGATTAAACAGAATTTGCCTGGCGGCACTAGCGCGGTGGTCCCACCTGACCCCATGCCGAACTCAGAAGTGAAACGCCGTAGCGCCGATGGTAGTGTGGGGTCTCCCCATGTGAGAGTAGGGAACTGCCAGGCATCAATTAAGTGAAGAGCCCATCCTGACGGATGGGCTTTTTGCGTTTTTGTGGTCTGAGAAAGCAAGAATGATTTAGCAAGATGACGCGTAGCGATATCTCTGCAATCTCAATCAAGGCCACGATTAAGCCCTCTTTAACCACTGCATAATAAAAACGGCTATCTGCGGAATATTATTTAAATCTAACAAGGGAAGCGACGTCTCGACAGGCGTATCGCTGGCAACGGCAATCACGTCATCATCAAACACTAATTCTTCTCTGCAATGTCCGCTGTTTTGCCGAAAGAGCAGGATCTTGGGCACAGCTTCATGTTTAAAACCTTCAACCAGTACGAGATCTAACGTTGATGCATCCATTCGGCTAGCCAGCCATGTCAGATCCAGTGGAGGCTCTTCGGGTGTTTCCGTAATTAATGCCCAACGCTGCGAGCTGGCGACTATCGTCTGAGCCGCGCCTGCTTTACGTAGCTCATAGCTATCTTTACCGGGTTTATCCACATCCATATCATGATGAGTATGTTTAATGAGCCCAGGACGTATGCCTTCCGCGCGTAGCGCTGGAATCAGCGCTTTTAATAAGGTTGTTTTACCCGTGCCGCTCCAGGCGGCGATGGCCAAAAGAGGGATCATGATGACACCTCCATACTTTGTAAGTCACTGAGAGTGTTGACGTTAATAAAGGCTGATTTTACATCGCTAAAATCGACGCTATGCCCGCCCATTTTACGCATAAACACCATAACCCGCCGCTCGCCTGCCGCCAGATAGGTTTCCAGTTCGCTAATCACCACTCGATTCACCAGAGCAATCGCCGGATGGTCGCGTTCACCGTCGTGTACCCAAACAACCGGGGATGATTTTTTTTGCAGTATTAAGCGCTCAGCCAGAAATAATGGAATAAAAGGCGTATCGCACGGACAAAACAGAAACCACTCACCCTCAACCTGATGCATAACGGAAAGCATACCGGCTAACGGCCCGGGAAAGTCGTTCAGAGAGTCGGTAATAATCGGGTAGCCGCTGCTTCGCCAGCAATCAAGATTGCGGTTAGCGCTAATCACCAGCTTTGTGACCTGGGGTTGCAGCGTATCGGCGACATGACGCCACAGAGCTTTCCCCTTCAGCAACTGCAATCCTTTATCAATGCCTCCCATACGCGTACCTCTCCCACCCGCCAGTACAACGCCGGTTATTACCTTGCCCTGCATATTAATATCGCCTCTTTCATTGTGGGATTGTCCCTGCTAACGTACACCTATCAAGAGTAAGGAGCATTGCTATGAAATGTAAACGCCTGAATGAAGTCATTGAACTTCTCCAGCCAGCCTGGCAGAAAGAACCCGAGCTGAATTTGATTCAATTTTTGCAAAAACTGGCGAAAGAGGCCGGTTATGCCGGTGAACTGAGCGATCTTTCCGACGATATTCTGATTTATCACCTGAAGATGCGCGACTCGGCAAAAGAAGCCGTTATCCCCGGTATCCAGAAAGATTATGAAGAAGATTTTAAAACTGCGCTGCTACGCGCTCGGGGCGTGATTAAAGAGTAAAAGGTTGTAAGCGCTGCCGCGGAATCGGCAATGAGATGATATCCTGTATCATTCGTACGATTATCGGATGTCAGGATGCACGATAAGGCTTTCACTTTTCAGACGCTTCACCCGGATACCATCATTGATGGTTTATTTGATCTGGGAATGCGGGTGGACTCAGGTCTCACCCCGCTTAATAGCTATGAGAACCGAGTTTACCAGTTTCAGGATGAAGATCGTCGCCGCTATGTGGTGAAGTTCTATCGTCCTGAGCGCTGGTCCGCCGAACAAATCCTCGAAGAACACCAGTTTTCCCTTCAGCTCGTTCAGGACGAAGTCCCTGTAGCGGCGCCATTGTCGTTTAACGAAAGTACCCTTCATCAGCATCAGGGGTTCTTTTTCGCCGTGTTCCCAAGCCTGGGTGGACGTCAGTTTGAGGCGGATAACCTCGATCAGATGGAATGGGTTGGGCGCTACCTTGGCCGTCTGCATCAAACGGGACGCAAACAGCGTTTTGTCGCGCGCCCGGAGATTGGCACCAATGAGTACCTTCTTGAGCCCCGGCAGGTCTTTGAGCTCTCCCCGCTGATACCGGCAGGGCTGAAAGAGGCTTTTCTTGGCGCTACTGATAAGCTGATTGATGCGGTAATGGCGCAATGGCACGGGCGCGCCAATATCTTACGTTTGCACGGTGACTGCCATGCAGGAAACATCCTCTGGCGCGATGGCCCTTTGTTTGTTGATTTAGATGATTCACGTAATGGACCTGCTATCCAGGATCTGTGGATGCTGTTGAACGGTGATAAGGCCGAGCAACGGATGCAGCTTGAGATGATCATTGAAGCGTATGAAGAGTTTAGCTCTTTCAATACGGATGAAATTGCCCTCATCGAACCTTTACGTGCAATGCGGTTAGTTTATTATCTGGCGTGGTTGTTAAGACGCTGGGAAGATCCTGCTTTTCCTAAGAACTTCCCGTGGTTAACCGGGGAAGATTACTGGCGTGGGCAGACAACAACTTTTCTTGAGCAGGTAAAGGTTCTGCAGGAACCGCCTCTTCAGTTAACGCCAATGTATTAATGTGATATATCCAGGAGAGAGTTAATCATGAAAAAAATTTGGCTGGCGCTGGCTGGTATGATTCTGGCTTTTAGTGCATCCGCTGCCCAGATCACCGACGGTAAGCAGTATATTACCCTCGATAAGCCCGTTGCCGGCGAGCCTCAGGTGCTCGAGTTTTTCTCGTTCTACTGCCCGCACTGCTATCAGTTTGAAGAAGTGCTTCATGTGTCAGATAACGTGAAGAAAAAGCTGCCTGAAGGCGTCAAAATGACGAAATACCACGTTGAATTCCTGGGCCCGTTGGGCAAGGATCTGACCCAGGCGTGGGCCGTCGCGATGGCGCTGGGTGTGGAAGACAAGATTACCGTCCCGATGTTTGAAGCGGTACAGAAAACACAGACCGTTCAGACCGTAGCCGATATTCGTAAGGTCTTCGTTGACGCCGGCGTTAAAGGTGAAGATTACGATGCAGCCTGGAACAGTTTTGTAGTGAAATCCCTGGTGGCTCAGCAAGAGAAAGCCGCTGCTGATTTCCAGCTGCAGGGCGTACCCGCTATGTACGTTAACGGCAAATATCAGCTTAACCCGCAGGGTATGGATACCAGCAATATGGACGCATTTGTTGCCCAGTATGCCGATACCGTTAAGCAGTTAGTTGAGAAGAAATAAAAAATAAACGCCGGTTACTGACCGGCGTTACTCTTTTCAGCGTCCAGCATCATTTTCCTTTCTGCTGCATGATTTCCGTTAACTGACGATCTTTATTTTCCCATAGCGTATTTAGCCAGCGCTGAAACCGCCGCTTAAAGTTTTTATCATTCACATAATCGCCGTGCAGCTCTTCCGTCACGGGTTCAACGCGGATGCGTACCACAATCCGCGTTAATCGGCCGCTCAGCATGTCGTAAAACGGTCGGTGATGATTCTCTGGATAACACAGCGTAACGTTCAGCAGCTTATCAAACTGCGAGCCCAGTACGCTTAATGCCATGGCAGTACCGGCAGCTTTTGGTGCTAATAAATTATTATAAGGCGAGCGGGTCTGCAGCCGCTTCTCTTCAGTAAAGCGTGAACCTTCGACAAAGTTAACGATAGTGGTGGGATGTGAGCGGAATTTCTCGCAGGAGCGGCGGGTGGTTTCAACATCTTTGCCACGGCGCTCTGGATGGCGGATTAAATAACCGCGGGAATAACGGCGCATAAAAGGCATATCCAACGCCCAGCATGCCAGGCCAATAAACGGCACCCAGGCGAGCTGTTGCTTGAGGAAATATTTATTCATCGGGATATGTTTGCGAAACAGCACGCACAGTACCACGATATCGGCCCAGCTATGGTGGTTGCTGATAAGCAGATACCAGTTTTTCTTATTCAGGCCTTCCAGGCCCTCAACATCCCACTTAAGCCAGGGATTAAGGCGCAGCAGCAGAGCCAACCCTTCACACCAGCAGTACATCATGAAATTGCAAAAAACGGATATCGAGCGCCAGACCGCAGCAACAGGCACAAGCAGTTTAATCAGCCCGGCGATGATTATTGGCACGGAGCAAATAATGGTGACTACGATAGTCAGGGCGATACTCAGCGGGAGCGTTATCGCAGCGAGTAATCTCGACATAGTTAATTTATTCAGAAAGTTAGGCTGACAAAGAACGCGTTTAAACAGCGCAAGAGGCTGATTTTACCAGAAAATAGAGCAAATGACGGGTTTTACCCGGACGGAAAAATATCCGGATCTTATATCCACATGGAACATTGAGTCATCATGATGTTATTAAAGCGGGTTGTTAATTTATAATGCCATGATAAATATAGAGTAATTTACCAATAGATTATTTTATTAATGATGACGTAGCCATCGTTATAAAACTATTCACAAAGTTATCCACAGGTTAACGCATTGCGCGATCGACGGGATCGTTGAATCTTTTCGACGAAATGCGGGAAAAATTCAGGATTTAATGCCCGTCTGTGGCATCCTTTACCGATAATCTGATAAACAGGCACGGAAATTATGGTTCAGATCCCAGAAAACCCTCTCATCCTCGTTGACGGCTCCTCTTACCTTTATCGGGCATATCACGCGTTCCCTCCGCTGACGAATAGCGCTGGCGAGCCGACAGGCGCAATGTATGGCGTACTGAATATGCTGCGAAGCCTGATCCTGCAGTATCAACCGACCCATGCCGTCGTCGTGTTTGATGCCAAGGGGAAGACTTTCCGTGATGAACTGTTTGAGCACTATAAATCTCATCGCCCGCCGATGCCGGACGATCTACGTGCGCAGATCGAGCCGCTGCATGCCATGGTTAAGGCGATGGGCCTGCCGCTGATGGCCGTTCCTGGCGTAGAAGCTGACGATGTCATCGGGACCCTGGCGCGTGAAGCTGAAAAGGTCGGGCGTCCGGTACTGATTAGCACCGGCGATAAAGACATGGCTCAGCTGGTTACGCCGGGTATTACGCTGATTAACACCATGACCAACACCATCCTCGGCCCGGATGAAGTGGTGACCAAATACGGCGTGCCGCCGGAGCTGATCATCGATTTTCTGGCCCTGATGGGGGACTCATCGGACAACATCCCTGGCGTACCAGGCGTGGGAGAGAAGACGGCGCAGGCGTTGTTACAGGGGCTGGGCGGCCTTGATACGCTATATGCGGAACCTGAAAAAATCGCCGGACTGACCTTCCGCGGTGCAAAAACGATGGCAGCGAAGCTGGAGCAGAATAAAGAGGTGGCCTACCTCTCTTATCAGCTGGCGACGATCAAAACCGACGTCGAGCTGGATCTGGGCTGCGAAGATCTGCTGGTTGCACAGCCCATCGCTGATGAACTGCTGACGCTATTTAAAAAGTATGAGTTCAAACGTTGGATCACCGATGTCGAGTCCGGCAAGTGGATGCAGGCAAAAGGCGCAAAGCCTGCGGCGAAGCCGATAGCCGCTGTGGCAGCAGTGGCTGATGCCGAAGAGGAAACCGCCACGGCGCTCTCTTCTGAAAACTATGTCACGATTCTTGATGAAGAAACGCTGCTGACCTGGATTGAGAGCCTGAAGAAAGCGCCGCTTTTTGCCTTTGATACCGAAACAGATAGCCTGGATAACGTGTCAGCCAATATGGTCGGCTTATCCTTCGCCATTGAACCCGGCGTTGCGGCCTATGTACCGGTTGCCCATGATTATCTGGACGCACCGGATCAGATCCCGCGCGACCGTGTCCTTGAGCTGCTGAAACCGCTACTGGAAGATGACAATGTTCTGAAGGTTGGGCAAAACCTCAAATATGACCGCGGTATCCTGGCTAACTATGACATTGAACTGCGCGGTATTGCCTTTGATACCATGCTGGAATCCTACATTCTCGACAGCGTGGCGGGCCGCCATGATATGGATAGCCTCTCCGACCGCTGGCTGAAGCACAAAACCATTACCTTTGAAGAGATTGCGGGTAAAGGTAAAAACCAGCTTACATTCAACCAAATCGCGCTGGAAGAAGCGGGCCGCTACGCGGCGGAAGATGCCGACGTCACGCTACAGCTGCACCTGAAAATGTGGCCTAAACTTCAGCAAAATGAAGGCCCGCTGAACGTTTTTAAAAATATTGAAATGCCGCTGGTGCCGGTACTATCCCGCATTGAGCGCAATGGCGTGAAGATCGATCCGGCCGTACTGCATGTGCACTCTCAGGAGATAGCCAAGCGCCTGGTTGAGCTGGAGAAAAAGGCGTACGACATCGCGGGCGAAGAGTTTAACCTCTCTTCTCCGAAGCAGCTGCAAACGATCTTGTTTGAAAAACAAGGTATTAAGCCGCTGAAGAAAACCCCGGGCGGCGCGCCCTCGACCTCGGAAGAGGTGCTGGAAGAGCTGGCGCTGGATTATCCGCTGCCGAAAGTCATCCTCGAATATCGTGGCCTGGCAAAACTCAAGTCCACCTACACCGATAAGCTGCCGCTGATGATCAGCCCGAAAACGGGCCGGGTTCACACCTCTTATCACCAGGCGGTTACCGCCACGGGACGTTTGTCGTCCACCGATCCGAACCTGCAGAATATTCCGGTACGCAATGATGAAGGGCGCCGTATTCGCCAGGCGTTTATTGCACCGGAAGATTATCTCATCGTCTCTGCCGACTACTCGCAAATTGAACTGCGCATCATGGCGCATCTGTCTCGCGACAAGGGCCTGCTGACCGCGTTTGCTGAAGGGAAGGATATCCACCGCGCGACGGCGGCTGAGGTTTTCGGTTTGCCGCTGGAGAGCGTCAGTAGCGAGCAGCGCCGCAGCGCGAAGGCGATCAACTTCGGCCTGATTTACGGCATGAGCGCATTCGGCCTTGCGCGCCAGCTCAATATCCCACGCAAAGAAGCGCAAAAGTATATGGATCTCTACTTTGAACGCTATCCGGGCGTGTTGGAATATATGGAGCGCACCCGCACTCAGGCAAAAGAGCAGGGGTATGTTGAAACGCTCGATGGCCGTCGTCTCTATCTGCCGGACATTAAATCCAGCAACGGTGCGCGTCGTGCTGGTGCCGAGCGTGCGGCGATCAACGCGCCGATGCAGGGAACCGCCGCCGATATTATTAAGCGCGCGATGATTGCCGTCGACAGCTGGTTGTTAAGTGAAAAACCTCGCGTGCGGATGATCATGCAGGTGCACGATGAATTGGTCTTTGAAGTGCATAAAGACGATCTTGAGGCGGTCGCGAAAAAAATCCATGAACTGATGGAAAGCAGTACGACGCTGGCGGTTCCGCTACTGGTGGAAGTGGGAAGTGGAGAAAACTGGGATCAAGCGCACTAAGTATTCGGCAGGTAGGGTCATTTCTTGTAAGTGAGTAACATAACTTATCGTATTTTGTGATGATCATTTGAATTTGCTATGTAAAGAGTGAAAAAAAACTACAAAAAATGCTTTATCCGTAATCGAAAGAAGAGTAGAGTTAAAGACGTAGGGTACAGAGGTAAGATGTTCTATCTTTCAGACCTTTTACTTCACGTAATCGGATTTGGCTGAATATTTTAGCCGCCCCGGTCATTTATGACCGGGGCGTTTTTTATTGCGCGAAAGAAAATTTTTTGCGAATCAATGCTGATGAGGCGGGCTACCCGGACAGGGCCTCACGCGCCGCTATCCGGGGTAATTAGCGAGACTATTCGCCGTCTTCAGGTTCTTCCTGAGGGGGGATATCGTTATACCAGCTATCCAGTTTCTGCCGGAGTTTATCCACGCCTTGCTTCTTCAGGGAAGAAAATCCTTCGACCTGCACATCTCCGTTAAAGGCGGTTACCGCCTCACGAACCATAGCGATCTGCGCTTTCCGCGCCCCGCTGGCCAGCTTATCGGCTTTGGTCAGCAGCACCAGAACCGGAATATCGCTTTCAACCGCCCATTGGATCATCTGCTGATCGAGATCTTTAAGCGGATGACGGATATCCATCAGCACAACCAGGCCTTTCAGACACAGGCGTTTCTCGAGATATTCACCCAGCGCGCGCTGCCACTTGATTTTCATCTCTTCCGGTACCTGGGCATAACCATAGCCCGGCAGGTCGACCAGGCGTTTGCCCTCAGCGACTTCAAACAGGTTAATCAGCTGCGTACGGCCAGGCGTCTTCGAAGTGCGTGCCAGGCTTTTCTGGTTAGTCAGCGTGTTCAGAGCGCTGGATTTCCCGGCGTTAGAGCGGCCAGCAAAGGCCACTTCAATACCGGTATCGGCAGGAAGATGGCGGATATCTGGCGCGCTAGTGACAAAATGCGTCAGTTGATAATTCCAGTTGGTCAAGACGGTCGTCTCCGTTAAATCAGGCTTTGACGGGGATTATACCTGAACAGCAGAAAAAGGCTGTTTTTACCGCACCTCATCGCTGTAAGTTAAAACCACAGTCTTTGTAAGACATTGGCTATTGATTATATGAGAAATACATGAGGAAAAACTGAGTAAACATAATACAAACGCTGATAAATCATCGTGTTGAGCTGAAAGAAAATTCTGAAACTTGTTTTTTTTCCGTACAGTCGGTTGTAGGTTTTCCTTAAAACAGTAAAGTAGCGGTCAAGGGCGAGGATGCTAACAGGATTATGACTCAGGATGAGGAGTCAGGAAGCGCCAGGAGGCGAGGACTACGGATTGTCAGGATGACAAACGTCTGGAGACGTTTTAAAAGGAAATGGATGTAACAGGGACCGTTAGTTGCTAAAGGAAAGACAGGGTGTGTCGTTAGCGAACATGGAAAGTAGAAGCCCATTAAGGGTTGTCAGTGCGGAAAAAGGCGACAGAGTAATCTGTCGCCTTTTTTCTTTGCTTGCTTTCTGCTAGATTCCGCCTCAATTCTATACTGAAGAAAACGGCCTGAAGATTACACAACATGAAAAAACCGACATCCGTACCTCGCGGCAAAAAAAATCGCAAAACGCGTGAAGAATTGAACCAGGAAGCCCGCGAGCGCAAGCATCAGAAGAAGCATCGTGGCCATGCGGCAGGAAGTCGCGCGACCGGCGGCGACACCGCTTCGGCAGGCAAAAAACAAGGCCAGCAGCAAGATCCCCGAATTGGCAGTAAAAAACCAATCCCGCTGGGCGTGACTGAAAATGCTCCGGCGATTAAGCAGCATAAACCAAAGAGCGAGAAACCTATGCTTTCACCGCAGGCTGAGCTGGATTTGCTGGAGAACGATGAGCGCCTGGACGCGCTGCTGGAACGTCTGGAAGAGGGCGGTACCCTGAATGCTGAAGAGCAGACCTGGGTTGATGCCAAACTGGATCGCATTGATGAGCTGATGCAGCAGCTGGGCCTCTCCTACGATGATGACGAAGATGAAGAAGAGGAAGAGCGCAAAGAAGATATGATGCGTCTGCTGAAGGGTGGAAACTAACGTTTGCACCCCATCGGATTCCCGGTCCTGCTTATAACCCTTCTGGTTATATGTTATCTGCTGTGGTTATTCGTTAAACTACGACGGTTGTCGCGGCGTCAAAAATGGCTGCGCAACCGGCTCATTACCCGAGGTGCGGTTGGGCCGGGGCGGCGTACCCGCCGACGGTACCATCGGAAGGAGTGAGCATGTCTGTGCAGTTAATCGACTGGGATCTGGCCCTGATCCAGAAATATAACTATTCCGGGCCGCGTTATACTTCGTATCCCACCGCGCTGGAGTTTTCTCCAGAATTTGGCCCCGCTGAATTTGATGCGGCGGTTGCCCGCTATCCGCAGCGTCCCCTCTCGCTGTACGTGCATATCCCGTTTTGCCATAAGCTCTGTTATTTCTGCGGCTGTAATAAAATCGTCACCCGCCAACAGCATAAGGCCGATCAGTATCTGGATGTCCTTGAGCTGGAGATTATTCATCGCGCGCCGCTTTTTTCTGGCCGCAAAGTCAATCAGCTACACTGGGGCGGCGGTACGCCAACGTATCTAAACAAGGCGCAAATTAGTCGTCTGATGGGTCTGCTGCGTACCCATTTCAATTTTAACGCGGACGCAGAGATCTCCATTGAGGTTGATCCGCGCGAAATCGAACTCGATGTGCTGGATCATTTACGTGGCGAAGGCTTTAATCGCCTGAGTATGGGCGTGCAGGACTTCAACAAAGAAGTGCAGCGCCTGGTAAACCGCGAGCAGGATGAGGCCTTCATCTTCGCGCTACTCAACCATGCGCGCGACATCGGCTTTACCTCGACCAATATCGACCTGATTTACGGCCTGCCGAAGCAGACGCCGCAGAGCTTCGCTTATACGCTACAGAAAGTGGCGGAGCTTAATCCCGATCGTCTGAGCGTGTTCAACTACGCGCATCTACCCACGCTCTTCGCCGCGCAGCGCAAAATCAAAGATGCCGATTTGCCCTCAGCGGAACAGAAGCTGGACATTCTTCAGGAAACCATCAATTCGCTGACGGCCGCGGGATATCAGTTTATCGGCATGGACCACTTTGCCCGTCCTGATG
The DNA here is from genome assembly GCF_002556465.1 of Klebsiella sp. MBT K-1. Taxonomy (NCBI): domain Bacteria; kingdom Pseudomonadati; phylum Pseudomonadota; class Gammaproteobacteria; order Enterobacterales; family Enterobacteriaceae; genus Klebsiella; species Klebsiella sp. MBT K-1. Next base: position 13,274 of record NZ_PDEL01000031.1, on the reverse strand, counting down.
ATGAACTGGCGATAGCCCAACGTGAAGGCATTCTGCATCGCAATTTCCAGGGTTACACCACCCAGGGAGACACCGACCTGTTGGGAATGGGCGTGTCGGCGATCAGTATGATTGGCGATTGCTACGCGCAGAACCAGAAAGAGTTGAAACAGTATTATCAGCAGGTTGATGAAACCGGAACGGCGCTGTGGCGCGGTATTGCGTTGACGCGCGATGACTGCATCCGCCGCGACGTGATTAAGGCGCTGATTTGTAACTTTCGTCTCGACTTCGCTTCGGTAGACGCGCAGTGGGATCTTACCTTCGATAGCTACTTTGCCGACGATATGAAATTGCTGGCGCCGCTAGCCAAAGATGGGCTGGTGGATGTGGATGAGAAAGGCATTCAGGTGACGCCGAAAGGCCGACTGCTGATTCGCAATATCTGCATGTGTTTCGATGCGTATCTGCGCCAAAAAGCGCGGATGCAGCAGTTTTCCCGCGTTATATAAGCAATATCCCCTCTCCTGGCAGGAGAGGGGATATTATCAGCTAAACAGGCCAACCATCGCCGCGCACAGAACGGCAGCGACCGCCGTCTGCGGCGTATGACCCGCTGCAACACCGCTCGATATAATATTAATGAGTGATTCAAGCATGATTTCTCCCCCGTCTTTCCGGGCAAGATCATACTCAACGCATGGCAACAGTAAAGTACAAAATAGCAGCAGTTTGCGCTGGATGACTATTTTTTCCTCGCCAGCGCGCAGCTACTCCATCCCCAACTCTTTTAGCTTACGCGTCAGGGTATTACGACCCCATCCCAGCAGCCGGGCCGCCTCTTGTTTATGCCCCTGAGTGTGGCGTAAGGCGGTGGTCAGCAGCGTGCGCTCCATCTCAGGCTGCGCTTCCGAGAGCAGGTTTTGATGACCGGAACGCAAAGCGCGATCGGCCCATTGTCCCAGCAGCGTGGCCCAGCTATCCGGCAGCATTTGCGTTGGGTTATCCGGTATCGCGGTTTCAAACAGCTCGCTGGGAAGATCCTGCGTCAGAACCTCCTGACCTGCGGCCATTACCGTCAGCCAGCGACAGGTGTTTTCCAGCTGACGTACGTTGCCCGGCCATGCCAGTCGGGTTAACGCCATCTCCGTCTCCGGATGCAGCTGTTTGGCCTCTACGCCCAGCTCACGGGCGGCGATTTGCAGGAAATGTCGCGCCAGACGGGGGATATCTTCCCGACGCTCGCGCAGCGGCGGCAGATGGACGCGAATCACGTTCAGGCGGTGGAATAAATCCTCGCGGAATTTTCCTTCCTGGACGCGCAGCTCAAGGTTCTGGTGGGTGGCGGCAATGATGCGCACATCCACTTTCACCGGCGCATAGCCGCCGACGCGATAAAACTGGCCATCAGCGAGGACGCGCAGCAGGCGAGTCTGTACGTCCAGCGGCATATCGCCGATCTCGTCGAGGAACAGCGTGCCGCCGTCTGCCTGCTCAAAGCGTCCCTGACGCACGGTATTGGCGCCGGTAAAGGCCCCTTTCTCGTGGCCAAATAGCTCTGATTCGATTAAATCTTTAGGAATTGCTGCCATATTTAGCGCAATAAACGGCGCCTTGGCGCGCGGACTATGCCGATGGAGAGCATGGGCAACCAGCTCTTTACCGGTACCGGATTCCCCGTTGATCAGTACGCTGATTGATGAGCGCGACAGGCGGCCGATAATGCGAAAAACGTCCTGCATGGCCGGCGCTTCGCCGATAATATCGGCCGTCGGGCTATTAATCGGCGCATTACGCGGCTGCTGCTGTTCCTGGTAATGGCTAATCGCACGGTCGACCAGCGCCACCGCTTCATCAATATCAAACGGTTTCGGCAGATAATCAAAAGCGCCCTGCTGATAGGCGCTGACCGCCGCGTCAAGATCCGAATGCGCCGTCATTATGATGACCGGGAGCATCGGATGACGCTGTTTAATTTGCTTTAGCAGCGCCAGCCCATCCATCCCCGGCATGCGGATATCAGACAGCAGCACATCCGGGGTTTTGGTCGTGAGGGCATCAAGCACCTCATTGCCGCTTTCAAACGTTGTACAACTCAAGCCTGCCCCGGTGAGCGCGCGTTCAAGCACCCAACGGATGGAGCTATCGTCGTCAACGATCCATGCTATCCCTCGTTGCATAAACACCTCTACTTCCGAATAGGCAGGTACACCGAGAATTCGGTATGCCCTGGCCAACTGGTAAATTCAATTTTGCCGGAGTGCTGGTCGATAAGGCTGCGGGCGATAGACAGCCCGAGTCCGGTACCGCCTTCGCGTCCACTCACCATGGGATAAAACAGCGTATCCTGTAAGTGAGACGGGATTCCTGGGCCGTTATCTTCAACGTCGATACGCGCAGCGAGGCGGTAGCGCACGCCGTGCAGGGTTAACTGGAAGGCCGTCCGGGTGCGCAGAGTGATCTCTCCGCCCTCCGGTCCCAGCGCCTGCAGCGCGTTACGTACGATGTTCAGCAGCACTTGTTCAATTTGATCCGGGTCGTGCGGGAGCTCTGGCAGGCTGGGGTCATAGTCGCGTACCAGCTTGACGTTATCCGGTAGTTCCATCGACACCAGCTTCACCACTCGCTCAGCGACCTTGTGGATGCTTTCTGTTACGTGCATTCCGGGATGCTGTGGTCCCAGTAGACGGTCGACCAGATTTCTTAACCGGTCGGCCTGTTCAATAATGACTTTGGTATATTCCATTAGCGCAGGGTCGGGCAGCGCTTTGCTCAGCAGCTGCGCCGCGCCGCGCAGGCCGCCCAGCGGATTTTTAATCTCGTGGGCCAGACCACGCACTAAGTCACGTGCGGCAATCTGCTGCGCGTGCTGTAGCTGCTCCTGGCTCAGGCGACGCTGATTATCCATCGGCGCCATTTCCAGCAGGATATAGCCTTCAGGCAGGCGTTGCGCCGTCAGGGAAAGGATGTGGGAGCGGCCATCAATAACCAGCGTCACTTCGTTATCGGTAAAACCCTGACCCGCAGCGAGGCTCTCTTGCATGAGGCCGATATTCAGCGAGAAATAGCTCAACAGCTCCGGCAGCGGCGTGCCGAATAATTTACGCGAGCTTTGCGCCAGCAGCTGCTGCGCCGCCGGGTTCGCGTAATGTACCGCCAGGTCGTCATCGACCAGTAAGATACTGTTGATTAAAGAGTTAAGGATCTGCCCAGCATCGGGCAGTGTGCCTGTTGCCATTCGACAGTCTCCTGAAAAAGAGTGCACCATTTTAGTGCAGTATAGCTTTTTATGAATAAAAAGCTCATGGGATCAGCGCGTTGGTGGAGAAAAAAGCCCATCCTGAGATGGGCTGAAAGTTTCCACGGCAACAAAACATCCTTGGTACCCCACGCCACAACACGGAATACCGCGGATTTACAGCAAAATTAGACGCTGTAGTACAGCTCAAACTCAACCGGGTGCGGAGTCATGCGTACGCGGTCGTTTTCTTCAATACGCAGGGCGATGTAAGCATCGATAGCGTCGTTGGTGAATACGCCGCCAGCGGTCAGGAATTCACGGTCCGCGTCCAGCGCGTTCAGTGCTTCTTCCAGAGAGCCTGCAACCTGTGGGATCTCTTTCGCTTCTTCCGGCGGCAGGTCGTACAGGTTTTTATCCATGGCTTCGCCCGGATGGATTTTGTTCTTGATACCGTCAAGGCCAGCCATCAGCAGCGCCGCGAAGCACAGGTACGGGTTAGCAGCCGGGTCCGGGAAGCGAACTTCGATACGGCGCGCTTTCGGAGAGGTGACAACCGGAATACGGATAGACGCGGAACGGTTACGGGCAGAGTAAGCCAGCATAACCGGCGCTTCGTAACCCGGGACCAGACGCTTGTAGGAGTTGGTGGTCGGGTTAGCCAGGGCATTAATCGCTTTAGCGTGTTTGATTACGCCGCCGATGTAGTACAGCGCTTGTTCAGACAGGCCTGCGTATTTGTCGCCGGAGAACAGGTTTACGCCGTTCTTGGACAGGGACATGTGGCAGTGCATACCGGAACCGTTATCGCCAAACATCGGTTTTGGCATAAAGGTCGCGGTTTTGCCGAAACGGTGTGCGACGTTATGCACAACGTATTTGTAAATCTGAATTTCGTCCGCTTTTTTGGTCATGGTGTTAAAGCGGGTCGCGATTTCGTTCTGGCCCGCAGTCGCCACTTCGTGGTGGTGAGCTTCAACAACCAAGCCCATCTCTTCCATGATCATACACATGGTGGAGCGGATATCCTGAGAAGAGTCTACTGGCGGAACCGGGAAGTAACCGCCTTTCACGCCCGGACGGTGGCCTTTGTTGCCGCCTTCGTATTTGGTGGAGGAGTTCCATGCGCCTTCGATATCGTCGATAGCAACGTGGGAACCGGAGATGGAGGCACCAAAACGGATGTCGTCGAACAGGAAGAATTCTGGTTCTGGCCCGAACAGCACGGTGTCAGCCAGGCCGGTAGAGCGCAGATACTCTTCAGCGCGCTTAGCAATGGAACGCGGGTCGCGGTCATAGCCCTGCAGGGTGCCTGGTTCCAGGATGTCGCAGCGGATGATCAGCGTCGGTTCTTCATAGAACGGGTCGATCAGCGCGGTGGTTGCATCCGGCATCAGAACCATGTCGGATTCGTTAATACCTTTCCAGCCGCCAATCGAGGAGCCATCAAACATTTTGCCTTCTTCGAAGAATTCGGCATTTACCTGATGAGAAGGAATAGTAACGTGCTGTTCTTTACCTTTGGTATCGGTGAAGCGCAGATCGACAAACTTCACTTCATGCTCGTTCAGCATCGTCAAAACGTGTTCAGCGGACATACTTAAACTCTCCCGGATTGGTCATTGTCGTCGTGGAAACGAAAACTTTTTAACTACGTAAAGTGGCGTTGTTGCCTTAAAAAATATAAAGCGAAATCTGTGCCAACTTTTAAATTGCCCCCAAAAGGCGTTATCATGCACATCATCGTGCAAAAGGGCTGCACCAAAATGAATGCATTGCACCAATATAGTGCATTTGTGTGAACATTGGGCACTTATTTGGTGCAATTGACCTTGAATAACCCTTTTAACGCTCCGTGAAAGCGATCACAAAGAATCTCTGCAATACTTGTTTGCGGAGGATGTTTGTGATCCTGTTTTGTACTGCGATTAATCCGTGTACAATAACGCGCTATTTCTAATGCCTGAGGCAAAGTTGTGATCGAAAATTTGCGTAATATCGCCATCATCGCGCACGTTGACCATGGTAAAACTACCCTGGTTGATAAGCTGCTACAGCAATCCGGTACGTTCGACGCGCGTGCCGAAACTCAAGAGCGAGTGATGGACTCCAACGATTTGGAGAAAGAGCGCGGGATTACCATCCTGGCTAAAAACACCGCTATCAAATGGAATGACTACCGTATCAACATCGTTGATACCCCGGGGCACGCCGACTTCGGTGGTGAAGTTGAACGTGTCATGTCCATGGTTGATTCCGTTCTGTTGGTCGTTGATGCAATGGATGGTCCGATGCCGCAGACGCGCTTCGTGACCAAAAAAGCCTTTGCTCATGGCCTGAAGCCAATTGTTGTTATCAACAAAGTTGACCGTCCGGGCGCACGCCCTGACTGGGTTGTCGATCAGGTATTCGACCTGTTCGTTAACCTCGACGCTACCGACGAACAGCTGGACTTCCCTATCGTTTACGCTTCTGCGCTGAACGGTATCGCGGGTCTGGATCACGAAGATATGGCTGAAGACATGACTCCGCTGTATCAGACCATCGTCGATCGCGTACCGGCGCCGAACGTTGACCTTGATGGCCCGCTGCAGATGCAAATCTCCCAGCTGGACTACAACAACTACGTTGGCGTCATCGGCATCGGCCGCATCAAGCGCGGTAAAGTGAAGCCGAACCAGCAGGTCACTATCATTGATAGCGAAGGCAAAACCCGTAACGGTAAAGTCGGTAAAGTTCTGACCCATCTGGGCCTTGAGCGTATCGAGAGCGACGTTGCAGAAGCTGGCGATATCATCGCGATCACCGGCCTGGGCGAACTGAACATCTCTGACACCATCTGCGATACGCAGAATGTTGAAGCGCTGCCGGCGCTGTCTGTTGATGAGCCGACCGTCTCTATGTTCTTCTGCGTTAACACCTCGCCGTTCTGCGGTAAAGAAGGTAAGTACGTTACCTCTCGTCAGATCCTTGACCGCCTGAACAAAGAGCTGGTGCATAACGTGGCGCTGCGCGTTGAAGAAACTCCGGATGCAGACGCATTCCGCGTTTCTGGCCGTGGCGAACTGCACCTGTCTGTCCTTATCGAGAACATGCGTCGTGAAGGTTTCGAAATGGCGGTTTCCCGTCCGAAAGTTATCTTCCGCGAAATCGATGGCCGTAAGCAAGAGCCGTTCGAAAACGTGACGCTGGACGTTGAAGAGCAGCACCAGGGTTCTGTGATGCAGGCGCTGGGTGAGCGTAAAGGCGATCTGAAAAACATGAATCCAGATGGCAAAGGCCGCGTACGTCTCGACTACGTGATCCCAAGCCGTGGTCTGATCGGCTTCCGTTCAGAATTCATGACCATGACCTCCGGTACCGGTCTGCTGTACTCCACTTTCAGCCACTACGACGACGTTCGTGCGGGTGATGTGGGTCAGCGTCAGAACGGTGTTCTGATCTCCAACGGCCAGGGTAAAGCGGTCGCGTTCGCACTGTTCAGCCTGCAGGATCGCGGTAAGCTGTTCCTGGGCCACGGCGCAGAAGTTTACGAAGGCCAGATCATCGGTATTCACAGCCGCTCTAACGACCTGACGGTAAACTGCCTGACCGGTAAGAAACTGACCAACATGCGTGCTTCCGGTACTGACGAAGCAACGACGCTGGTTCCGGCGCTGAAAATGACTCTGGAGCAGGCTCTTGAGTTCATCGATGACGACGAACTGGTAGAAGTCACCCCGACTTCTGTCCGTATCCGTAAACGTCACCTGACCGAGAACGACCGTAAACGCGCGATGCGCGGTGCAAAAGAAGATTAATTAACGTTTCTTTCTGCTATCTGAACCCTGCCTCAATGGCAGGGTTTCTTTTTTGTACAAAGCCCCGCCGGCCATAGTCAAACTCCCCCTTTCCCGCTACAGTTAATTTTCCACGGTGCAAAAGGAGAGGACCATGCTCTATATCTTTGATTTAGGTAATGTGATTGTCGATATTGACTTCAACCGGGTGCTCGGGACGTGGAGCGATTTAACGCGAATTCCCCTTGCGACGCTGCAGCAGCATTTCACCATGGGCGAAGCGTTCCACCAGCACGAGCGCGGTGAAATCAGCGATGAAGATTTTGCGGCGGCGATGTGCCACGAAATGAACATGTCGCTTAGCTACGAGCAGTTCTCCCACGGCTGGCAGGCGGTTTTTGTCGCCCTCCGCCCGGAGGTTATCGCGATTATGCAAAAATTACGCGAGCAGGGGCATCGGGTCGTGGTTCTGTCCAACACTAACCGTCTGCATACCACCTTCTGGCCGGATGAGTACCCCGAGATACGCGCCGTGGCTGACCATATCTATCTTTCTCAGGAAATGGGGATGCGTAAACCCGAAGCGCGGATCTATCAGAGCGTCCTTGAAGCGGAAGGTTTTTCCGCTGACGATACGGTCTTCTTCGATGATAACGCGGATAATATTGCCGGGGCTAACCAGCTGGGCATTACCAGCATTCTGGTGACCGGGAAGGAAACCATCCCCAACTATTTTGCTAAACAGCTATGCTAAAAACCGTTCATCAAAAAACCACGCGCCATCTGCGACCGCTGGTGGCCTGGCTCAAGCTGCTATGGCGGCGTATTGATGAAGATAATATGACGACGCTGGCGGGGAATCTTGCCTATGTGTCGTTACTCTCCCTTGTGCCGCTTATTGCCGTCGTTTTCGCGCTGTTCGCGGCATTTCCGATGTTTTCTGATGTCAGTATCCAGATTCGCCACTTTATCTTCGCCAATTTCATCCCGGCAACCGGGGATGTCATTCAGGGCTACATTGAGCAGTTTGTCGCTAACTCCAGTCGAATGACCGCCGTGGGCGCTTTCGGTCTGATTGTGACATCGCTGCTGTTGATGTACTCCATTGATAGCGCGTTGAACACCATCTGGCGCAGTACCCGAACCCGGCCAAAAACCTACTCCTTTGCCGTTTACTGGATGATCCTCACCCTGGGGCCGCTGCTGGCGGGCGCCAGCCTTGCGATCAGCTCCTATCTCCTGTCGTTACGCTGGGCCAGCGACCTGAATAGCGTGATTGACGATGTGCTGCGTATTTTTCCGCTCATTTTATCCTGGGTGGCATTCTGGCTGCTTTACAGCATTGTGCCGACGGCCGAGGTGCGTAACCGCGATGCGATAATCGGTTCCCTGGTCGCTGCGCTGCTCTTTGAAGCGGGTAAGAAAGCTTTTGCTTTATATATCACCGCGTTCCCGTCATATCAGCTGATTTATGGCGTACTCGCCGTGGTGCCTATTTTGTTTGTCTGGGTGTACTGGACGTGGTGTATCGTCTTGCTTGGCGCTGAAATTACTGTCACTCTCGGTGAATACCGCAAACTGAAAAAAGAAGAAACAGAACAATCATGATTGCATTAATTCAACGCGTATCCCGAGCTAGCGTTACCGTGGAGGGTGAAGTGACGGGCGAAATCGGCCCCGGGCTTCTGGTGCTGTTAGGCGTCGAGAGAGACGATGATGAGCAAAAGGCGAACCGCCTGTGCGAGCGCGTGCTGGGATACCGTATTTTTAGCGATGCTGAAGGCAAAATGAATCTGAACGTGCAGCAGGCTGGCGGCAGCGTGCTGGTGGTTTCACAGTTTACGCTGGCAGCGGATACCGAGCGCGGGATGCGCCCTGGATTTTCTAAAGGCGCTGCGCCGGATAAAGCGGAAGCGCTGTACGAGTATTTCGTTGAGCGCTGCCGCGAGCAGAAAATGAATACGCAGACCGGGAGATTTGCTGCCGATATGCAGGTTTCTCTGGTGAATGATGGTCCCGTAACCTTTTGGTTGCAGGTATGAGCCAGCTTCCGGGCAGGCTGCGGGTAACAAAAGAGAGTACAGCTATGTATCACCTTCGTGTACCGCAAACAGAAGAAGAGTTAGAGAGCTACTACCAGTTCCGCTGGGAGATGCTGCGTAAGCCGCTGCATCAGCCGAAAGGGTCCGAGCGCGATGCGTGGGATGCGATGGCGCACCATCAAATGGTGGTCGATGAAGAGGGTAATCTGGTTGCCGTCGGGCGGCTGTATGTGAATGCGGAAAACGAAGCCTCTATCCGTTTTATGGCCGTTCATCCGTCAGTGCAGGATAAAGGGCTGGGTACCCTGATGGCGATGACGCTGGAGTCCGTCGCCCGCCAGGAAGGCGTTAAGCGCGTGACCTGTAGCGCCCGCGAAGACGCGGTGGAGTTCTTTGCGAAGCTCGGTTTTGTGAACCAGGGAGAAATCACCACGCCGACGACCACGCCGATCCGTCATTTTCTGATGATTAAGCCAATAGCCTCGCTGGATGATATTTTACATCGCGGCGACTGGTGCGCTCAGCTGCAGCAGGCCTGGTATCAGCATATCCCTCTCAGCGAGAAAATGGGCGTGCGCATCCAGCAGTATACCGGGCAAAAATTCATCACCACCATGCCGGAAGCCGGTAACCAGAACCCACACCATACCCTGTTTGCCGGCAGCCTGTTTTCTCAGGCAACGTTAACCGGCTGGGGGCTTATCTGGCTGATGCTGCGCGAGCGGCATCTTGGCGGCACAATTATTCTTGCCGATGCGCATATCCGCTACAGCCAGCCCATTAGCGGACGCCCAAGCGCCGTTGCCGATCTCGGTTCGTTAAGCGGCGATCTTGACCGGCTGGCGCGCGGGCGTAAAGCGCGCGTTCAGCTGCAGGTTGAACTGTTTGGCGACGATCGGCTTGGCGCGGTTTTTGAGGGTATCTATATTGTTCTTCCCGCGAAGCCGTTTGGCCCGTATGAAGAGGGCGGTAACGAAGAGGAGTAGCCTCCCTTTATACCGGTCTATTGGCCTGGTGACTTCACCCGCCAGGCGATATCCCTCATCGCGCTTCCGGCCGCCGGGCTGATGCCGCCCAGTTGAAAGAAGCCGTGGATCACCCCGAGATAGCGCTGACAGGTACAGTCAACGCCCTGCTCAAGCAGGCGCTGGTAAAGCGCTTCGCCTTCATCACGCAAAGGGTCGTATTCTGCCGTCAGAATATGTACCGGCGGTAATCCGTTAAAGTCTTTACGCCATAGCGGGCTGGCTTCCGGATGATGGAGTTCCGTCGCTGAAAGGTACATTTCATAGCCGCTGAGCAGGGTATCTTCGGTGATGATGTAATCTTTACCGTTATCGATATAGCTCTTCATGCTGGCGGTGGCATCCAGCATCGGGTAAATCAAAACCAGCTGTGCGGGTTGCCAGGCCTGCGTGGTTTTGAGTCGCAGGGCGGTCACTAATGCCAGATGTCCTCCGGCGCTGTCGCCAGCCAGCGTAATACGGGAAGCATCGATGCCCAGCTGCCCGGCGTGGCGGTGAATAATCAGCGCGCCTTTTTCGGCATCATCATGGGCGGCAGGAAAAGTATGCTCCGGCGCCAGCCGATATTGCACGGCGATAACGCGACAGCCGCTGTGGTACGCCAGCTGGCGGAGCTGATGGTCATGCGTGGCGAAACCGCCGCTGATAAAGCAGCCACCGTGGAAATAGATAACGGCAGGCAGCGCGCCAGTCGCATTGAGGGGAGAGACCACGCGAAAAAACATGCCCTCGAGTTCGATGTCCTCTACCCACACGCGGTTTTCTTGTTCCCCGGCTAACACGGCACTAGCGACATAACCGTTTCTCCGGTCATCAATATTCTGTTCGCGCGATGAGGGGCGACCTGCATCGATAAATTCCCGCACCAGCTCTGCAATACCTTTTTCAAGCGCCATTTTTTAATCCCTTAACCTGTTTGGATATCCAGTCTTATAGCCTGATTTTTAACAAAAGAAAATGGGCGATTTGGGTTGCGAAACAATTGTGGAAAGCGGCTCGCAAAAGTGAAACTCATTGCTGACGGGGCTTTCCCCCCACCAACTGCAGGTGTATGTTGTTTGAAAATTCATCGTCAATGATATACTGGAGGTATATGTGAGTATGATGACGGGAACGAATATGGGCAGAATACTACTCGACTTATCGGATGACGTTATTAAACGTCTTGAAGACCTCAAACAGCAGCGCAATCTTCCTCGAGCGGAACTGTTACGCGAGGCGGTTGAACAGTACCTGGAAAGACAAGCTGACACCACTATTTCCAATGCGCTGGGGATTTGGCAAGGCTGTGAGGAAGATGGAGTTGAATTCGAAAGGAAACTCCGCGAGGAGTGGCAATGATTAAAGGCCCGGCGCTGTTTGATACTAATATTCTCATCGATTTATTCAGCGGTCGCGTTGAAGCGAAACAGGTTCTGGAGGCTTATCCGCCACAGAATGCGATTAGCCTCATCACGTGGATGGAAGTAATGGTGGGGGCGAAAAAGTATCATCAGGAACACCGCACGCGTATTGCACTGAGCGCGTTTAATATTATCGATATTTCACAGGATATTGCTGAACGAAGCGTCAATCTCAGGAAGGAGTATGGGATGAAGCTGCCGGATGCCATCATACTGGCGACAGCGCAAATACATCGTTATGAACTGGTCACGCGCAATACCAAAGATTTTTTCGGGATACCCGGAGTGATTACGCCTTATCATTTGTAAGCCGGGCGGCAGGCGCCGCCCGACATGATGCCAGCCGTTATTCCCCTTCGCCAGGGAACAGGAACGGGTTAATGGAGCTGCGGGCGAAGCCCTCTTGTTCCATCCGTGCGTCCAGCACCAGCGAGGCGAGGTCGTCGGCGACGGCTTCCACTTTTGGGTCTTTTTCCTGATAGAGAATCTTCAGGTAGGTACCGCAGTCGCCGCAGGTTTCGGCTTTAATCGCCGACTGCTCGTTATCTAATGACCAGTAGTGCAGATCGCGCGTTTGTTCGCAGTTGCTGCACTTCACGCGCACCACATGCCACTCGGTTTCGCAAAGGTTGCAGTGCAGATAGCGCAGGCCCTGAGTGGTGCCAATTTGCACCATGCTGGAGACCGGCATCGAGCCGCAAACCGGGCAGAACTGACGCTGTTCACCGTATTCAGCGCGGGCTTTTCCGGGGATCAGGCTGGCCATCTGCGCCCAATAGAGCGAGAGCGCGGCCCAGATAAACGGCGCTTTATCGCTGCTGACAGAGGCAAAATCGGACGCAAACAGCGCGCTTGCCATCAGTTCCAGCTCCTGTTCGGAGGCTTTTTCCAGATTCTCGATGACCGCCAGCGCCGGGCCGCTCATCTCCGGCTTCAGTTCGGCAATCAGCGAATGCAGCAGCTTGTGCCAGTGCTTATCGCGCGGCAAAACGTGGATATCCAGCGGCGGCTTACCCTGGTCGTTCGCTTCTTTGATGCGCGCGGTGAGATCCATCTGCAGCGGATGGTCGTACAGCACCACTTCCTGCGCGTGGGCGATAAGTGCGGCAAAGCGCAGGTAATCGCCCAGCGGGTTATTTTCAGCCAGTTCGCGCAGGCGTTCGGCGCGACGGTTATATAAATTTTTGAGCCGGGGAAACAACAACGGCGGAATCATATCCGTCGCGCGTTTCTCGCTCTTTTCCAGCTCATCTTGCGGGATGATACGAATGCTCATTCTGTTACTTCCTGGTTTCAGCAGATTCGGCGATGGTCGCGTCCGCTCTGTGATTTGGCGGGCATCACGCGCCCGCTCTGGTGAATGTCATTAATGATAACCGCAATCGGCGTACGGGATATACCCATGACATCGCAATGTGTGCGTTACGATACCTGATATCGATACCCCAGACTATGCACCGTTAGGATTAGCTATCCTGCGCCAAGGCTTGAGCGAACCGGGAAACGTGCCGCTCCCGCCTGCGGCGCACTATGGTTAATGTTGTCAAAACAGCGCGTTATCCGCAAAAAAATGGCGTCGATATACGACGCCATTTCAGAGACGAACAAAGCGCTCGGGCCTACGACTGGCGCTTATCCTGCTTTTCGCGGACTTCACGGTACCAGCGCGGATGATGCTTCTTCGCCCAGGTCTTCGTCACCCAGCCTTCCACCATCGCGGTAATGGTGCCTTTCACCCACAGCGCGGCGTAAATATGCACCATGATCACCACGATCAGCGCGACCGCCGAGAAGGAGTGCAGCATCAG
>NZ_PDEL01000030.1:0-26264 GCF_002556465.1 Klebsiella sp. MBT K-1 | reverse complement strand
GCGATGGACGACGGTCTGCGTTTCGCAATCCGTGAAGGCGGCCGTACCGTTGGCGCGGGCGTTGTTGCTAAAGTTCTGGGCTAATAATTAGTTCTGAATTAAAAAGGGCGCTAAGGCGCCCTTTTTGCTGTCTGCTATATGTGAGCTGCAGCACGATGACCGGCAGCAAATAGAGTAAATGTTTATTTAATAGACAGGCTATTGTAATCATAACTATTCTCATTTACACTTTGTTTGTAAGTTGAACGGGAGTATATATGTACGTTTGTCTGTGTAATGGTGTGAACGATAAAAAAATTCGTCAGGCTGTGCGCCAATTCAATCCTCAGTCTTTTCAACAACTGCGAAAATTTATTCCCGTTGGAAATCAATGCGGTAAGTGCGTCCGTGCGGCGCGCGAGATTATGGAAGATGAATTAACCCGCATGCCGGAATATCAAGAGATCGCCTGAAGCCCCTCAGCTTTACTTTGACATCCCTATAGCTCGAACTACGCTTCAATAAGTGGAAGCGGAGGGACTATATAATGAAAGGTGATGTCAAAATCATAAGTTATCTCAATAAATTATTGGGAAATGAGCTTGTCGCAATTAATCAATACTTTCTCCATGCGAGAATGTTCAAGAACTGGGGCCTGATGCGCCTCAATGATGTCGAATACCACGAATCTATCGATGAAATGAAGCATGCCGATAAGTATATTGAGCGCATTTTGTTTCTCGAAGGGATCCCGAACCTGCAGGATCTCGGCAAACTCCGCATCGGAGAAGACGTCGAGGAGATGCTGCAATCTGACCTAAGGCTGGAGCTGGAAGGGGCGAAGGATCTACGCGAGGCCATTGCCTATGCCGACAGCGTCCATGACTACGTCAGCCGTGATATGTTAATCACTATCCTCGCAGATGAAGAAGGCCATATCGATTGGCTGGAAACCGAATTGGACCTGATAGGCAAAATTGGTTTGCAGAATTATCTTCAGTCGCAGATTAAAGTGGCTGACTGATAAACGTCTGCCATCCACAGAACACACCCGCTGCGGCCAGGAAAGGGCCAAAAGGCAGCGGGTGGTGTAGCGTCTGCCTTGTTCTCGTGCACAAAATCAGCGCCGTTACGGCCGCGCAGGCCAGAATAGCTGCGATGAGAACCAGCTGCGGTAAAACTTCCCACCCATGCCATGCCCCAAGCGCGGCGAGAAATTTAATATCGCCGTAGCCGATGCCTTCCCGCCTGCGTATTCCCCTGTAGAGCCAATAGATCAAGCCAAAGGCCAGATAGCCGCCTATCGCGCCCCAGACGGCATGTACCAGATTGGCCGGCGACAGACAGAGATAATAAAGCAACCCACTCCACAGCAGAGGGCAGGTAAATTTATCGGGTAGCAAGCCATAGCGCAGATCGTGCCAACAAAGCGTGAGTAATAGCCCGCCATGGATAATAAAGAATGCAAAGGTCGCTATTGTCATCGATTGTTCCCGCGTTTTGGCCTTAGTGACCGAGTGTGGTGCTGGAACGGGGTTTCTGGCAAAAGGCAATAAACAGGAGTGGACTTCCTAATCCAGAGTATTTGCTGGCCTTTCATGGTATTGCAGTAAACGTGGGTGCGTGCTCCCGGAAACAGGTGATGATTTTGTACGCAGCCCTTGCGTTGTATCTGAATTTGCGTATAATGCGCGGGCCTGTCAAAGTTGACGGCCGGTTCGATATGAACCCCGGTAGTAGCAACACGCTACCAAACAATGTTCCCAATTGGGGAACTATGTAAGAACGGTTACACTCTCCCATCAATCGTAATGGGTATGAGGAGTAACCATTTCGTCTATAAAATAATTGGAGCTCTGGTCTCATGCAGAACCAAAGAATCCGTATCCGCCTTAAAGCGTTTGATCATCGTCTGATCGATCAATCAACCGCGGAAATCGTCGAGACTGCTAAGCGCACTGGTGCGCAAGTCCGTGGTCCGATCCCGCTGCCGACCCGCAAAGAGCGCTTTACCGTTCTGATTTCTCCGCACGTCAACAAAGATGCGCGCGATCAGTACGAAATCCGCACTCATAAGCGTCTGGTTGACATCGTTGAGCCAACTGAAAAAACCGTTGATGCTCTGATGCGTCTGGATCTGGCTGCCGGTGTAGACGTGCAGATCAGCCTGGGTTAATCAGGTCATCGAGCGATTGAGAGGTTGAAACAATGATTGGTTTAGTCGGTAAAAAAGTGGGCATGACCCGCATCTTCACTGAAGATGGCGTATCTATCCCAGTAACCGTAATCGAAGTTGAAGCAAACCGCGTTACTCAGGTTAAAGATCTGGCTAACGATGGCTACCGTGCCGTTCAGGTTACCACTGGTGCTAAAAAAGCTAACCGTGTAACTAAACCGGAAGCGGGTCACTTCGCTAAAGCTGGCGTTGAAGCTGGCCGTGGTCTGTGGGAATTCCGTCTGGCTGACGGCGAAGAATTCACCGTAGGTCAGGACATTAGCGTTGAACTGTTTGCTGACGTTAAAAAAGTTGACGTAACCGGTACCTCTAAAGGTAAAGGTTTTGCTGGTACCGTTAAGCGCTGGAACTTCCGTACCCAGGACGCTACTCACGGTAACTCCTTGTCCCACCGCGTACCGGGTTCTATCGGTCAGAACCAGACTCCGGGCAAAGTGTTCAAAGGCAAGAAAATGGCAGGTCAGCTGGGTAACGAACGTGTCACCGTTCAGAGCCTGGACGTAGTACGTGTTGACGCTGAGCGCAACCTGCTGCTGGTTAAAGGCGCGGTCCCGGGTGCAACCGGTAGCGACCTGATCGTTAAACCAGCTGTGAAGGCGTAAGGGGATAGCAATGGAATTAGTATTGAAAGACGCGCAGAGCGCGCTGACTGTTTCCGAAACTACCTTCGGTCGTGATTTCAACGAAGCGCTGGTTCACCAGGTTGTAGTTGCTTATGCAGCTGGTGCTCGTCAGGGTACTCGTGCTCAGAAGACTCGTGCTGAAGTAACTGGTTCAGGCAAAAAGCCGTGGCGCCAGAAAGGTACCGGCCGTGCGCGTTCAGGTTCTATCAAGAGCCCGATCTGGCGTTCAGGTGGCGTGACCTTCGCTGCGCGTCCGCAGGACCACAGTCAAAAAGTTAACAAAAAGATGTACCGCGGCGCGCTGAAAAGCATTCTGTCCGAACTGGTACGTCAGGATCGTCTGATCGTTGTCGAATCATTCTCTGTTGAAGCGCCTAAAACTAAGCTGCTGGCACAGAAACTGAAAGACATGGCTCTGGAAGATGTGCTGATCATCACCGGTGAGCTGGACGAGAACCTGTTCCTTGCTGCGCGCAACCTGCATAAGGTTGACGTACGTGATGCAACTGGTATCGACCCGGTTAGCCTGATCGCCTTCGACAAAGTCGTAATGACTGCTGATGCTGTTAAGCAAGTTGAGGAGATGCTGGCATGATTCGTGAAGAACGTCTGCTGAAGGTGCTGCGTGCACCGCACGTTTCTGAAAAAGCGTCTACTGCGATGGAAAAAACCAATACCATCGTTCTCAAAGTTGCTAAAGACGCGACCAAAGCAGAAATCAAAGCTGCTGTGCAGAAACTGTTTGAAGTCGAAGTCGAAGTCGTTAACACCCTGGTTGTTAAAGGGAAAGTTAAACGTCACGGACAGCGTATCGGTCGTCGTAGCGACTGGAAAAAAGCTTACGTCACCCTGAAGGAAGGCCAGAATCTGGACTTCGTCGGCGGCGCTGAGTAAGTCGGAGGAGTAATACAATGGCAGTTGTTAAATGTAAACCGACATCTCCGGGTCGTCGCCACGTTGTTAAAGTGGTCAACCCAGAGCTGCACAAGGGCAAACCTTTTGCTCCGCTGGTTGAAAAAAACAGCAAATCCGGTGGTCGTAACAACAATGGCCGTATCACCACCCGTCATATCGGTGGTGGTCACAAACAGGCCTACCGTATTGTTGACTTCAAACGCAACAAAGATGGTATCCCGGCAGTTGTTGAACGTCTTGAGTACGATCCGAACCGCTCCGCGAACATCGCGCTGGTTCTGTACAAAGACGGTGAGCGCCGTTACATCCTGGCCCCTAAAGGCCTGAAAGCTGGCGACCAGATTCAGTCTGGCGTTGATGCTGCAATCAAAGCAGGCAACACCCTGCCGATGCGCAATATCCCGGTTGGTTCTACCGTTCATAACGTAGAAATGAAACCAGGTAAAGGCGGTCAGCTGGCGCGTTCCGCTGGTACTTACGTTCAGATCGTTGCTCGCGATGGTGCTTATGTCACCCTGCGTCTGCGTTCTGGTGAAATGCGTAAAGTCGAAGCAGATTGCCGCGCTACTCTGGGCGAAGTTGGCAATGCTGAGCATATGCTGCGCGTTCTGGGTAAAGCAGGTGCTGCACGCTGGCGTGGTGTTCGTCCTACCGTTCGCGGTACTGCGATGAACCCAGTCGACCACCCACATGGTGGTGGTGAAGGTCGTAACTTTGGTAAGCACCCGGTAACTCCGTGGGGCGTTCAGACCAAAGGTAAGAAGACCCGCAGCAACAAGCGTACTGATAAATTCATCGTACGTCGCCGTAGCAAATAATTTTAGAGGATAAGCCATGCCACGTTCTCTCAAGAAAGGTCCTTTTATTGACCTGCACTTGCTGAAGAAGGTAGAGAAAGCGGTGGAAAGCGGAGACAAGAAGCCCCTGCGCACTTGGTCCCGTCGTTCAACGATCTTTCCTAACATGATCGGTTTGACCATCGCTGTCCATAATGGTCGTCAGCACGTTCCAGTTTTTGTTTCCGACGAAATGGTTGGTCACAAACTGGGTGAATTCGCACCGACTCGTACTTATCGCGGCCATGCTGCTGATAAAAAAGCGAAGAAGAAATAAGGTAGGAGGAAGAGATGGAAACTTTAGCTCAACATCGCCATGCTCGTTCTTCTGCTCAGAAGGTTCGCCTTGTTGCTGACCTGATTCGCGGTAAGAAAGTGTCGCAGGCCCTGGATATTCTGACCTACACCAATAAGAAAGCTGCTGTACTGGTCAAGAAGGTACTGGAATCTGCCATTGCTAACGCTGAACACAACGATGGCGCTGACATTGATGATCTGAAAGTTGCGAAAATTTTCGTAGACGAAGGCCCGAGCATGAAGCGCATTATGCCGCGTGCTAAAGGTCGTGCAGATCGCATCCTGAAGCGCACCAGCCACATTACTGTGGTTGTGTCCGATCGCTGAGACTCTGGAGACTAGCAATGGGTCAGAAAGTACATCCTAATGGTATTCGCCTGGGTATTGTAAAACCATGGAACTCAACCTGGTTTGCGAACACCAAAGAATTCGCTGACAACCTGGACAGCGATTTTAAAGTACGTCAGTACCTGACTAAGGAACTGGCGAAAGCGTCTGTATCTCGTATCGTTATCGAGCGTCCGGCTAAAAGCATTCGTGTGACCATTCACACTGCTCGCCCGGGTATCGTTATCGGTAAGAAAGGCGAAGACGTAGAAAAACTGCGCAAGGTCGTCGCGGATCTCGCTGGCGTGCCTGCACAGATCAATATTGCCGAAGTTCGTAAGCCTGAACTGGAC
Organism: Klebsiella sp. MBT K-1; assembly: GCF_002556465.1. Lineage (NCBI taxonomy): Bacteria > Pseudomonadati > Pseudomonadota > Gammaproteobacteria > Enterobacterales > Enterobacteriaceae > Klebsiella > Klebsiella sp. MBT K-1. The sequence goes on along the minus strand of NZ_PDEL01000030.1, from coordinate 20,698 downwards.
GCTAAATTGGTTGCTGACAGCATCACTTCTCAGCTGGAACGTCGCGTTATGTTCCGTCGTGCTATGAAGCGTGCTGTACAGAACGCAATGCGTCTGGGCGCTAAAGGTATCAAAGTTGAAGTTAGCGGCCGTCTGGGCGGCGCGGAAATCGCACGTACCGAATGGTACCGTGAAGGTCGCGTACCGCTGCACACTCTGCGTGCTGACATCGACTACAACACCTCTGAAGCGCACACCACTTACGGTGTAATCGGCGTTAAGGTATGGATCTTCAAAGGTGAGATCCTGGGTGGTATGGCTGCTGTTGAACAACCGGAACCGGCTGCTCAACCTAAAAAGCAGCAGCGTAAAGGCCGTAAATAAGGAGCGTCGCTGATGTTACAACCAAAGCGTACAAAATTCCGTAAAGTGCATAAAGGCCGCAACCGTGGTCTGGCGCAGGGTACGGATGTTAGCTTCGGCACTTTCGGTCTGAAAGCTGTTGGCCGTGGTCGTCTGACTGCACGTCAGATCGAAGCAGCACGTCGTGCTATGACCCGTGCAGTTAAGCGTCAAGGTAAGATCTGGATCCGTGTATTCCCGGACAAACCGATCACCGAGAAGCCGCTGGAAGTTCGTATGGGTAAAGGTAAAGGTAACGTGGAGTACTGGGTTGCCTTGATTCAGCCGGGTAAAGTCCTTTATGAAATGGACGGCGTACCGGAAGAGCTGGCCCGTGAAGCATTCGGCCTGGCAGCAGCGAAACTGCCGATCAAAACCACCTTTGTAACTAAGACGGTGATGTAATGAAAGCAAAAGAGCTGCGTGAAAAAAGCGTTGAAGAGCTGAACGCTGAGCTGCTGAACCTGCTGCGTGAGCAGTTCAACCTGCGTATGCAGGCTGCAAGTGGCCAGCTGCAACAGACTCATCTGCTGAAGCAAGTGCGTCGTGATGTTGCACGCGTTAAGACTTTACTGACTCAGAAGGCGGGTGCGTAATGACCGATAAAATCCGTACTCTGCAAGGTCGCGTGGTTAGCGACAAAATGGAGAAATCCATTGTTGTTGCTATCGAACGTATGGTGAAACACCCGGTATACGGCAAATTCATCAAGCGTACGACCAAACTGCACGTACATGACGAGAACAACGAATGCGGTATCGGTGACGTGGTTGAAATCCGCGAATGCCGTCCGCTGTCCAAGACTAAGTCCTGGACGCTGGTTCGCGTTGTAGAGAAAGCGGTTCTGTAATACAGTACGCATTCTCGATACGGATAAACGGCTCAGCGATGAGCCGTTTATTTTTTCTACCCATATCTGATTTGCGGTGTTATAATGCCGCGCCCTCGATATGGGGCTTTTTTAACGACCCTATTTTTGGGTCTCAGTAGTAGTTGACATTAGCGGAGCACTAAAATGATCCAAGAACAGACTATGCTGAACGTCGCCGACAACTCCGGTGCACGTCGCGTAATGTGTATCAAGGTTCTGGGTGGCTCGCACCGTCGCTACGCAGGCGTAGGCGACATCATCAAGATCACCATCAAGGAAGCAATTCCGCGTGGTAAGGTCAAAAAAGGTGATGTGCTGAAGGCGGTAGTGGTGCGCACCAAGAAGGGTGTTCGTCGCCCGGACGGTTCTGTCATTCGCTTCGATGGTAATGCATGCGTTATTTTAAACAATAACAGCGAGCAGCCCATCGGTACGCGTATTTTTGGGCCGGTAACTCGTGAACTTCGTAACGAGAAGTTCATGAAAATTATCTCTCTGGCCCCAGAAGTACTCTAAGGAGCGAATCATGGCAGCGAAAATCCGTCGTGATGACGAAGTTATCGTGTTAACCGGTAAAGATAAAGGTAAACGCGGTAAAGTTAAGAATGTCTTGTCTTCCGGCAAGCTCATTGTTGAAGGTATCAACCTGGTTAAGAAACACCAGAAGCCGGTTCCGGCTCTGAACCAACCAGGCGGCATCGTTGAAAAAGAAGCTGCTATTCAGGTTTCTAACGTTGCGATCTTCAATGCGGCAACCGGCAAGGCTGACCGTGTAGGCTTTAGATTCGAAGACGGCAAAAAAGTCCGTTTCTTCAAATCTAATAGCGAAACTATCAAGTAATTTGGAGTAGTACGATGGCGAAACTGCATGATTACTACAAAGACGAAGTAGTTAAAAAACTCATGACTGAGTTTAACTACAATTCTGTCATGCAAGTCCCTCGGGTCGAGAAGATCACCCTGAACATGGGTGTTGGTGAAGCGATCGCTGACAAGAAACTGCTGGATAACGCAGCAGCCGATCTGACAGCAATCTCCGGTCAAAAACCGCTGATCACCAAAGCACGCAAATCAGTTGCAGGCTTCAAAATCCGTCAGGGCTATCCGATCGGCTGTAAAGTAACTCTGCGTGGCGAACGCATGTGGGAGTTCTTTGAGCGCCTGATCACTATTGCTGTACCGCGTATCCGTGACTTCCGTGGCTTGTCCGCTAAGTCTTTCGACGGTCGTGGCAACTACAGCATGGGTGTCCGTGAGCAGATCATCTTCCCAGAAATCGACTACGATAAAGTCGACCGCGTTCGTGGTTTGGATATTACCATTACCACTACTGCGAAATCTGATGAAGAAGGCCGCGCTCTGCTGGCTGCCTTTGACTTCCCGTTCCGCAAGTAAGGTAGGGTTACTTAATGGCTAAGCAATCAATGAAAGCACGCGAAGTAAAGCGCGTGGCTTTAGCTGATAAATTCTTCGCTAAACGCGCTGAACTGAAAGCTATCATCTCTGATGTGAACGCAACCGACGAAGATCGTTGGAACGCTGTTCTCAAGCTGCAGACTCTGCCGCGTGATTCCAGCCCGTCTCGTCAGCGTAATCGCTGCCGTCAAACAGGTCGTCCGCATGGTTTCCTGCGGAAGTTCGGGTTGAGCCGTATCAAGGTCCGTGAAGCCGCAATGCGCGGTGAAATCCCGGGTCTGAAAAAGGCTAGCTGGTAATTGTCACCAATTGAATCACGGGAGTAAAGACAGATGAGCATGCAAGATCCGATCGCGGATATGCTGACCCGTATCCGTAACGGTCAGGCCGCGAATAAAGCTGCGGTCACCATGCCTTCCTCCAAGCTGAAAGTGGCAATTGCCAACGTGCTGAAGGAAGAAGGCTTTATTGAAGATTTTAAAGTTGAAGGCGACATCAAGCCGGAACTGGAACTGACTCTTAAGTATTTCCAGGGTAAAGCTGTTGTAGAAAGCATTCAGCGTGTCAGCCGCCCAGGTCTGCGCATCTACAAACGTAAAGATGAGCTGCCGAAAGTTATGGCGGGTCTGGGTATCGCGGTTATTTCTACCTCTAAAGGTGTTATGACCGATCGTGCAGCGCGCCAGGCTGGTCTTGGTGGCGAAATTATCTGCTACGTAGCCTAATCGGAGGAAAAAATGTCTCGTGTTGCTAAAGCACCGGTCGTTGTTCCTGCCGGCGTTGATGTAAAAATCAACGGTCAGGTTATTACGATCAAAGGTAAAAACGGCGAGCTGACTCGTACCCTCAACAATGCTGTTGAAGTTAAACATGCAGATAATGCTCTGACCTTCGGTCCGCGTGATGGTTTCGTGGATGGATGGGCTCAGGCTGGTACCGCGCGTGCCCTGCTGAACTCAATGGTTGTTGGTGTTACCGAAGGCTTCACTAAAAAGCTTCAGCTGGTTGGTGTAGGTTATCGTGCAGCGGTCAAAGGGGATGTAGTAAACCTGGCTTTAGGTTTCTCTCATCCTGTTGAGCATAAACTGCCGGCCGGTATCACTGCAGAATGTCCGACTCAAACTGAAATCGTGCTGAAAGGCGCTGATAAGCAGGTGATCGGTCAGGTTGCAGCAGATCTGCGCGCCTACCGTCGTCCTGAGCCTTATAAAGGCAAGGGTGTTCGTTACGCCGACGAAGTCGTGCGTACCAAAGAGGCTAAGAAGAAGTAAGGTAACACTATGGATAAGAAATCTGCTCGTATCCGTCGTGCGACCCGCGCACGCCGCAAGCTCCAGGAGCTGGGTGCAACTCGCCTGGTGGTACATCGTACCCCGCGTCATATTTACGCACAGGTAATTGCACCGAACGGTTCTGAAGTTCTGGTAGCTGCTTCTACTGTAGAAAAAGCTATCGCTGAACAACTGAAGTACACCGGTAACAAAGACGCGGCAGCAGCTGTGGGTAAAGCTGTTGCTGAACGCGCTCTGGAAAAAGGCATCAAAGATGTTTCCTTTGACCGTTCCGGGTTCCAATATCATGGTCGTGTCCAGGCACTGGCAGATGCTGCCCGTGAAGCTGGCCTTCAGTTCTAAGGTAGAGGTGTAAGATGGCTCACATCGAAAAACAAGCTGGCGAACTGCAGGAAAAGCTGATCGCGGTTAACCGCGTATCTAAAACCGTTAAAGGTGGTCGTATTTTCTCCTTCACAGCTCTGACTGTAGTTGGTGACGGTAACGGTCGCGTTGGTTTTGGTTACGGTAAAGCGCGTGAAGTTCCAGCAGCGATCCAGAAAGCGATGGAAAAAGCCCGTCGCAATATGATTAATGTCGCGCTGAACCACGGCACCCTGCAACACCCGGTTAAAGGTGTTCACACGGGTTCTCGTGTATTCATGCAGCCAGCTTCCGAAGGTACCGGTATCATTGCCGGTGGTGCAATGCGCGCCGTTCTGGAAGTTGCTGGAGTTCATAACGTTCTGGCCAAAGCATATGGTTCCACCAACCCGATCAACGTGGTTCGTGCAACTATTGATGGCCTGGAAAATATGAATTCTCCAGAAATGGTCGCTGCCAAGCGTGGTAAATCCGTTGAAGAAATTCTGGGGAAATAAACCATGGCAAAGACTATTAAAATTACTCAAACCCGCAGTGCAATCGGTCGTTTGCCGAAACACAAGGCAACGCTGCTTGGCCTGGGTCTGCGTCGTATTGGTCACACCGTAGAGCGCGAGGATACTCCTGCTGTTCGTGGTATGGTCAACGCGGTTTCCTTCATGGTTAAAGTTGAGGAGTAAGAGATGCGTTTAAATACTCTGTCTCCGGCCGAAGGCTCCAAAAAGGCGGGTAAACGCCTGGGTCGTGGTATCGGTTCTGGCCTCGGTAAAACCGGTGGTCGTGGTCACAAAGGTCAGAACTCTCGTTCTGGCGGTGGCGTACGTCGCGGTTTCGAAGGTGGTCAGATGCCTCTGTACCGTCGTCTGCCGAAATTCGGCTTCACTTCTCGTAAAGCGATGATCACGGCAGAAGTTCGTCTGTCTGATCTGGCTCACGTAGAAGGCGATGTTATCGACCTGAACACGCTGAAAGCGGCTAACATTATCGGTATCCAGATCGAATTCGCGAAAGTGATCCTGTCTGGTGAAGTATCTCGTCCGGTAACTGTTCGTGGCCTGCGCGTGACTAAAGGTGCTCGTGCTGCTATCGAAGCTGCTGGCGGTAAAATTGAGGAATAAGTAGCAGATGGCTAAGCAACCGGGATTAGATTTTCAAAGTGCCAAAGGTGGGATTGGCGAACTGAAGCGCAGACTGTTGTTTGTAATCGGTGCGTTGATTGTGTTCCGTATTGGCTCTTTTATTCCGATCCCTGGTATTGATGCCGCTGTACTTGCCAAACTGCTTGAGCAACAGCGAGGCACCATCATTGAAATGTTCAACATGTTCTCTGGTGGTGCTCTCAGCCGTGCTTCTATCTTTGCGTTGGGTATCATGCCGTATATTTCGGCATCGATCATTGTCCAGCTGTTGACGGTTGTTTATCAGCCGTTAGCAGAGCTGAAGAAAGAAGGGGAGTCTGGTCGTCGTAAGATCAGCCAGTACACCCGCTACGGTACTCTGGTGCTGGCGATATTCCAGTCGATCGGTATTGCTACCGGTCTGCCGAATATGCCTGGTATGCAGGGCCTGGTGATTAATCCAGGCTTTGCATTCTATTTCACCGCTGTTGTTAGTCTGGTTTCAGGAACAATGTTCCTGATGTGGCTCGGCGAACAGATTACTGAACGTGGTATCGGAAACGGTATCTCGATCATTATCTTTGCCGGTATCGTTGCGGGTCTCCCGCCAGCCATCGCCCATACTATCGAGCAAGCGCGTCAAGGCGACCTGCACTTCCTCCTGTTGCTGTTGGTTGCAGTATTAGTATTTGCAGTGACCTTCTTTGTTGTCTTTGTTGAGCGTGGCCAACGCCGCATTGTGGTAAACTACGCTAAGCGTCAACAGGGTCGTCGTGTCTATGCTGCACAGAGCACACATTTACCGCTGAAAGTGAATATGGCAGGGGTCATCCCGGCAATCTTCGCTTCCAGTATTATTCTGTTCCCGGCAACCATTACATCATGGTTCGGGGGCGGTACTGGTTGGAACTGGCTGACAACAATTTCGCTGTATTTGCAGCCTGGGCAACCGCTTTATGTGTTACTCTATGCGTCTGCAATCATCTTCTTCTGTTTCTTCTATACGGCGTTGGTTTTCAACCCGCGTGAAACAGCAGATAACCTGAAGAAGTCCGGTGCATTTGTACCAGGAATTCGTCCGGGAGAGCAAACGGCGAAGTATATCGATAAAGTAATGACTCGCCTGACTTTGGTCGGTGCGTTATACATCACTTTTATCTGCCTGATCCCGGAGTTCATGCGTGATGCAATGAAAGTACCGTTCTACTTCGGTGGGACCTCACTGCTTATCGTTGTTGTCGTGATTATGGACTTTATGGCTCAAGTGCAAACTCTGATGATGTCGAGTCAGTACGAGTCTGCATTGAAGAAGGCGAACCTGAAAGGCTACGGCCGCTAACAGGTCGCTCGAGAAGTTACGGAGAGTAAAAATGAAAGTTCGTGCTTCCGTCAAGAAATTATGCCGTAACTGCAAAATCGTTAAGCGTGATGGCGTCATCCGCGTGATTTGCAGTGCCGAGCCGAAGCATAAACAGCGCCAAGGCTGATTTATTCGCATATTTTTCTTGCAAAGTTGGGTTGAGCTGGCTAGATTAGCCAGCCAATCTTTTGTATGTCTGTACGTTTCCATTTGAGTATCCTGAAAACGGGCTTTTCAGCATGGTGCGTACATATTAAATAGTAGGAGTGCATAGTGGCCCGTATAGCAGGCATTAACATTCCTGATCACAAACATACCGTAATCGCATTAACTGCCATTTTCGGTATCGGCAAGACCCGCTCTAAAGCCATCTGTGCTGACACGGGTATCGCTGAAAATGTTAAGATCAGTGAGCTGTCTGAAGAACAAATTGAATCCCTGCGTGAAGCGGTTGGTAAATTTGTCGTTGAAGGTGATCTGCGCCGTGAAATCACCCTGAGCATCAAGCGTCTGATGGACCTTGGTTGCTATCGTGGTTTACGCCATCGTCGTGGTCTTCCGGTTCGCGGTCAGCGTACTAAGACCAACGCACGTACCCGTAAGGGTCCGCGTAAACCGATCAAGAAATAGTCGGGGTGATTGAATAATGGCAAAGGCACCAGTTCGTGCACGTAAGCGTGTAAGAAAACAAGTCTCTGATGGCGTGGCTCATGTCCATGCTTCTTTTAACAACACCATCGTTACCATTACCGATCGTCAGGGTAACGCGCTGGGTTGGGCAACAGCCGGTGGTTCCGGTTTCCGTGGTTCTCGCAAATCCACTCCGTTTGCAGCTCAGGTTGCAGCAGAGCGTTGCGCTGAAGCCGTAAAAGAATACGGCATCAAGAATCTGGAAGTTATGGTCAAAGGTCCGGGTCCAGGTCGCGAATCTACTATTCGTGCACTGAACGCCGCTGGTTTCCGCATCACGAATATTACTGATGTGACTCCGATCCCTCATAACGGTTGTCGTCCGCCGAAAAAACGTCGCGTATAACGCGTTCGTTTCTAGGATTGTTGGAGAAAGAAAATGGCAAGATATTTGGGTCCTAAGCTCAAGCTGAGCCGTCGTGAGGGCACAGACCTGTTCCTTAAGTCTGGCGTTCGCGCGATCGATACCAAGTGTAAAATTGAACAAGCTCCTGGCCAGCACGGTGCGCGTAAACCGCGTCTGTCTGACTATGGTGTGCAGTTGCGTGAAAAGCAAAAAGTTCGCCGTATGTACGGTGTGCTGGAGCGTCAGTTCCGTAACTACTATAAAGAAGCAGCGCGTCTGAAAGGCAACACCGGTGAAAACCTGTTGACTCTGCTGGAAGGTCGTCTGGACAACGTTGTATACCGTATGGGCTTCGGCGCGACTCGTGCTGAATCACGTCAGCTGGTTAGCCACAAAGCTATCATGGTAAACGGTCGTGTTGTTAACATCGCTTCTTATCAGGTTAAAGCGAATGACGTTGTCAGCATTCGTGAGAAAGCGAAAAAGCAATCTCGCGTGAAAGCCGCTCTGGAGCTGGCTGAGCAGCGTGAAAAGCCAACCTGGCTGGAAGTTGATGCTGGCAAGATGGAAGGTACGTTCAAGCGTCAGCCGGAACGTTCTGATCTGTCTGCGGACATTAACGAACACCTGATCGTCGAGCTTTACTCCAAGTAAAGCTTAGTACCAAAGAGAGGACACAATGCAGGGTTCTGTGACAGAGTTTCTAAAACCGCGCCTGGTCGATATCGAGCAAGTGAGTTCGACGCACGCCAAGGTGACCCTTGAACCTTTAGAGCGTGGCTTTGGCCATACTCTGGGTAACGCACTGCGCCGTATTCTGCTCTCATCGATGCCGGGTTGCGCGGTGACCGAGGTTGAGATTGATGGTGTACTTCATGAGTACAGCACCAAAGAAGGCGTTCAGGAAGATATCCTTGAAATCCTGCTCAACCTGAAAGGGCTGGCGGTGAGAGTTCAGGGTAAAGATGAAGTTATCCTTACTTTGAACAAATCTGGCATTGGCCCTGTGACCGCAGCCGACATTACCCATGACGGTGATGTCGAAATCGTCAAGCCGCAACATGTGATCTGCCACCTGACCGATGAGAACGCAGCTATTAGCATGCGTATCAAAGTTCAGCGCGGTCGCGGTTATGTGCCGGCTTCTGCCCGAATTCATTCGGAAGAAGATGAGCGCCCAATCGGCCGTCTGCTGGTCGACGCATGCTACAGCCCGGTAGAGCGTATTGCCTACAATGTTGAAGCAGCGCGTGTAGAACAGCGTACCGACCTGGACAAGCTGGTCATCGAAATGGAAACCAACGGAACAATCGATCCTGAAGAGGCGATTCGTCGTGCGGCAACCATCCTGGCAGAACAACTGGAAGCTTTCGTTGATTTACGTGATGTACGTCAGCCGGAAGTGAAAGAAGAGAAACCAGAATTCGATCCGATCCTGCTGCGCCCTGTTGACGATCTCGAATTGACTGTCCGCTCTGCTAACTGCCTTAAGGCAGAAGCTATCCACTATATCGGTGATCTGGTACAGCGTACCGAGGTTGAGTTGCTGAAAACGCCGAACCTGGGTAAAAAATCTCTTACCGAGATTAAAGACGTGCTGGCTTCACGTGGTCTGTCTCTGGGCATGCGCCTGGAAAACTGGCCACCGGCAAGCATTGCTGACGAGTAACCGGATCACAGGTTAAGGTTTTACTGAGAAGGATAAGGTCATGCGCCATCGTAAGAGTGGTCGTCAACTGAACCGCAACAGCAGCCATCGCCAGGCTATGTTCCGTAACATGGCTGGTTCGCTGGTTCGTCATGAAATCATCAAGACGACCCTGCCGAAAGCGAAAGAACTGCGTCGCGTAGTTGAGCCGCTGATTACTCTTGCCAAGACTGATAGCGTTGCTAATCGTCGTCTGGCATTCGCCCGCACTCGTGATAACGAGATCGTGGCAAAACTGTTTAACGAGCTGGGCCCGCGTTTCGCGAGCCGCGCCGGTGGTTACACTCGTATTCTGAAGTGTGGCTTCCGTGCAGGCGACAACGCGCCGATGGCATACATCGAGCTGGTTGATCGCTCTGAATCGAAAGCAGAAGCTGCTGCAGAGTAATCTGTAGTAACGTAAAAAAACCCGCTCCGGCGGGTTTTTTTATATCCACCCTATTCCTGCTTGTTTACAATATCTGCATTATTTTTGTTCATCGCCGGAGCCTTATGATGTGGTTACTGGATCAGTGGGCAGAGCGCCATATTCTTGATGCACAGCGCAAAGGTGAGTTAGATAATCTTCCGGGAAGTGGGGAACCTCTTTCTCTGGATGACGACTCGCATGTGCCAGCTGAGCTGCGCGCAGGTTACCGATTACTCAAAAATGCAGGTTGTTTACCTCCCGAACTCGAACATCGTAAAGAAGCGGTAATGCTCACTGACCTACTGAAAGGTGTACAGGAGAGCGATCCGCGCTATGCGGAACTGAGCCGTCGTTTGGCGCTACTCGAGTTAAAGCTGCGACAGGCGGGCCTGAACACGGACTTCCTGCGTGGAGATTACGCTGATAAGTTGCTACATAAAATTAATGAGGAGTAATCATGTACCGTATTGGTGAACTGGCAAAATTGGCTGACGTTACTCCCGACACCATCCGCTACTACGAAAAGCAGCAGATGATGGATCACAATGTGCGTACGGAAGGTGGATTTCGCCTCTATACGGACAACGACTTACAGAGGCTGCGTTTTATTCGCTATGCCAGACAGCTCGGTTTCACGCTAGAATCGATCCGCGAACTTCTCTCGATCCGCATCGATCCAGAGCATCACACCTGCCAGGAATCTAAAGGTATTGTGCAGGCCCGTTTGAGCGAAGTGGAATCCCGGATTAAAGAGCTACAAACCATGCGTCGCTCTTTGCAGCGCCTCAATGATGCTTGCTGCGGCACAGCGCACAGCAGCGTCTATTGTTCAATTCTTGAAGCGCTTGAGCAGGGGGCCAGCAACCAAAATACAGCACGTTGATTTTTGCATCAGTCGCGTCTACACTCAGGCCGATTTCTTTTACTAATCTGGAGAGTTTATGAGCCGCTATCAGCATACGAAAGGGCAAATAAAAGATAACGCCATTGAGGCATTACTTCATGACCCATTATTCAGGCAGAGAGTTGAGAAGAACAGGAAAGGGAAAGGCAGCTACCAAAGAAAAGAAAAACATGCAGGACGGAATGGTCGGGAGGCCAGTGGCAAGAAAGTAATTAACTTTCTTACCACTGGCCTTCTGCTTTTGACGCTTCTTAAGAACGATTGTTTTGTTCTTTCAACAGGTCACGAATTTCGCTAAGCAGGACTTCTTCTTTGGTCGGGGCCGGTGGTGCTGCCGGGATTTCTTCTTTTTTTCTGTTCAATTTATTCATCAGTTTGATTGCCATAAAAATGGCAAACGCCACGATAATAAAATCGAAGACGTTTTGGATGAATACGCCATAATGCATTACGACCGCTGGGATGTCTCCCTGGGCGTCCCGTAGCGTGACAGCAAACTGTTTAAAGTCGATTCCGCCAATGAGTAAACCTAGCGGTGGCATAATAATATCGGCAACTAACGACGATACGATTTTACCAAAGGCTGCACCAATGATGACACCGACTGCCAAATCAACCACGTTCCCGCGCATCGCAAATTCGCGAAATTCTTTTAAAAAACTCATTTTATTCTCCTTGAGCCAGCTAACACTGATAAGTTTAACAAATGTATTCCTATTTTCCATTACTGGGGAATAATTGCAGAAAAATATTATCCTTTGATATATAAGGGATAAAAGAAAGGCGTCTCGTCGACGCCTGCGAACTACAGGAAGAAAGGACTTGGCTGGAATAGTCTCTCAACATCAGAGATGAATTTTTTGTCCGTCAGGAACATAACGACATGATCCCCTTGCTCAATACGCAGATTATTATTCGCGATCATGACATCATTACCGCGTACTACTGCGCCAATAATTGTTCCGGGGGGAAGCTTAATCTCATCGATAGCGCGACCAACGACCCGCGAAGTGCTTTCATCTCCGTGCGCTACAGCTTCAATGGCCTCCGCGACACCGCGGCGCAGAGAGGAAACGCCGACAATATCAGCTTTCCGCACATGGCTGAGCAGAGCTGAAATAGTTGCCTGCTGCGGTGATATTGCAATGTCGATCACGCTCCCCTGAACAAGATCAACGTAGGCGCGGCGTTGGATCAGTACCATCACTTTTTTGGCGCCCATGCGTTTTGCGAGCATGGCAGACATAATATTGGCTTCATCATCGTTGGTGACGGCAATGAAAAGATCGACCTGATCGATATGTTCTTCCGCCAGCAATTCTTGATCTGATGCATCACCGTAAAAGACAATTGTATTTTGCAGCTTTTCTGCGAGCTCTGCGGCACGCTGTTGATTACGTTCAATAAGCTTGACGCTGTAATCTTTCTCCAGCTTATGGGCGAGCCCGGCCCCGATGTTTCCACCGCCAACCAGCATGATGCGCTTGTACGGTTTTTCAAGGCGCTGAAGTTCGCTCATCACTGCACGGATATGCTGTGATGCGGCGATGAAAAACACCTCATCACCGGCCTCTACGATTGTTGATCCTTGTGGCCTGATAGGACGATCGTGGCGGAAAATAGCCGCTACGCGTGTATCAATATGCGGCATATGCTCACGCATAGTTGAAAGCGCGTTTCCCACCAAAGGGCCGCCATAATAAGCTTTAACGACTGCAAGGCTGACTTTTCCTTCAGCAAAATTAACCACCTGCAGCGCGCCTGGGTACTCGATCAGACGGTGAATACTGTCAATTACCAACTGCTCTGGAGCGATGAGGTGGTCAATAGGAACCGCTTCTGAATGGAAAAGTTTATCGGCATCGCGTACATAATCCGGGGAACGGATGCGGGCAATACGATTTGGTGTATTAAACAGCGAATAGGCGACCTGGCAGGCCACCATGTTCGTTTCATCTGAGCTGGTCACTGCAACCAACATGTCGGCATCATCCGCACCGGCCTCGCGCAGCACGCGCGGGTGCGAGCCGTGGCCCTGAACCACTCTGAGATCAAATTTGTCCTGAAGACTGCGAAGGCGGTCGCCATTCGTGTCTACCAGCGTAATATCGTTGTTCTCACCGACAAGGTTTTCTGCCAGAGTTCCGCCGACCTGCCCTGCGCCCAATATGATAATTTTCATCAGTCGCGACTCGTTATCTCATTACTTTTTGATTAGCTTAGCGTAAAAGAAACCGTCACCTTGCTCGGCGCCTGGCAAATTTTGCTGGCCCGGTAAATCTGCATCGCCGGTTTCGTTAAGAACCGCATCAGCTGTACGTTGCAGGAAGGCTTTTATTTGCTGGCTGTTCTCTTCTGGCAATACGGAACATGTCGCGTAAACCAGAGTGCCGCCGGATTTCAGGTGCGGCCATACGGCATCCAGAATTTCAGCCTGGAGCTGGGCCAGTTCCGCGATATCACGCTCCCGGCGCAGCCATTTGATATCCGGGTGACGGCGAATAACACCGGTGGCGGAACAAGGGGCATCCAACAGAATACGATCGAACTGCTGCTCGCCACACCATTGGGCTGGATAACGGCCATCGCCTTGTTTGACGGTCGCTTTCATGCCCAGACGCTTCAGGTTGTCATAGACGCGGGAGAGTCGCTGCTCATCAACGTCGACAGCCAGAACCTGTGCTTCGGGCGCCGCTTCGAGAATATGGGTGGTTTTACCACCCGGGGCAGCGCATAGATCTAAAATATACTCGTCGTTTTGCGGATCAAGGAATGTCATGCAGCCTTGGGCAGAGGCATCCTGCACGGTCACCCAACCTGCCTCAAACCCGGGCAATGCGTGGACCGGTACCGGTGTTTCCAGGCGCACGGCGTCAGGGTAAGCAGGATGAGTAAACCCTTTCATTCCCGCCTCTTCCAGTAAAGCCAGCCAGCTGTCGCGCGAGTGATGGACGCGGTTTACCCGCAACCACATCGGCGGGCGCTGGTTGTTCGCTTCCACAATGGCTTCCCACTGTGCTGGATAGGCTTTTTGCAGACGTTTCAATAACCAGGAAGGATGTAAAAAGCGGATCTCGCTACGAGAAAATTCAGCTAACAGCTCTTCCTGCTGACGTTGAAACTGGCGCAAGACCCCATTGATCAACCCTTTGAGCTGCGGACGTTTAATAGCAACGGCGCCTTCAACGGTTTCCGCCAAAGCTGCATGAGGCGGAATGCGTGTGTATAACAGTTGATAAAAGCCCACCATAATCAGGTAGTGCACAACACGCTGCTTACCCGTCATCGGCCGGGACATGAGCTTGCCGATCAGCCAATCTAACTGTGAAAGCGTACGTAGCACGCCAAAGCATAGCTCCTGAAGCAGCGCTTTATCTTTATCAGAGACTTTCTGTTGCAGCGGCGGCAGAACGTTGCTTAAGGATTGCCCTTGTTCGAGAACCTGTTCAACGGCCTGTGCTGCCAGACTGCGTAAATTGAGTTGTTTTTTCATAAGTACAAAAATAAAAATGCCCGGTAACACCGGGCGTATTAAGAAAGGAGCGTCAGACCAGACGGCTGCCAGGTACAAACCATTCCCGGCGCGAGTTTAATAGATCCTGAGCACTCATGGCTTTTTTCCCGGCTGGCTGTAGCGAGAGTAAATTCAGAACCCCGTCCCCGGTTGCGACCTGAATTCCCCGTTTTGTCGCTTCAAGAATGGTCCCCGGCTCGGCTTTTGTTGCCGTGTCGATCGCCGATGCCTGCCAGACTTTCACCGGCTGACCATCAATTTCTATCCAACTCATTGGCCATGGGTTAAAGGCGCGAATGCAGCGTTCTAGCTGTGCAGCGGAAAGAGACCAGTCGATACGCGCTTCTTCTTTGCTGAGTTTTTGCGCATGGGTAACCAGCGCTTCATCCTGTACAACCGGTTTTGCGGTGCCTGCGGCAAGCTGCTTAAGGGTTTCGATAAGCCCCTGGGGGCCCAGGTTCGCCAGCTTGTCGTACAGCGTCCCGCTGGTGTCTTCTGCGGTGATCGGGCACGCAAGCTTATACAGCATATCACCCGTATCGAGACCAACATCCATCTGCATGATGGTTACACCCGTCTCGGCATCGCCAGCCCAAAGCGAACGTTGAATCGGGGCCGCACCGCGCCAGCGCGGAAGCAGCGAGCCGTGAACGTTAATGCAGCCCAGGCGTGGAATATCAAGTACGGCTTTTGGCAGAAGGAGGCCATAGGCCACGACGACCATAACATCTGCGCGCAGGTCAGAGACGAGTTGCTGGTTTTCCTGCGGACGTAACGAAGCTGGCTGGAATACCGGTATGCCTTGCTCTTCCGCCAGAACTTTTACCGGGCTGGGCATGAGTTTTTTACCACGACCAGCCGGACGGTCCGGTTGGGTGAACACGCCAACAACGTTATGTCCAGAGGAGAGCAGCGCGTCGAGATGACGCGCTGCAAAGTCAGGTGTGCCCGCAAAAATAATACGTAGTGAATCTGACACGTTAATTCTCGTCCTTAAGCTCGGGCATTCAGGCGATCAAGTTTCTCAACTTTCTGACGAATGCGTTGTTGCTTGAGCGGCGACAGGTAGTCGATGAACAGCTTACCGACGAGGTGATCCATCTCATGCTGAATACAGATTGCCAGCAGACCATCAGCTTCAAGCTCATAAGGTTTACCTTCACGATCGAGCGCGCGGATTTTCACCTTTTCTGCACGTGGTACTAAAGCACGCTGTTCAGGAATAGAGAGACAACCCTCTTCAATACCTGTTTCTCCGCTCTTTTCCAGCAGCTCAGGGTTAATTAATACCAGCTGCTCTTCACGATTTTCTGATACGTCAATAACGATAATGCGCTGATGAATATCTACCTGCGTTGCGGCCAGACCGATACCTTCTTCAGCGTACATCGTCTCGAACATATCATCGACGATACGCTGAATTTCTGCATTTACTTCTTCTACCGGTTTTGCGACTTTGCGAAGGCGCTCGTCCGGAATATGTAACACTTGCAAAACTGACATAGTTATCCAGAGTTGTGTTCAGGAGTTGGAAAGATTATTACCTCTATTCTAGACAAAACCCCCTGCAATTGACAGTCTCACTGACCAATCGCAAAGATTGTTAAAGTCGCTTGTGGCAGGGGAATAGGGATGACGCCGAGGGAAATTTGGTTACGTTTGATGAGAGTGAGCAGCCTGTATGGAGAAGGTGCTATCAGTGCCGCACGCCAGCTATGTTCATCTCCGACGCTAGAGCGAGAAGAGTTGCGTGCCCGTGGTTTGAATCTGGCACAATCGAAGCATTTCCTCGGTGTTAACCAATGCGAAATTGATGCCACGCTGCAATGGCTGGAGCGGCCCAATTGCTATTTACTGACTGCCGAAGATCCGCTTTACCCACCCCAACTGCGGGCGATTGTCGACTTTCCTTGCGCTCTTTTAGTATGTGGAGATCCTGCGCTACTCAGTAGCCGGCAGCTGTCCGTCATCGGGAGTCGGTCGCACTCGTGGTATGGCGCTCGTTGGGGAAAACTATTTAGCGAAGCTTTAGCGCGTTATGGCATTACGATCACGAGCGGTCTGGCCCTTGGCATTGATGGTATTGCTCATCGTGGTGCGCTGGAAGGGAAAGGTAAAACGGTGGCAGTTTTAGGGAATGGCTTAGGAGAGATCTATCCTCGTCGCCATCAGGCGTTAGCGGAACAGATAATTAACGGTGGCGGAGCCGTCATTTCTGAGTTCCCGCTGTTTACTCCGCCCCTGCCGGGCAATTTTCCCCGTCGTAACCGAATTATCAGTGGCCTAAGCGCCGGTGTGTTGGTTATTGAAGCTGCGCTGAAAAGTGGCTCATTAGTGACGGTTCGGTATGCGCTGGAGCAGGGAAGGGATGTATTTGCTCTGCCAGGGCCGATTGGCAGCCCGGGTTCAGAAGGTCCTCATTGGCTCATCAAGCAGGGCGCGATTCCCGTAACAGCCCCTGAAGATATCGTCGAATACTGGCGAGATGAGCTACCGTATATTCTTCCTGAGCCAGATGAGGTAAATAATTGCGGTAATCGGCCTTCTGTAGCATTGCCATTTCCAGAGCTCCTGGCTAACGTAGGAGATGAGGTAACACCTGTTGACGTTGTCGCTGAACGTGCCGGCCAATCTGTGCCAGTAACCGTAGCCCAGCTACTAGAACTGGAGTTAGCAGGCTGGATCGCAGCTGTACCCGGCGGCTATGTCCGATTAAGGAGGGCAAGCCATGTTCGACGTACTGATGTATCTGTTTGAAACTTACATCCATAACGAAGCAGAAATGCGCGTGGATCAGGACAAGCTGACTCGGGATCTGACCGATGCCGGTTTTGAACGAGAAGATATCTATAACGCCCTAATGTGGCTCGAAAAACTGGCTGATTACCAGGAGGGGCTTGTTGCACCCATGCAGCTAGCTTCTGACCCACTCTCGTTACGAGTCTATACTGACGAGGAGTGTCAGCGTCTTGATGCGAGTTGCCGGGGATTCTTACTATTCCTTGAGCAAATTCAGGTGTTGAACCTCGAAACACGGGAAATGGTGATAGAGCGCGTGCTGGCGCTGGATACGGCAGAATTCGATCTGGAGGATCTCAAATGGGTGATTCTGATGGTGCTGTTCAATATTCCCGGTTGCGAAAATGCCTACCAGCAAATGGAAGAATTACTCTTTGAAGTAAATGAAGGTATGCTGCACTAACTTTTTTGCTGCGACATTAGAATTGTTATGACCAAAACAGCGCTGTTTTCGGTGCGTAAAAACGGACCCTGCCCGCAGTGTGGGGCTGAACTGGTAATACGCTCCGGGAAGCACGGGCCTTTTCTCGGCTGCTCGCATTATCCTGACTGTGACTATGTCCGTCCCCTGAAAAGCCAGGTGGACGGACATATTGTCAAAGTTCTGGAGGGGCAAACGTGTCCGTCCTGCGGCGCGGTGCTGGTACTCCGCCAGGGGCGTTTTGGTATGTTTATCGGTTGTAGCAGCTATCCTGATTGCGAACATACTGAACTTATCGATAAGCCGGATGAAACTGCAATAGCCTGCCCACAATGCGGACAAGGGCATCTGGTTCAGCGCCGTTCACGGTTTGGAAAAAACTTCCATTCCTGCGATCGTTACCCCGATTGTCAGTTCGTCATTAACTTCAGGCCAGTGGCGGGCGAGTGTCCTGAGTGTCATTACCCGTTGCTAATCGAAAAGAAAACGGCGCAGGGCGTTAAGCGCTTCTGCGCCAGCAAACTATGTGGAAAGCCGATATCGGCGGAATAAATCTGTGAATAATAACCTGCCCTCAGAAGCCATCGTACGCGCTGTGGCGCTTCTGAATAATGAACATGTCATCGCCTATCCAACAGAAGCCGTTTTTGGCGTCGGTTGCGATCCCGATAGCGAAAAAGCCGTCATGAGTCTGCTCGCACTGAAGCAGCGTCCCGTTGAAAAGGGGCTGATTCTGATTGCTGCGAACTTTGAGCAACTCAAGCCGTATATTGACGATACGCAGCTGAGTGATGCGCAGCTAGCGGCTATTTTTTCGTGTTGGCCTGGGCCGGTAACATTTGTCTTCCCTGCCTGCGCTTCAACGCCGCGTTGGTTGACCGGGCGCTTCAATTCATTGGCGGTACGAGTCACGGATCATCCGCTGGTGGTCGAACTGTGTAAGGCTTACGGGAAACCGCTTGTTTCTACCAGCGCAAATTTATCGGGCCAGCCTCCTTGTCGCACGACGGCTGAGGTTTATACGCAGTTTGGCGCTGATTTCCCGGTAGTCGATGGGGCAACGGGCGGGCGTCAAAACCCATCTGAAATACGTGACGCCTTGACGGGCGAACTCTTCCGCCAGGGGTAACTCATGGAAACTTATGCCGTCTTCGGAAACCCGATTGCCCATAGCAAGTCGCCATCTATTCATCGGCTTTTTGCGCAGCAGCTGCAAATTACGCATCCCTATGGCCGTATCCTGGCTCCGCTCGATGATTTTGTTACCACGCTCGATGCTTTCTTTAATGAAGGTGGTAAGGGAGCGAACGTCACCGTGCCTTTTAAAGAAGAGGCCTTCGCGCGAGCTGATGAGTTAACTGAACGCGCAGCGCTGGCTGGTGCGGTCAATACGCTTAAACGGTTGGAGGATGGCCGCCTGCTTGGGGACAATACCGATGGTATTGGACTACTGAGCGATCTGGAACGGCTTGGTTTTATTAAACCTGGATTCCGGGTGTTGCTTATTGGCGCAGGTGGGGCTTCACGCGGCGTATTGCTTCCTCTCCTGTCGCTGGATTGCGCCGTGACTATTGTTAATCGTACCTATTCTCGCGCCCATGAACTGGCTACGCTTTTTTCTCATACCGGCAGCGTCCGCGCTTTAGATATAGAAGCATTAGGCGGTCAGGAATTTGATCTGATTGTTAATGCGACGTCCAGCGGTATTGACGGCGATGTTCCCGCGATCCCTGTTACCTTAATAAATCCTCATGTCTGTTGTTATGACATGTTTTACCAGAAAGGCTGTACGCCATTTTTAGCCCTCTGCCAGCAACACGGTGCGACAAAATGCGCTGATGGGTTGGGAATGCTGGTGGCGCAGGCTGCCCATGCGGTGCTGTTATGGCATGGCGTACTGCCAGAAATTACGCCAGTCATTGCAGCGTTGCAGAAGGAACTGAATGCGTGAACCAGGCTATTCAGTTTCCAGACAGAGAGATATGGGATGAAGCGCATCAATGTATCGCTTTTCCGGCATTAGTTAACGGCATGCAGCTTACCTGCGCCTTAACGTTAACGGTGCTCAAGAAGCGTTTTGGCGGTGAAGAACCCGCACAATGGCTGGCCGCTTTTCGTGAACATCGCTGGGATCTGGAAGATGAAGCCCAGGATCTCATTCTCGACCAGCGGGAAGATGCTCAGGGTTGGGTCTGGCTTTCCTGATCGAGATAATCACCTTTCCACTTTACATAGTTATTCGCTGAATATATGAGCCCCGCGATTTCCGCCTCCGTCAGGGGGCGTATCCGTTTTACCGGGTTACCAAAGTAAAGGTAGCCACTCTTGAGGCGTTTGTTCTGAGGCACCAGACTACCTGCGCCAATCATTATGTCGTCTTCAACAATCACGCCATCCAACAAAATCGAACCCATCCCGACCAGTACCCGATTACCAATAGTGCAGCCGTGTAGCATCACCTTATGCCCGACGGTAACATCATCGCCAATGATCAGTGGATTGCCTTGCGGATTAGATGGTGATTTATGCGTGACATGTAAGACGCTACCGTCCTGAATGTTGGTGCGAGCGCCTATTTCGACGTAATTCACATCGCCGCGAATCGCGACCAGAGGCCAGATACTGACGTCATCAGCCATTCTGACATCACCGATCACCACGCTGCTGCTGTCGATCATCACGCGCAGGCCCGTTTTAGGGAATAAATCTTTATAACGACGTAAACTGGTGGTCATGGTTACCTCAATAAACGAAGGGAGTGCAGAGACTTTGGTTGCTTTTTTGGCCGTCTGCAACCCTTTATTGTGGTAAAAATTGAGCGAATTGAGCAAGAACGCCGCGAAGCGGCTGAAAAACCATCATTTGGAAAAAAAGATCGAAAAAAGGCTTGTGCAAAAAAATGGGATCCCTATAATGCGCTCCCACTGACACGGCAGATGTGAATCACTTCACAAACAACCCGGTCGGTTGAAGAGAAAAAATCCTGAAATAACGGGTTGACTCTGAAAGAGGAAAGCGTAATATACGCCACCTCGCAACGGTGAGCGAAAGCTGCGTTGCACTGCTCTTTAACAATTTATCAGACAATCTGTGTGGGCACTCAAAG